>CALXAD010000004.1 GCA_944386195.1 uncultured Clostridia bacterium
TAAAAAACGGAGCAATATTAATATTATCAAAAACAAAAGATAATGATAGTCAAATGTTTTATATGTATAATATAACAACAGATGAGAGAACAAAACAAGATGGAATATATAAAATAGCAATAGGAAAAGATTCAAGCAAAACGATAGAAGTAGCAGGAAGTAGTACATCAAATAATGCCAAAGTAGATATATGGAATTATGGAAATGTTGATGCACAAAGATTTTATTTACAATATCTAGATGGCTTTTATAAAATAACGGCAATGCATACAGGAAAAAGTTTAACAGTAAAAGGAAATAAATTAACAGAAGGAACAGAGATAGTACAGTATGATTATCAAGGACTAGATTCACAAAAATGGATATTACGTGATAGTGGAAAAAATGGATGGGTAATATCATTACTAAGTAATCCACAATTATCAATAAGTGTAAAAGGAAGTATAAAAAACGGAGCAATTTTAGTGTTATCTGCAACAAAAGATAATGATAATCAAATGTTTTATGTTTCACCATATGTTGATAAAAATATTAAAGATGGATTATATGGAAAATCTGGATTAATGTATAAAGGAGCAGGAGGAAGTTATTTAAAATATTATCAAATAGGTAGAGGAAGTAAGCATTTATTTTTAGGTTTTGCAATTCATGGATTTGAAGATTCATATAATTATGATGGTCAAGAACTAACATACATAGCAGACCAATTCTTTAATTATTTAAAAAATAATATGCCAGATGATTTAGTAAGCGAATGGACAATTTATATTTTACCATCAATAAATCCAGATGGTGAATACAATGGTTGGACAAACAATGGACCAGGTCGTACAAGTTTATATAGTTGGGCACCAGGAAACAAGGGAATAGATATGAATAGATGTTTCCCAGTAGGCTATAAAAAAACAAGTTCAGCAAGAAATTATAATGGAACACAAGCTTTACAGGCATATGAAGCACAATCTTTAAGAGATTTTATTATAAGTAATAAAGGTTCTCAAAATATTGTAATAGATGTTCATGGATGGTTAAATGAAACAATAGGTGATAATAGTATTGGTAAATTTTATAGAAATGAATTTGGAATAAGCAAACATATTAGTTCATATGGTTCTGGATATTTTATTAATTGGGCAAGAAGTATTTCAAATACTAGATCAATGTTGTTAGAATTACCTGAAGCAAGTAATCATAATCAAACAGTAAGTAGAAATTATGTAGGAAAATTTACTAATGCAACAATGAATTTACTTAGAAGTTTTTAGTTATTAAAAAAATAGGAGAAGATAATAATGAAAAGTAAAAAAATAATTTTAGGAGTAGCTTTAATATTAAGTTTTGCACAAGTTACAAGTTTGGCAAGTACAAATAATGTTGTACAAAACAATGTTAGTATAGAAGAAAACACATCTAATAATGTAGTAAATTCTGAAAATACAAATGTTGTGAATAGTTCAAAAAATGAAAATTCAAATAATAATACCAACATATCTAATAATCAAAATACAACAGATGAATCTGTAAATGCTAGTAATGAAACAGTAGAAAATACTGTTTCACAGGATAATGTTATTGGAGAACAAGAAAATAGTGTTGAAACTATGAATTATCAAAGAGCAGTAACAAAGGCAGAAAAAACAAAAGATAATGGAATATATAAAATAGCAGTAGGAAAAGACTCAAGTAAAACAATAGAAATAGCAGGAAGTGATACTGGAAATAATGCCAAAGTAGATATATGGAATTATGGAAATGTACCAGCACAAAAATTTTATTTAAGTTATGATGAAGAAGGCTTTTATAAAATAACAGCAATGCATACAGGAAAAAGTTTAACAGTAAAAGGTAATAATTTGAAAGAAGGAGCAGAAATTGTACAGTATAATTATCAAGGACTAGATTCACAAAAATGGGTATTACGTGATAGTGGAAAAAATGGATGGGTAATATCATTATTAAGTAATCCAAATCTATCAATAAGTATAAAAGGAAATATAGCAAATGGAGCTAAACTTATATTATCAAAAACACAAGATAATAATAATCAAATGTTTTATATGTATAATATAAGTAAAGATGAAAAGACAAAAGATGATGGTATTTATAAAATGGCTATAGGTGTTGATTCAAATAAAACAATCGAAGTAGCAGGAAGTAACACAGCTAATAATGCAAAAGTAGATATATGGAATTATGGAAATGTACCAGCACAAAAATTTTATTTAAGTTATGATGAAGAAGGCTTTTATAAAATAACAGCAATGCATACAGGAAAAAGTTTAACAGCAATAATTAATAATTCTACTGGTACATTAGATGTAGTACAATATGAATATCAAGGACTAGATTCACAAAAATGGATATTAAGAGATAGCAAAAAGAATGGATGGGTAATATCTTCACTTAGCAATCCTTTAATTTCAATAACAGTACAAGATAATGTTAAAAATGGTGCTAAATTAATAATGTCAGATACAAAAGATAGTAATAATCAAATGTTTTATATGTATAATATAACTGAAACAGAGCAAACAAAAGATAATGGAAAATATGAATTATTAGTAGGAGCAGATTCTAAAAAGTCAATAGAAGTAGCAGGAAGCAATACAGCTAATAATGCAAAAGTTGGTATATGGGACTATGGAAATGTGCCAGCACAAAAATTTAATTTACAATATGTAAATGGATATTATAAAATAACAGCAAGCCATACAGGAAAATGTTTAACAGTAAAAGATAATAATTTAAAAGAAGGAGCAGAAATAGTACAATATGATTATAAAGGACTAGATTCACAAAAATGGTTAATAAGAGATAGTGGAAAAAACGGTTGGGTAATATCATTACTAAGTAATCCACAATTATCAATAACTGTAGAAGGTAGTATAGCTAATGGTTCTAAAATGATATTATCACAAACTAAAAATAGTGATAATCAAATGTTTTATGTAGTAAAAACAGTTGATGTTACAAAAACAAAAGATAATGGTACATATAATTTGGCAGTAGGAGCAGATTCAACAAAATCAATAGAGGTAGCAGGAAGTAGTACAGCTAATAATGCCAAAGTAGATATATGGAGTTATGGAAATGTAGCTGCTCAAAAATTTAAAGTAGAATATATGGATGGATTTTATAAAATAACAGCAGGACATACAGGAAAAAGTTTAACAGTAAAAAATAATAATGTAACAGGTGGAGCAGAAATAGTACAAGATGAATATAAAGGTGAAATAGGACAAATGTGGATAATAAGAGACAGTAATATAAATGGTTGGGTTATTTCACCTGTACTAAGACCAGACATGGCAATTACAATACAAAATAAAATATCAAATGGTTCAAAACTTGTATTAGAAAATTTGAAATATAATGATAGACAAATGTTTTATTTTTATAAAGCAAATTTAGGTGTTAGTATAGATACTAATAAATATCCAGGAATTTCAGAAGCTGTAAATAAGATAGTTGAGAAACATCCAAATTGGCAATTTGAAGTATTATATACAGGTTTAGATTTTAATACAGCAGTTCAAGGTGAATATGATTATGCAAATAGAACTGCAAATTTAGTTGATATGAGTACATATAGTGGAGAATGGATTGCACCAAATCCAGTAGTGAATAGTGGATGGGCATCAGCATCTTATAAAGCAATTGCATATTATATGGACCCAAGAAATATATTAAATGATATTGATGTATTCCAATTTGTAGATTTAGCAGATTATTCATCTAGTGGAGCAACATTAGATTCTATTCAATACCAAATTGAAGGAACATTTTTGGATGGCTATGCACAAGATGTGATGAATGCTTGTAAATCAACAAATATAAATCCATATTATGTACTAGCTAGGTTATTCCAAGAACAAGGATATAAAGGCTCTGACACAATCAATATGGATGGTGGAGATGGAAAAAAATATTATAATCCATTTAACATAAGTGCATCAGTAGGAGATGAAGTAAATACAGCTTTAGCAAAAGCTAAACAAGAAGGTTGGGACACAATGCAAAAAGGATTAGAAGGCGGAATAAAAGTATTAAAAGAAGGATATATTGATGCAAAACAAAATACTTTATATTTAAATAAATTCGATGTAAACCCAGCAAGTCCAGGAGAATTTTATACACATCAATATATGCAAAATTTATCAGCAGCATATAAAGAGGCTCTTATATTTAGAGGAGCATATGAGGATACTGGAACATTAGATAATACTATAAAATTTATAATCCCTGTTTATGAAAATATGCCTACTAAACCATCAGAAATGCCAAAAAATGAAGTTACAAGTTCAGGACCAATAAGTGTTCAAGTAACAGAAACAGAGATGGGATTAGCATTACGTTCAGAACCTAGTACACAAGGAGGAGATAAGACTTTAGTTGGTGGTAGATTACCAACAGGAACACAACTTATATCAATAGAAAGACTAGATAATGGATGGCATAAGGTAATAACATTAGATGGAAGAATGGGATATTGTTCAACATCTTATTTAGAGATTATTAATGATATAACAAATTGTAATGATAGAGTAATTGTTAATGATAAAGATGGTGTAAATGTCCGCACAGAACCAAGTACAGACCAAAGTTATATTTTAAAAGCAGTTGAAGAAGGAAGCAAAGGTACACGTATTATGAAAAATGTATATAAAGCAGATGGACATTTGTGGGATATAGTAATATTTGATGATGGTACTAGAGGATTTGTAGCAACAGATTATTTAAAAGTAATATAAAAATCTCAGAAAGGAAAATGGTAAATTGATGGTATAATTAGTTTACCATTTTTCATTTAAAACAATATTGTAAAGATTTTTAGATAAAGCTTAGTGAGGTAAAGGAAGATAAAAATATGAAAAATGAATTAAGTATTCAAAAAATCCAAAAGAAAATAATAAGTTTTTTAAAAGAACCAATTTTATATTTAATAATAGCTATTATTATTATTCAAACTATTGTATATTCCAAAATACCAAATGGTATTATTCAAGCAGATTCGGCATCTTATATATATAATTATAATAAAGAAAGTATTTTTAATGGTTATGTTAATAATGTAAGAACACCAGTTTATCCATATTTTATAAAAGTAATAAAGAGAATTGGTGGTGAAGCTAATCTTAGTAACAATATAGCAATTACACAAAAAATTCTGTTTTTAATTTCTATTATTTTTATATATTGTACCTTGAAAATGCTTGCGAAAAATAAAATTATAGTTTCTGTTTTAACCTTAATATTTGGAATATGTCCTACAATTATTGTTTGGAATGCTACAGTGTTAACAGAATCAATTTCTATATTAGAAATGACAGTGTTAGCTTTTATTACTATAAAATATTTGAAGAAACCGTCCAAAATTGCGGCAGGACTGATGGGGATTGTTATTTTGGTAATGATATTAACTAGACCAGCATTTATATATTTACTTCCAATATATATATTGTTTATATTATTGAAATGGCTTTTAGAAAAAGAGGAGAGAAAAAAATTAATTTTTGCAGTAATATCGTTATTGGTTTGTTGCATGATTTTAGTTGGATATTGTTTTCAAGTAAAGAGATATTATGGTACATTTAATTTGACATCAGTATCTGGTCTTAATGGTTTTATTACTGCCGTATATAGTGGAGCATATAAAGATTCAAGTAATACAGAAATGGTTAAAGAAATTGATGAATTGATAAAAGGAGAAGAAATTACTCAAGGGAGAACTTTTGAAATATATAATGAAATAGAAAAGACTCATTCTCAAAAAGAAATATCTGAATTTGCAAATGAATCAATAAAAAACAATGATAAATATAAAAATTTCATAATTAATAAATTTATTGAAATGGGTTCTAAAAATATAACAACATCATATATCCATGTACAAGATGATAATGGGAAAATTATATGTAATTATAGTGAATTAGGAGCATTAATTTTGCCAATTACATTTGGAATGATATATATACTATTAGTAGTTGGAATTATTTATTTAGTATGGTATATTATAAAGTATAAACAAATAAATTGGATTTGTGCATTTTTTACATCAACAATATTTGCGAATATATTTACACTAATTTTTGGAGCACCATTTGAAGAACAAAGATTGTTTTTCCCATCAGTATGTATGGTAATATTATCTGCAGGAACTATTTTAGGAAAAATTTCAGTAAGTAAGGAGAATTTTTTAAATGAAAAAAATATTAAATAAATTATTAATAGAAAAAACAAATGATGTAAAAATACAGTTTTTAAGATATATTTTTGTAGGAGGAATTGCAGCAGTCGTAAATATAGGTTCTTTATATGTTTTCACAGAAGTAGCTCATCTATACTATTTATTATCAAATGTATTGGGATTTATATTAGGATTAGTAACAAACTATATACTAAGTAAAATTTTAGTCTTTGCAAAAGAAGAAAAATTTAATAAAGTTATAGAATTTACAATATATGCAATAATTGGAGTTGTTGGGCTTGGATTGGATACTTTATTTTTATGGCTATTTACTTCTATGGGATTATATTATATACTAAGTAAAATAATATCAACAGCATTAGTATTTATATGGAATTTTGGAGCAAGAAAAGTACTATATGTTATTGCAGGAAAAATAAAGAAGGGAGAATAAAATGAAAGAAAAAGTAGTGATAATAGGAGCAGGACCAGCAGGTTTAACTATGGCATATCAAATATTAAAAGATGGAAAGGATAAATATGATGTAATTATTTTGGAAGAATCTTCAGAAATAGGAGGAATATCAAAAACAGTAAGATATAATGGAAATCGTATGGATATTGGTGGACATAGATTCTTTTCTAAGGATGAAAGAGTTATGAATTTCTGGAAGGAGTTAATGCCAATTCAAGGAAAAGATTCTATAGATGATAAAATTTTAAATAGAAAAAAACCTTTGGTAGAAGGTGGACCAGACCCAGAAACTGAAGATAATGTAATGCTCTTAAGACATAGAGTTTCAAGAATTTATTATTTGAAAAAGTTTTTTGACTATCCAATTAGTATGAAATTAGAAACTTTTAAAAATATGGGATTGGGAAGGACTATAAAGGCAGGTTTTAGCTATTTAAAAACAATTTTTGTAAAAAGAGAAGAAAAATCATTAGAAGATTTTTATATTAATAGATTTGGAAAAGTATTATATAGTATGTTCTTTGAAAAATATACTGAAAAATTATGGGGAAGACATCCAAGCGAAATATCAGCTGATTGGGGAGCTCAAAGAGTAAAAGGAATATCTATTGCAGCAGTAGTAAAAGATATGTTCCATAAAATGTTTGGAAGTAAAAATAAAGAAAATACAGAAACATCACTAATAGAAGAATTTTGGTATCCTAAATATGGTCCAGGACAATTATGGGAGACTCTGGCAAAAAAGGTAGAAGAATTAGGTGGAACTATAAAAAAGGGATATAGAGTAAAAAATATAGATTTTAAAAATAATAAAATAGAGGCGTTAGAATGTGAAGTTAATGGAAATATAGAAAAAGTTGAAGGAGATATATTTGCATCAAGTATGCCAATGAATGATTTAGTTGCAGGATTTAAAGGAATAGATGTACCACAAAACATAAAAGATATAGCCAAAGGTTTACCATTTAGAGATTTTATAACGGTTGGTTTATTAGTGGACAAGTTAAATTTGGAAAACAAAACAAATATAAAAACATTAGGAAATATAGTTCCAGACTGTTGGATTTATGTTCAAGAACCAGATGTTAAAATGTGTAGAATACAAATATTTAATAACTGGTCACCATATTTGGTAAAAGATGTACAAAATAAAGTATGGATAGGATTAGAATATACATGCTCAGAAGGCGATAAGTATTGGAATATGTCAGATAAAGAGTTTATAGATTTTGCAATAGATGAGTTGGTTTCTATGAATATAATAAATAAAGAACAAGTAGAAGATGCTCATCGTGAAAAAGTTAAGAAAGCATATCCAGCATATTTTGATACATACAAAGATATTGATAAATTAATAGATTATATAAATGGAATAGATAATTTATATTGTATAGGAAGAAATGGACAACATAGATATAATAACATGGACCATTCTATGGTAACAGGAATGGAGGCTGCAAAAAATATTATAGAAGGAAAAACAACAAAAGAAAATGTATGGAATGTAAATACTGATAAAGAATACCATGAAATAAAATCAGAAAATAAAAAATAATGTTTATAAAAGTATTAATTAAATAGATTTTAATTAGTACTTTTTATTATATAATAAATCTATAAGTATTAGTCTATATTAGAGAAATAGTAGAATTAAGTATAAATGAGAAATTTTATATAAGCAAAATTATATTGACATATGACTATATAATATAATAAAATTAAAAATGTAAGGGGGAATAAAAATGAAGAAAATATTAAGTATTATGGGAATTATAATTGTATTTGTATTAGGAATATATACAAATGTTTTTGCAACTGATAGATTAGTAGATATTCCAGTACCACCAGATAATCATGGAATGGCAGATTTTACAGAAGAAGAGGCGGCAGAATTAGAAAAACAATATGAAGAAAATGCTAATAATACACAAGTACAAGAAAACACAAATTCTGAAAATACAACAACACAAGTAAATAATAATGATACAAATGAAACATCTAATGAATATGTAGGAAAATCAGCAAATAATTATTTAAAATCTTTAAGTGTTGAAGGATATGAACTAGAACCAGAATTTATAAGAGAAAATGATGCATATACAATATATGTAAAAGATAGAAATAGTGTAACAAGTTTAAATATAACAGCAGAACCTGATGATGAAAAAGCTACAATAGAAGGAACAGGAAAAGTTGAAATAACACCAGAACAAAAAAGTGTTATTATACAGGTAACAGCAGAAAATGGAAATGTAAAGGCATATACAATAAATATAGAAGATGAGGAAAACAAAGAAGAATCAAGTATAAATACAGATGTAATTATAGGAATAGGCTTGGTAGTTATAATAATTCTATTTGGAATTTTCATGGCAGTAAGCAAAAAGAAATCAGGTAAAAAGGATAAATAAAAATATATTAATCTAAATAAAAGGAGAAAGTTTTATGAAAAATAAAAAATATATTATAATAGGACTAGCTATAATAGTAATAATTTTAATTGTTGCATTAGTAATATTTTTTAGTAAAAAGGATAATGAATATGTTAATAATATGATTCTGGTATCAGAAAACAATGTGACAAATGAAAATGCAGAAGACAATACAAGTATAGTTGACCAAGATACAAGTAATCAAAATGTGGAAGAAATAGAAAATATGAAAAATGAAATAAATGCAACAGGAAATACAGGCATCTATTATGTAGATGAAGAATATGATGGAAGAAAAATTTTACAAGTAAAGCCTGATGTGCAATTTGATGTAGACTTAGCAGGAATAATAAAAAATACAATACCAGAAGAAAATGAGATAAGTGAATTAATAGAAAAAGCACCAACAGATAATGGAGTTTGGATTTCAGAAGAATCAAGAGAAAGCTTTTCTACTTTACTAAAAAATAATAATATAAATGACTTTACTATATCTGACGATGGATATTTACAAATAAATAATTCAGAAAATAATGATATGGCAAATAAACTAATAAATATGATAAACTCAAACAATTTATATATAATTAATATAACAGGAATAGCTTATGAAAGAGATTATATATCTGGTGAAATAACAGAATATCCATTTGAAGATATGGACCCAACACAGGCAGTAGAACCATATCAAAAAGACAATAAAATAATTTTAGAAGTAACAACAAATAAGATGCAAGAATTAACTGAAAGTGAAATTTTAGACGCAATAACTAGTTATTAATATTATAAAAATAGAAAAAATAAGGGAAGGATTAGAAATTATGGAGAATATAAAAATATTTGCTTGTAGTGAATGTGCAGAACCTTTTACAAAGGAAATATGTGACTATTTAAAATTACCAATGGGAAAAATTAATAGAATGAAATTTAAAAATGATAATAATTTTGTACAAATATTAGAAACAGTAAGAGAACAAGATGTTTATTTAGTACAAAGTAATGTACCACCAGTAAATGAAAGAATAATGGAATTATTAATAACAATAGATGCAGTAAAAAGAGCATCAGCTGGAAAAATAAATGTGGTATTACCTTATTTTACATATTCAAGGTCTGATAAAAAAGACCAACCGAGAGTACCAATAACAGCAAAATTGATAGCTCAGCTGTTAGAAACAGCAGGAGCAACAAGGGTAATTACTTGTGATTTACACAATCCAGCAATACAAGCATATTTTAATAACATAAATTGCGATAGACTTTCAGCAGAAAGATTATTAGAAAAATATTTTGAGCAGAAAAAATTAAAAGATATGGTAATTGTAGCAACAGATGCTGGAAGTTCAAAAAAAGCATACAAATATTCAGAATTCTTTGGTTGCCCAATAGCAATGCTAGATAAAAGAAGAGATGGAAACAATGATAAAGCAATAGGAACAACTATTATTGGAGATGTAAAAGGAAAAAATGCAATAATATTTGATGATGAAATAGATACAGCAGGTTCAATGATGGAAACAGTAAGAGTACTAAAAGAATTTGGAGCAGAAGCAATTTATGCAGGATGTACACATGGAGTTTTATCAGGACCAGCAATAGAAAGAATACAAAACTCACCATTAAAAGAATTAGTAATAACAAATACAATACCATTAACAAAAGAAAAACAAATTGATAAAATAAAAGTAGTATCAATAGCACCATTATTTGCAGAAACAATAAGAAGGTTAAATGAAAAAAGACCATTGGGAGAATTATTAAGAAGATAAGGAAAATAAATAATATGGAAAAATTAAAGGGGAAAATAAATATAGAAAATATCCTATGTATATTTATTATATTATGCCCGATATTAGATATAGCTAGCTTTTTATGGAGAAATTGTTTTAATACAAGCATTTCTCCATCAACAATACTAAGACCAATAATCCCTATATGTATAGCAATTTATTTATTTTTCAAAGAAGGAAAAAAATTTAGAAAATGGGTAATTATTGGAGGATTAATATATTTAATATATGGAATTATACATTTATTAATATTTCAAAATTTACATACATTAAGTAGTTATAGTAATGTAACACATGAAGCACAATATATAATAAATTATACATTTATGATATTAGTACTAGGAATATTTTTATATGTATTTAAAGATAAAGATGTAAAAAATTTAAATAAAAGTATAATAATATCAGCAGGGATTTATATTATTTCAATATTTATTGCAATACTAACAAAAACATCATCTAGTACATATATTGAAGGAATGGGATATAAAGGATGGTTTGAATCAGGAAATAGTATAAGTATAATACTAATATTATCAACATTTATATGTTTAATAAATTTAAAAGATAAAAAGCTAAGAAAATTAATTATACCAATTATAATATTAGTAGGAATATATTTAACAACATTGATAGGGACAAGAGTAGGTTTATATGGATTTATATTAGTATTAGTACTTTATGCACTTGTAGAAATATTTTATAATATATTAAATAAACAAAAATTTAATAGAAAAACAATTTTATTAATAGTAGCAGGAATATGTGCAGTACTATTGGTAGTTATTGCCGTAGGTTCTAGTACTATACAAAGAAGACAACATTTAAATAATATTCAAAAAAATATTGTAGATGAAAACACAAATATAGAATCACATGTAACAGGAAGCATTTTAGAAATAAAACAAGCAATAGATAATAAAACTTTAGAAAAAGGATATTTATCTGAAGCACAAGAAAAATCAATAATAGAATTATATGATATTGCAAATAAACTAAATATAAAAAATCATGACCAAAGAATGCAACAACTAATATATAATGTATTATTAGTAAAAAATCAATATAATATTTTATCAATATTATTTGGAAATGGTTATATGAATAATTTTAGAGAATTAGTCTTAGAAATGGAAATACCAGCATTTTTACTAAACTTTGGAATATGTGGATTTGTTTTATACTTTATGCCATTTTTAGCAATATTTATATATTCAGCATATATGGGAATAAAAAATATAAGAAAAATAAGCAAAGAATATATTTTATTATTATTAGGAGTAGGATTTGCATTTGCAATTTCATTTTTAGCAGGATATACATTCTTTAATATGTCAACAATGACAATTATTGTAGTAATGAATACACTATTGATGAAACAAATTAGAAAAATAAAAGAAATACCTAAAGAAGAAAATAATAGAAGTGAAAAATAAAAACATTGAAAGAGGGCAATAAAATGAAGAAAATAAGTGTAATAATACCAGCATATAATGAAGAAGAATCTTTACCATTATTATATGATAGAATGGAAAAATTAATGAGCAATATGCCAAATTATGAATTTGAAATTTTATTTATAAATGATGGAAGCAAAGACAAGACTTTAGAATTAATAAAAGATATGAGAAAAAAAGATAATAGAATATGTTATGTGGATTTTTCAAGAAACTTTGGAAAGGAAATTGCAATGATAGCAGGATTAGACTATGCAACAGGAGATTGTGTAGTATTTATGGATGCAGATTTACAAGATCCACCAGAATTAATTCCAGAACTTGTTAAGTATTGGGAAGAAGGATATGATGATGTATATGCAAAAAGAAGGTCAAGAAAAGGAGAAACATGGCTAAAAAAATTCACATCAAAAGTATATTATAGAGTATTACAACACTTAACAAAAGTTGAAATACAAGAGGATACAGGAGACTTTAGATTACTTGATAGAAGATGTGTAAATGCTCTAAAAAAACTTAGAGAATCACAAAGAAATACAAAATCAATGTTTAGTTGGATAGGATATAAGAAAAAAGAAGTATTATATGATAGAGACCCAAGAGTAGCAGGAAAAACAAAGTGGAATTATATAAAATTGATGGATTTAGCAATAGACCGGAATAACATCATTTACAACATCACCATTAAGACTTGCTACATATATTTCAATACCAACATTTATAGTATTAGGTATATATTTTATTTATGTAATTGTTAAATCTATAGTAATACAAGAAGCAATACAAGCATATCAAGCAATTATATTACTAATATTATTTTTCTCAGGAATACAAATATTGTTATTTGGAATAATAGGAGAGTATTTAGGAAGAATATTTAATGAGACTAAAAATAGACCATTGTATTTAGTAAATGAGTATAATGGAAAAAAAGAAATGAATGATTAAAAAGCTAGAAGGACGCCTTAAGTGGCGTTTTTCTAGCTTTTACATCTATTGACAAAAAACGACAAATGTAGTAAAGTTAAATTATAATACAAGTCTTAGGACAAACAAATAGTTATGTCCGTTAAGCATTAGGAGGAAAACAAAATGATGCGGAAAAAGACATGTACTATAAGGATGATTCCTGGAAATAAAGTAAAGGTCTGGGAAACATTCAAACTAGAGGTCGAGCTAGCCAATTGGCTTGGTGAAATCACTAATTTCAAAGTACTGCTTAATCAGTATGGAGAAGCTCCATCTATTATAGAACTAATGAAGAAGGAAGAAAAAAATGAGGAATATCAAAGGTACTCTGCAGAGTTGCAGTTTGATAGTCCTGTTAAGTACTTCTTCTTTTTTACTTTAAAGATAAATGGAGAAGATAAAGCTATCAAAATTAATCGTGGAGATGGCGAACCCATTATCCTTAACCCTTGGGAAGAATCACCTTATTGGAGCATTGTTGCTTACAATGATTTTTCTGTCCCAGATTGGGCAAGTGATAAAATCGCTTATCAGATTTTTGTTGATAGGTTTAATCCAGGTGATGGAACAACTCTAAACCAAGAAGGTCGTAATTACCGCATTTGGGGAGAAATGCCTAATTGGGGTAAGAACGAAAAAGGCGAATATCATAACAATGATTTCTTTGGTGGAAATCTGAAAGGTATTGAAGAAAAGATGGACTACTTTAAAGAGTTGTCTGTTGGAATTTTATATCTTTCACCTATTAATGAAAGTCTGTTCCGTTATGATAGGTATGCTGCAACTAACCATATGTCAATTGACCCGGATGCTGGAACATTTGAAGATTTGAAGTCACTACATGAGACTGCAAACCAGAATGGGATTCATCTTATTTTGGATGTTGCATTTAACCATTGTGGTTCAGACAATGAAATCTTCCAAGATGCTTTGCATAATGGGCAAAACTCTAGGTATAGGGATTGGTTCATTTGGGATGAATATGGCAACTATAGGTACTGGTATGGTATCTTTAGAGATATGCCAATTTTTAACCAGAATAATCCTGAATTCCAAGAGTATATCTATGGTGAACATGGAGTAGTTGCCACCCTTGGTCAGTATGTCGATGGATTTAGACTAGATGTAGCAGAAGAATTGCAACCATTCTTCTTGGAAGGCATTCGAAATCGTGCAAACCACGATAAGAAGAGTCTTATCATCGGAGAATGTTGGCAATATGTACCAATTGAAATTCTTGGAAAAGGATTAGATTGTCCGACAAACTATCCATTTACTGATGGAATTCTAAAGTTTGTTACAAAAGGAAATAGTGAAGCTCTCAGGAAAGAGATTTCATATATTCTTGACAACTATCCTCAAGAGACAATTGATATTATGTTCAATAGTCTAGATACTCACGATATACCAAGAGCCATCACAATGCTATCAAGTGCTATGCCATATGTCAGAGATGATTATAGGCATTGGGAAATTGATAGGGCACCAACCATTTGGCATGGTTATAACTATTTTGCAACAGATGAGTTTAGAAGGTTCGAGTTTGAACATGATAAACTTGAGCAAGATGATTATGACCTAGCTATAAAAAGGCTTAAAGTAGCTGTGATTTTACAGTATTTCTTGCCAGGAAATCCTTGTATCTTCTATGGTACAGAAGTAGGTTTACATGGATTTAAAGACCCATTTAACCGAAAGTGCTATCCATGGGGAGATGAGGACAAAGAGCTTCTTAAATTCTACCAAGAAATTGGTAAATTTAGGAGTATCTATACTGGTAAGGAAAGTAGCTTTGAAATCCTTGAAGCAAATCAGAATGTTTTTTCCTTTGTAAGAAGGAACAAGACAAACTCTGTGTTTGTTATGGTAAATCGAGGTGAGAGCAATTATCACATTAATTTGCCAGAAGAGTTCAAGGAAGAAAAGGCTCACTTTAGCCTTAATGTCGACCATGACTATTTGTTGCCTTATGGAGGAATAATTATTCTTAAGTAAGGTAAACTTTGGGAGAGGTATATTGCCTCTCCCTTTTATAGTTAATAATGAAAAGCAAAAATAAATTACTGTACTTTTAGTAATGTATATGTTAAAATGAGTTTGGAAAGATTAAAGAATATAAGGAATTTATAATAATAATTCGTAAGGGGGATTTTGTTTGAAAAAAATTATTGTTTTTTTAGGCGTTATTTTTTTATTAACAATTATTATAGTAAATATAATATATACATCTACACTTGACTTATCAGAACATATTACAATTAATAATAATAGCATTTTATATATTATTGGAATTATTATTACAGGATTACTAATTTATTTTATTTCAAGAACTATTAATAAATATATAACTAATCAAAAAGATTTAAAAGTAAAAATGAAAATTAGTAAGATTTTTCTTTTTATTTCATTATTTATTTATATAACTTTTACTATAGTTTGGACAATATTAGTTAGACCACCAATAGTTGGGGACCAAATACATGTATGTAATCTAGCACAAACTTTTTATAGCGGAGATTTAGAAGAATATTTACCAGACATGACTTATGCAGGAATACCACTAAGTGAATACATGCAATTATACCATCAACAAATACCACTAGCGTTTGTGTACAGTTTGTTTTTTAAATTAATTCATTTTGATGGAATAGGAATATTAAGAGTATTAAATGTTATTGCTATATTTTTTATTGTTTTTGCAATATATAAAATAAATCAACAATTATCTAAAAAATATGAAACAAATAAAGTCTTGTTATTTATATTAATATTAACATTTATATCATTACCAATGTTAGCAACATTTATATATGGAGATATACCAAGTTTAGCATTATGTTTGTTTTCAGTTTATTTCATAATGAGATATACAGAAAATAAAAAGATAAGATATTTTATTTATTCATCAATACTTATGATGATAGCATTTATGATGAGGACAAACAGTTTAATATTTATAATAGCAACTGTAATGTACTTAATATTTGATTTAATTAATGAATTTACTAAAAAAACATGGAAAAGAAATTTACTTTCAATAACAATTATTATAGCATATATAATTATATCAATTTTACCATCATCCTTAGTTAAAGATTATTGTTTAACAAGATATGATATGGACAAAGATAAAGAATATCCTAATATAAGTTACTTCCTAATGGCAATGGAAGAAGGACCAAGAGCTAATGGATGGTATAAAGAAAGCATAGGAGAAGCAGCATTAAAAGACCCTGAGAATATTGAAAAAGAATATCTAGAAAGAATAAAAGATAGATTGGTATATTTTTCACAAAATATAGGTTATACTTTTGAATTTTATATTATGAAGATAGCATCAATGTGGACAGAAAATACATATTCAGCAGTAAGAAGTAATATTACACAAGAAGATGATTTATTACAAAATATGACTAAGCCATTAACGTTTTATCAAAAAGCTTTATTAATAACAACTTGTTTATGTTGCTTAATAATTATTATTCAAAATAGAAAAAAGCTTTCACTTGATATAATATTTTTAATTACAATATTTGTTGGTGGTTTTGCCTTTCATATTCTATGGGAAGCAAAATCAAGATATATTTTACCATATATAGTAGTATTAATACCAATTGCTTCTATTAGTATAAATGAGGAGAGTATAAAACAGAACTTTAAAAAATTTATATCAAAAATAAAAAATGTAAAGCTTCTAAAGAAAGGCTTTTAAATATTAAATAGGATAGAGGAGAAAAAAATGAAAAAAATATCAGTTGTAGTACCAATGTATTATGAAGAAGAAGTGGCAAAAGAATGTTATACTAGATTAAAAAATGTATTAGAAAAAATAGAAAATTATAATTATGAAATCATATTTATAAATGATGGAAGTAAAGATAAAACACTAGAAATATTAAAAGAAATAGCAAAAGAAAATAAAAATGTAAAAATAATATCATTTTCAAGAAATTTTGGACATCAATGTGCAGTAACAGCAGGACTACGTTATGTAACAGGAGATGCAATAGTAATAATAGATGCAGACTTACAAGACCCACCAGAATTAATACCAGAAATGATAAAATTATGGGAAGAAGGAAATGAAGTAATATATGGAAAAAGGAAATCAAGAGAAGGGGAATCAAGATTTAAACTTTTAACTGCATCGATGTTTTATAAAACATTAAATGCATTATCAGATGTAGAAATACCCAAAGACACAGGAGATTTTAGATTAGTAGATAGAAAAGTAGTAGAAGTAATAAATTCATTACCAGAACATAATAAATTTTTAAGAGGATTATTTAGTTGGGTAGGATTTAAACAAAAAGCATATGAATATGAAAGAAAAGAAAGATATGCAGGAAAAACAAAATATCCATTAAAGAAGATGTTAAAATTAGCACAAGATGGAATATTTAGTTTTTCAATAAAACCATTAAAAATAGTAGGAGCAATGGGAATATTATCAGTAATAATATCAATACTACTTTTGGTATATGCAGTTTTATCATATGCATTTGATTGGAACAATTTAGTTCCAGGCTGGACTTCATTAATGGTAACAATGACATTTATAGGAGGAATGATACTAATATCACTATGGATGATAGGTGAATATATAGGAAGAATATATGATGAAACAAAGAGAAGACCTGAATATATTATAGATGAAACAATTAATATAGAAGAAAAATAATATTAAAATCTGAAAATGTGATAAAATAGTGCAAAAATATTTCTAAAAATGTGATAAAAATTCTTTAATATTTATTGAAGTAAAAGCAAATAATAATGCGACTATATCACTTAATAATTTGATAAACCATAAATTATATAAGGACATAAAATATGGAATAAAATTATGTAATAAGAATATAGGATTTAATGGAAAATTTTATACATTTCCTTATTTCTTAACATTTTTATTAAAAAGGTATTTAAAAGAAAAATAAATCCATACGAAAGCTAAATAAGTAAAAAACTGGAAAATAAAAGAAATTTGTGGTATATTATATATATGTTTAAAATAAGGAGAAGAAAGAAAATGAGTGAAAAAAATAAGAAAAGAATATTAACAGGAGATAGACCAACAGGAAGATTACATATAGGACATTACTTTGGTTCATTAAAAAAGAGAGTAGAAATGCAAGAAAGTGGAGAATATGACCCATATATATTAATAGCAGATGTTCAAGCATTAACAGATAATTTTAATAATCCAGATAAAGTAAGAAAAAATGTAAGAGAAGTAGCAATGGATTATTTATCAGTAGGAATAGACCCTAAAAAAACAACAATATACATACAATCAATGATACCAGAAGTTGCAGAACTTACAGTATTTTATTCAAACTTAGTAACAATAGCAAGATTACAAAGAAATCCAACTGTAAAAACAGAAATAGCACAGAAAAGAGATTTATTCGGAGAAAGTGTAACATATGGTTTCTTAGGATATCCAGTAAGCCAAGCAGCAGATATAACAGCGTTTGAAGGAGAATTAGTACCAGTAGGAGAAGACCAATTACCATTAATAGAACAAGCAAGAGAAATAGTAAGAAAATTTAATAGTATATATGGAGAAGTTTTAGTAGAACCACAAGCAGTTCTATCTAGTACAAAAAGAATAAAAGGCCTAGATGGAAATGAAAAAATGGGAAAATCATTAGGCAATGCAATATACTTATCAGATAGTGAAGAAGAAATAACAAAAAAAGTAATGAGTGCAGTAACAGACCCAAATAGAATAAAAAAAGACGATTTAGGTAATCCTGATGTATGTATGGTAGCATATTATCATAAATTATTTAGTTCAAAAGAAGAAATAGATGAAGTATGTAAAGAATGTAGAGAAGGAAAACGTGGATGTGTACAATGCAAAAAGCAACTTGCAAAAAATATATCAGAAACACTAAAACCAATAAGAGAAAAAAGAGCATATTATGAAGAACGCCCAGAAGAAGTAGATAAAATACTAATAGAAGGAACTAAAAAAGCACAAAAAGTAGCAAAAGAAACCATGAAAAAAGTAAAAAAAGCAATGAAACTAGACTACTTTGAATAATGCCCAATTGTCCAATTGGGGACGTTTCTTTTTGGACATTTTGTCCATTTAGGGACACATCTTCTATAAATATTAAAATATGGAGCAAAATATGATTCTGAAAAATAAATTAGATATTGTAGATAATATAAATTTAGCACAAGAAGAGGAAAGAATAACTAAGAAAAAAGCACTAAAACTATTTGATAATGGAATATTAGAAAAATTAGGATTAGGAAAATTTTTAGAGCTTGAAGAAATACATAAATATTTATTTGAAGATATTTATGAGTTTGCAGGGAAAATAAGAGATGAAAATATCTCAAAAGGAAACTTTAGATTTGCTCCTGTAATGTACTTAAAAGAAGCTCTTAAAAATATAGATAAAATGCCACAAAAAACTTATGATGAAATAATAGAAAAATATGTAGAAATGAATATAGCTCATCCTTTTAGAGAAGGTAATGGAAGAAGCACAAGAATATGGCTAGATAGGATATTAACGAAAGAACTTGGACAAGTAGTAGATTGGAGCAAAGTAGATAAAAATGATTATTTGCTTGCAATGGAAAGAAGTCCTATAAAAGATGTGGAAATTAAAGTGTTGTTAAAAGAAGCTTTAACAGATAAAATTAATGACAGAACTGTGTATATGAAAGGAATAGATGCAAGTTATTATTACGAAGGATATTATACATATACAATAGAAGAAATTGATAAAGAAGATAAAATTTAATAATACTAAAATTATAAATATTATATAAAAAGGAGTAAGTATGTTTACAGATTATACCAAAATAATAATAAAATCAGGAGATGGAGGAAATGGTGCAATAGCATTCCATAGAGAAAAATATATAGCAGCAGGAGGTCCTGATGGAGGAGATGGAGGAAATGGAGGAAATATCTATTTCCAAGTAGATAAAGATAAAAATACATTAATAGATTTTAGATATAACAAAAAATTTAAAGCCAAAAATGGAGAAAATGGAAGTGGAAGCAACTGTAGTGGAAAATATGGTGAAGATTTGTATATAAAAGTACCAATAGGAACAGTTGTAAAAGATGCTAAAACTCGGAAAAGTAATAGCAGATTTATCAAAACCAAACCAAGTAGAACTTGTATTAAAAGGAGGAAGAGGAGGTCGTGGAAATCAGCACTTTGCAACCTCTACAAGACAAGTCCCAAGGTTTGCAGAAGATGGAGAAAAAGGTGAAGAAAAAGAAGTTATACTAGAATTAAAATTATTAGCTGATGTAGGTCTTTTAGGATTCCCAAATGTAGGAAAATCAACGTTCTTATCAGTAGTAACAGATGCAAGACCTAAAATTGCAAATTACCATTTTACAACATTAGAGCCTAATTTAGGAGTAGTAAAAATGAAAGATGGAGATGGATTTGTAATAGCAGATATCCCTGGAATAATAGAAGGAGCTAGTGAAGGTGTAGGACTAGGAATTAGGTTTTTAAGACATGTTGAAAGAACAAGATTATTATTACACTTCTTAGATGTATCAGGATTAGAAGGAAGAAATCCTGTAGAAGATTTTTATACAATAAATAAAGAACTTGCTAAATATAGTGAAAAACTAGCAAAAAGAAAACAAATAATAGTAGCAAATAAAATGGATGTAGTTCAAGATGAAAAGTTAGTAAAACAAGTAGAAGAACTAGCTAAAAAAGAAAATTTAGAATTATATAAAATATCAGCAGCAACAAAACAAGGAGTACAAGAATTAATTGACCATGTATATGAAGTATTAAAAACACTACCAAAAGAAGAGCTAGTAGAAATTGAAGATAAAAAGGTTTATACTTTAGATGATGAAGAAGATAAATGGGAAATCAAAAAAGAAAATGGAATATTTATTGTAACAGGAAAACCTATAGAAAGATTATTAAGAAGAGTAAATATGGAAGATAATGAGTCATTCTATTATTTACAAAAATCTTTAAGAAACATGGGTGTTGATAGCAAACTAAGAGAAATGGGAGTTTGTGAAGGCGATACAGTAATGTTAGAAGATTGGGAGTTTGAATGGGAAAATTAAAAAATACAATGTCGCACGAGAAATATCCTCAATGTGGCAGAAAGGAAAGAATATGGATAGTAAAAAAAGAAAAAATTATATATCATGGGATGAATATTTTATGGCAATAGCAAAATTATCAGCAATGAGAAGTAAAGACCCATCAACACAAGTAGGAGCATGTATTGTAAGTAATGATAATAGAATTTTATCAATAGGATATAATGGAGCACCAAATGGATTTGATGATGAAAAATTTCCTTGGGGTAGGGAAGGTGAAAATTTAGAAACAAAGTATCCATATGTGTGCCATGCAGAAATGAATGCAATATTAAATTATAGAGGAAGTAAAAAAGACTTAGAAAATGCTAAAATATATGTAGATTTATTTCCATGTAATGAGTGTGCAAAAATTATAATACAATCAGGAATAAAAGAAGTAATATATTTATCAGATAAATATGCAAATAGTGAAAATAATATAGCATCAAGAAAATTATTTGATGAGTGTAATGTAAAATATAGTAAAATAAAATTAGAACATGAAAGAAAAATAGAAATTGATTTAAAATAATAAACCAAAAAAGAAAATCTATAAATTTATAGGTTTTCTTTTTTCATAACAATAGCATTATTTTCTTTATAATAATTTTTTCTAAAACCAACGTTTTTAAATCCGAATTTTTTATAAAGTGAAATAGCAGGTGTATTTTTTTCATTTACTTCTAAAAATAAAGTAGAAATATTTAAATTTTTACAAAGTTCAATAATATTTTTTAATAATAATGAACCAATACCTAATTTCCTTTTTGATTTTTTTACTACTATATTCATAATATCAGCTTCATCAAGTACAGTCTTAATTCCAGCAAAACCTAATATCTCATTATCAGATTTTGCAACTAAATAATAAGAATTTGCATTAGATAATTCTTCTTTAAAGGTAGAATAATTCCAAAAATCATCAAAATCAGAAATTAAAATTTCTTTTATATTTTCTAAGTCATTTAAAGACATTTTATAAACTTCAATCATAATAAAAATCCTTTCAATATTAATATAAATATTATAAAATAAGAAAAAATAAAATTCAATAAAAAGAATTTATAAAAATTTAATAAAAACTATTGACTTGGAGCGAACTTTAAGTGATATATATTAAATATAAAAAAAGAAAGGTGGAGATTATTATGGTAAAACAAACAGCAGGACATGATCAATTAGGAGAATTTGCTCCTGAATTTGCAAGATTAAATGATGATATATTATTTGGTGAGGTATGGTCAAGAGAAGATAAATTATGTTTAAAAATGAGGTCAGTTGTAACAATATCAGCTCTTATTGGTAAAGGAATAGTAGACTCTTCATTAAAATATCATTTAATGACAGCTAAGAAAAATGGAGTAACAAAACAAGAAATGGCAGAAATATTAACACATATTGCATTTTATGCAGGATGGCCAAATGCATGGGCAGCATTTAATATGGCTAAAGAAGTATATGCAGATGAAAGTGATAATAAAGAAGAACATGGAGGATTCTTTGGATTAGGAAATCCAAATACAGCATATGCACAATATTTTATCGGAAATTCATATTTGAATCCATTAACAAAACCAGGAGAATCAAGTATATCTATAGCAAATGTAACATTTGAACCAGCATGTAGAAATAATTGGCATATTCATCATGCTAGTAAAGGTGGAGGACAAATTTTGATTTGTGTTGATGGAGAAGGATGGTATCAAGAAGAAGGAAAAGAAGCAAGAAGCTTAAAACCAGGAGATGTAGTAGTAATACCTGCAAATGTAAAACATTGGCATGGAGCTAAAAAGAACAATTGGTTTAGTCATTTAGCATTAGAAGTACCAGGAGAAGAAACATCTAATGAATGGTGTGAACCAGTAACAGATGAAGAATATAACAAATTAGGATAAATTATAAAAGGAGAAAAACGATGATAAAAAAAGGGATTATTTTTGATTTAGACGGAACATTATGGGATACGACAGAAAGTACTTATAATAGTGTAAATGAAATAGCCAAAAGGCATAATTTACCTAAAGTTACCAAAGAAACTATTTGCAATGTATTTGGATGTACTGCAAGAGAAGCAGCTTCTCAATATTTTCCAAGTATAGATATAGAAAAAGCATTACCTCTTATGGAAGAGATATCAGTAATAAAAAATAGAGACCTTAAGGAAAATGGTGCAATTGTTTATGATAAAGTAGAAGAAACATTAATAAAACTAAAAAATGACTTTGAATTTTTTATAGTAAGTAATTCAAGACACAAAGGATATATTGAAGCTTTTTTAATCTCATCAGGACTAGAAAAATATTTTAAAGCGTATTATTCAACAGGTGAATTAAATATGACAAAAGCAGATACAATTTTAAAAACAATAAAAGAATATCAATTAGACAAATTTGTATATGTAGGAGATACTAAAAAAGACCTTGAAGCTACAAATATTTCCAAAGTTCCTTTTATACAAGCAAAATATGGGTTCGGTAAAGATTTAAACACTAAATATTATATAAATACTTTTGCAGAATTACCTCAAGTAGTAAAAGAGATTTTTTAAATATAAAGGTATTAAGATTAAAAGAGAGTAAAGCTTTTAATGATTGGAGGATGTAAAATGACAATATCAGAAGTAAGTAAAAAATATAATTTAACAGCAGATACAATTAGATATTATGAAAAAGAAGGATTAATACCAAGAGTACCAAGAACCAAAAATGGAATTAGAGATTTTGATGAAAATACCTGTTCATGGATAGAATTTATAAAATGTATGAGAAATGCAGGACTAGAAATAGAAACATTAAAACAATATGTAACATTATTTAAGCAAGGGAGAAAAACAATAAAAGAAAGAAAAATATTACTAGAAGAACAAAGAAATAAATTATTGGAAAAGCAAAAAAATATAAATGCTACATTAGACAGATTAAATTATAAAATAAAATGGTATGAAGAAATGGAACAAGGAAAAAGAAAAGACTTTATGGAAAAGCCATAATTAAGGAGGAAAATATGAGTAATAAATTAGTAGTATATTTTTCTTATACAAATCATACAAAAATGATAGCAGAAGATATTAAGAAGAGTTTACAATGTGATATTTTAGAATTAAAACCAGTAAAACCATATTCTAATGATTATGATAAAGTTGTAGATGAAGAACAAAATAATGAAAGTAGTAAGAAAACTCGAGAAATTGAGAAAATAGATGTAGATTTAAGTAATTATAGTGAAATTATTTTAGGAACACCAGTATGGTGGTATACAATTGCACCTGTAGTTAGAACATTTTTAAAAGAAAACGATTTATCAGGTAAAAGAATAATTCCTTTTGCTACAAATGCAGGTTGGCTTGGAAGAACATTTAAAGAAATAGAAGAATTATGCCCTAATTCAGTAATAGAAAAAGAAATGAATATTGTCTTTACACAAGATTATAAAGAAAACCAATTAGTAACATCGCCAGATGAAATTGATAAATGGGTAAAAGAATTATAGTAGGAGGATAAATAAATGCCATATTTAGGAGAAAAAATTAAAAAATTAGGATTTGGACTAATGAGATTACCACAAAAGGATGGAAAAATAGACATAGAACAAACCAAAACAATGGTTGATAAGTTCTTAGAAGCAGGATTTACATATTTTGATACAGCATGGGCATATGCAGGAAGTGAAGATGCAATAAGACAAGCATTAGTAGAAAGATATCCAAGAGAAAAGTTTCAACTAGCTACAAAAAACGCAGCATGGATAAATTGTAAAACGAGAGAAGATGCAATAGCACAATTTGAAACATCTTTAAAGCAAACAGGAGCAGGATATTTTGATTTTTATTTATTACATAATTTAGGAGAACACAGAACAAAAGTATTTGATGATTTTGATATGTGGAATTGGATACAAGAAAAGAAAAAAGAAGGAAAAATAAAACATATAGGATTTTCATTTCATTCAACACCAGAAGAATTAGATGAAATATTAAATAAACATCCAGAGATGGAATTTGTACAACTTCAAATAAATTATGCGGATTGGGAAAATCCAGCAATAAAATCAAGAGAATGTTATGAGGTTGCAAGAAAACATGGAAAACCAGTAATAATTATGGAGCCAGTAAAAGGTGGTATGCTTGCAAATCCACCAAAAGAAGTACAAGAAGTATTTAAAAAGGCAAATCCAAATGCATCTGTTGCATCATGGGCAATAAAATTTGCTGCAAGTTTAGATGGTGTTATTACAGTACTTTCTGGAATGAGTAATATAGAACAAATGGAAGATAATATATCTTATATGAAGGATTTTACAAAACTTTCAGATGAAGAAGAAAAAACAATAAAAAAAGCACAAGAAATAATGAATAGTATACCAATAATACCATGTACAACTTGTAATTATTGTGCAAAGGTATGTCCAATGCATATAGGAATTTCTGGTTCATTTACAGCAATGAATTATTTAACATTATATAATGATATGGGAGCTGCAAAACACCAAGAAGATTGGCTAGTTAGTGGTCATGGATTAAAGAAAGCCTCAGAATGTGTTAAATGTGGAAAATGTGAAGAAGTTTGTCCACAACATATAAAAATAAGAGACGAATTAGAAAAAGTTGCAGAAAAGTTGGGATAATTTATATAAGAAACAAAGTTTAAAAATATTCATAACATATAAAAGGAGGAATTTATTATGTGTTGTGAATATAATTTTTTTAATATAATAAAAATAATAACAATATTTGTTATTTTACTTCTTATAATTGCTTTAGTAGTTGTTGTTATTTATCAAACAAATCGAAATATGCCAAATATATTGGTAGCTACTGCCCAAAATGGAGATAATGAAACTCAAGGAACAACTACAATTAGATTTAGTAGAAATAATATAGTGGAAGGAAATGCATTAAGTCATGAAGAAGGTAGTGATGAAATTAATATAAATGAAAACGGAATATATCAAATTTCTTATCAATTATATGGAGTACAAGATGTAACAGGAACATTTAATTTTAATGCAATTCTTTTAGTGAATAATCAAGCATTACAAGATACATTTAATGAGTCTCCTGTAATAAGAAATAGTACTAGTAATAGAATGACACTTACAAGTACAGTAATTTTAAGATTACAAGCAGGAGATATTCTTAAATTAAGTGGAGTATCAATAGAAAATATAATTTATCAAAATGCTCGTATAGATATAGAAAAAATAGGTAATTAGTAAAAATAAGGAAGATTCTTCCTTATTTTTAATTTACTTAATTTAACTATAAAAATATAATTGTTATTTATAAAAAAATAATATATAATTTTATAGAAAGTATTGACTTAAAGTAAACTCTAAGTGATATAAAATAAATATCATGAAATTTGTGTAAAAGAAAGGAATGGTTTTTATGGAAAAATCAAAGTTTTATTTTACAAAGGAGATAACTAAAGAAAGTTTAATTAAAATTTATGAAGCATTAGGAAAAGATTTAAAAGGAAAAGTAGCTGTAAAATTATCATCAGGAGAAGCATGAGGTCATTATTTCTTAGACCCAAATTTAATAAAAGATTTAGTTCATAAAGTAAATGGTACTATTGTAGAATGCAATACTGCATATGAAGGAAAAAGAAATACAACCAAAGAACATTGGGAAACAATTAAGGACCATGGATTTTTAGACATTGCAAAAGTAGATATTATGGATGAAGAAGAAGATATGGCAATACCAGTAAAGAATGGATTCCATTTAAAAGAAGATTATGTAGGTGAACATTTAAAGAATTATGACTCAATTTTAGTACTTTCACATTTTAAAGGACATGCAATGGCAGGATTTGGAGGGGCTCTTAAAAATATTTCAATTGGAATAGGTTCATCTAGGGGAAAGACATGGATACATACAGCAGGTAAAAATCAAAATCCAAATGAATTATTTGGAAATCTTCCAGAACAAGATGATTTCTTAGAGTCAATGGCAGATGCATGTGATGCCGTTATAAATTATATAGGAAAAGAAAATATGTTATATATAAATGTTGCAAATAATTTATCAGTTGATTGTGATTGTGATTCAAACCCACATAAACCAGAAATGGCAGATTTAGGAATATTTGCATCAACAGACCCAGTAGCATTAGACCAAGCTTGTTATGATGCTGTAGTAAATGCAAAAGACGAAGGAAAGAAAGCATTAATAGAAAGAATGGATTCAAGACATGGAATTCATACAGTAGAAGCAGCAAATAAACTAGGACTTGGAAGTAGAGAATATGAAATAGTAAATATTTAAAGGAGGTAATTAATATGGCAAGAGGAAAATTAGGCTTTGGTTTAATGAGATTACCACAAAAAAGTGATAATCCTACAGATATTGATATAGATACTTTAAAGAAAATGGTAGATTTATTTATAGAAAGAGGATTTACATATTTTGATACAAGTTATGTTTATCATAATGGTGAAAGTGAAAGAGCAATAAATAAAGCTTTAGTGCAAAGACATGATAGAAATACATATACATTAGCATCTAAATTACCAGCTTTTTCAATAACAGAAGAAGAACAAGTTGAAAAAACATTTAATGAGCAACTATCAAAATGTGGAGTAGAATATTTTGATTATTATTTATTACACAATTTAAATAGAAGTCTTTATGATACTTATGTAAAATCATGTAAAATGTTTGAACATATGAAAAAATGGAAAGAAGAAGGAAAAATAAAACATTTAGGATTTTCATTCCATGATTCAGCTGATGTTTTAGATAAAATATTAACAGAACATCCTGAAACAGATTTTGTACAAATTGTTGTAAATTATTATGATTGGGAAGAAGGATTTATTCAATCTAAAAAATGTTATGAAACAATTAGAAAACATGGAAAAGAAGTAGTTATTATGGAGCCTGTAAAAGGAGGAACACTTGCAAAAGTTCCAGATGCTGTTTTAACTAAAATGAAGGAATTAAATAAAAATTTAACACCAGCAGCATATGCAATAAGATTTTCAGCAAGTTTGGATGGAGTTATAGCAGTATTAAGTGGAATGTCAACCTTAGAACAAGTAGAAGATAATAC
This sequence comes from uncultured Clostridia bacterium, assembly GCA_944386195.1. GTDB lineage: Bacteria > Bacillota > Clostridia > TANB77 > CAG-508 > CAG-269. Next base: position 28,467 of record CALXAD010000004.1, read on the forward strand.
ATCTTATATGCAAGATTTTAAACCTATAACAGAAGAAGAAAAAGAATTACTTAAATTTGCAAAAACAGAGTATGAAAAAGAATGGAAATTTAGATGTTCTGATTGGGAAAAATTAGATAGTAATACACCTAATAAAGTACCAGTATCTAATATAATTAGAGCATATAATAGTTTAATGATACAACCAGACCCATATTTTGGAGCAGAATTAAATTATTATAAAACATTTAAATTAGGATATAAAACAGGAATTGAAAATGAAGATTATTCAGAATGTACAAAAGCTTTAAATGGAGAGTTAGATGTAAATCAAGCTGTAAAAGAATCAGTAGAATTTTTTAACAAAAATGGATTTTAATAAAAGGAGAGTAAGTTTATGAAAACGCTATATTTTGACTGCTCTAGTGGAATTAGTGGAAATATGACACTAGGAGCTTTACTAGAAATTATTGGAGATGAAAATTATTTATTAGAAGAATTAAAAAAATTAAATGTTGATGGATATAAAATAGAAATATTTAAACAAGTAAAAAATGGGATTACAGGAACATATGTTGATGTTATATTAGATGAAGACCATACACACGAACATGAACATGAGCATCATCATGACCATGAACATCATCATCATGAACATAGGAATTTAAATGATGTGTATTCTGTAATTGATAATAGTTCATTAGATGAAAAAACGAAAGATTTAGCTAAAAGAATTTTCTTAAGAGTAGCAAAGGCAGAGTCTAAAGTTCACAATAAACCATTAGAAGAAGTACATTTTCATGAAGTAGGAGCAATAGATTCAATTGTAGACATTGTAGGTACAGCAATATTAATAAATAAGATAAATCCTGATAGAATAATTTCTAGTGTTGTAAATGACGGATATGGATTTATAGAGTGTGCGCATGGTACTATGGCAGTACCAGTACCTGCAACAAGTGAAATATTTGCAGCTTCAAATGTTAAGTTTAGACAAATAGATATAGATACAGAACTTGTTACTCCAACTGGAGCAGCAATTATAGCTGAACTTGCAGAAGAATTTACAACTTTACCTGCAATGGTAACTGAAAAAATAGGTTGGGGTACAGGTACAAAAAATTTAAAGATACCAAATGTATTAAAAGTATATTATGGAGAAATACAAGAACAAAATGAAAATTTTGTAGTAATGGAAACAAATGTAGATGATTGTTCAGGAGAAGTGTTAGGTTATACATCTGAAAAATTATTTGAAAATGGAGCTTTAGATGTGTTTTTTACACCTATATTTATGAAGAAAAATAGACCAGCATATAGATTAACAGTTGCATGTAAAAAAGAAGATATGTTTAAACTTCAAAATATAATTTTTAAAGAAACAACAACAATAGGAATTAGATATCGTTTTGAAGCGAGAACAGAATTAGGAAGAGAATTCGTAGAGGTTGATACAAAATACGGAAAAATAAAAGCAAAAAAAGTAACAAATGATGGAGAAACATATGTATATCCTGAATATGAGAGTATGAAAAAAGTAGCAAAAGAGAATAATATACCTTTAAAAGAATTATACAAATTAGAGGAGCTAAAATAATGGAGATTAAAGAAATATTAGAACTTTTGAAAGATAATAAATTATCTGTAGAAGAAGCGGAAAAAGAAATAAAAAATAATCAATATGAAGATTTAGGATATGCAAAAATAGACCATAACAGAAAAGAAAGGTCTGGAGCAAGTGAGGTTGTTTTTTGCCAAGGAAAACCAGACGAGTATTTATCTAAAATTTATAGTACTATTTATAAAGAAGATGGAGAAGTGCTAGGAACAAGAGCAACTAAAGAACAATATGAATTAGTAAAAAAAGATATACCAAATGTAGAATATGATGATATATCAAGAATTTTAAAAATAGAGAAGAAAAAGGAAAAAAAAGGTTATATTGCAATTTGTACAGGAGGAACTGCAGATGTACCAGTTGCAGAAGAGGCAGCTAAAACAGCAGAATTTATGGGAAGTTATGTAGAGAGAGTATATGATGTAGGAGTTGCGGGACTTCATAGGTTATTAGCAAATAGAGAAAAAATAGAAAAAGCAAATTGCATAATAGTAGTTGCAGGTATGGAAGGAGCTTTGGCATCTGTAGTCGCAGGACTAGCTAAAGTTCCAGTAATTGCAGTACCAACTTCAATAGGATATGGAGCAAACTTTGGAGGAGTATCAGCACTACTTAGTATGTTGAATTCATGTGCAAACGGAATAGCGACAGTAAACATAGACAATGGATTTGGAGCTGGTTACATAGCCAACCAAATTAACTTAGCCGTAAGCGAACGAAAGTGAGCTGTACGGATAAGTTATGCAACCGAATGAAATGAGGTTGTAAACAATAAAACAAGCCGTAAGCGAACGAAAGTGAGCTATACGTTATGTAATGAAACAAAAATAACAAAAAGGAAGAGGCATATGTTAAATAAATTAGAAGAAAGATTAAAAGAGTTAGGAAAAGTTGCAGTAAGCTTTTCAGGAGGAATAGATTCAAGTTTCTTATTATATGTAGCAAACAAAGTATTAGGAAGTAAAAACGTATTAGCGATTATAGCAAATGGAGTAATGGTTCCAAGAAAAGACTATAAAGAAGCAATAGAATTTTTAAAAGAAAATAATTTTAAATATAAAGAAATAGAATTTAAGCCATTAGAAATAAAAGAATTTAAGGAAAATAGTAAAGAAAGATGTTATTTCTGTAAGAAGAATCTAATGACTAAAATAAAAGAAGAAGCAATAAAAAATGGATTTGAAAATGTATTAGATGGAAAAAATCAAGATGACCTAAAAGTATATAGACCAGGAAATAAAGTTCAAGAAGAATTAGGGATAATTAGTCCATTAGCAGAAACAGGATTTTCAAAAAAAGAAATAAGAAATGAAAGCAAAAAATTAGGACTTAAAATTTGGAATAAACCATATAATTCATGTTTAGCAACTAGATTTCCATATAATACAATTTTGAATGAAGAAAGTTTAAGAAAAGTTGATTTAAGTGAAGAATTATTAAAAGAGCTAGGAATCAAAAAATCAAGAGTAAGAGTTCATGGTGATATTGCAAGAATAGAAGTAGAAAAAGAAGACTTTAAAATTATTTTAAAAAACTTAGATATAGTAGAAAAAATAAAAGAAATAGGATTTAAATATATAACTTTAGACTTAGAAGGTTTAAAAAGTGGGAGTTTTGATAAATAAAAAAGAATAGGAGGAATGAAGATGCATATGGCAGATGCAATGCTAAGTCCGGCAGTTGGAGCTACAATGTATGTAGCAAGTGGCTTAGTTGCAGCATATTCAATAAATAAAATAAGAAAAGAAGAAGACTTTAAAAAGAAAATACCAACAATGGGAATAATGGGAGCATTTGTATTTGCAACACAAATGGTAAATTTTACAATACCAGGAACAGGTTCATCAGGACATTTATGTGGTGGTTTATTATTATCATCAATATTAGGTCCTTTTGGAGGATTCTTAAGTATGATAGGAGTTTTACTAATACAATGCTTATTTTTTGCAGATGGTGGACTTTTAGCACTTGGTGCAAATATATGGAATATGGCGTTTTATGGATGCTTTATAGGTTCGCTAATATGGAAATTTATAATGAAAAATGGTATGAGTAAAACAAAAATAATATTAGCTTCAATGCTAGGCTCAGTTTTAACATTGCAATTAGGAGCATTTTCTGTAACATTAGAAACATTAGCTTCTGGAGTTACACAATTACCATTTGGAGCATTTGTTTTAGCAATGCAACCAATTCATTTAGCAATAGGATTAGTAGAGGGATTAATTACCTCAGCAGTGCTTTGCTTTATATATGAGGCAAGACCAGAAATATTATGGAATGGAAACAACAAGATAGAAAAAGAAGCAAGATTTTCATATAAGAAAACAATAGCAATTTTGTCTTGTTTAGTAGTTATAATAGCAGGTGGATTTTCACTACTTGCATCTTCAAATCCTGATGGATTAGAATGGTCAATAGAAAAACTTACAGGTAATACAGAAATAGAAAGCAAAGAAAATAATGTATACCAAACAGCACAAAGTATACAAGATACAACAACAATTTTACCGGATTATAGTTTTGAAAATAGTGATAATTCTTTGGGAACATCAGTTTCTGGAATAGTAGGTTGTATAATTACAGTAGTTTTTCTATTAATAGTAGGATATATAATTAAATTAAAAAGAAAAAAAGGTAGTTACTTAGAAAATGAATAAAATAGAAAATGCAATTAAAGAAGTACATAATATAGATAAACTTTCTAATCAAGAAAGATATTTAAATAAGATGCATCCACTTATGAAATTACTAATTACTATTATATATATATTATTTCTAACTTCAATAGATAAATATAATATAAATACAACACTTGCGATGGGAATTTATTTAATAGTAATTAGTATCATTGGAGATTTATCAATAAAAAATTGTTTTAAAAGACTAAAAATTGTTTTTTTACTTTTAGTAATTTTAGGATTAGCAAATATAGTATTAGATAGATTAGTAATTACATATATAGGTTTTATTCCAATAACAACAGGTTTAATATCAATGATAACATTGATATTAAAGGGAAGTTTTGCAATAATAGCTTCATATTTTTTAATAATTACAACATCAATAGAAAAAATATGTAGTGCATTAAAAATGATTCATATTCCTAATATATTAATTACAATATTTATGCTAATTTATAGATATATAATAGTATTTCTAAAAGAAGTAGAAAGAATTTGGACAGCCTATAGTATGAGATCGCCAAAACAAAAAGGTGTAAACTTTAGAGTATGGGGAAGCATGATAGGAAGTTTGATGCTAAGAAGTATAGATAGAGCACAAATTGTATATGAAAGCATGGAAATAAGAGGCTTTAATCCAAATACATTCTTTGTTCAAAAAGAAAAAATAAATAAATTAAGCTTAATATATTTTTTATATTGTATTTTATTAATTATAGTATTAAGATTTGTTCCAATTTTTGATATAATTGGTAATATATTTGTATAGCAGAAGGAGAATAAATGTGATAGAATTAAATAATGTTTGTTTTTCTTATAATAATGAAAAACAAACACTTTCAAACATTAATATAAAAATAGAAGATAATGAAAGTGTAGGAATAATAGGAGCAAATGCACCCCATATCTGATGACGAACTATTATAAAGATAATAATGAAGCTTTGAAAGTGGCTAGGAACAGCACTTTTATAGATTCTAGAATAATATCAAGAATTTTTAAACATATAAAAAATAAAGGAATTTTAGCAGAAACAATAAAAATAAATATGGATCCGTTAAAAGAAATTAAACAAAAACCAAAAAAAGATTTTATTGATCAAATAACTTTATATAGAGATTTGAGAGGATATACTAAAAAACAATTAGCAGAAGAATTAGGGATTTCACCACAAAAGATGTCTAATTATGAAATGAGAAGAGTGGAAATGAAAAATCCTAAAATTATTCAAGGAATAATAAATATATTAAATATTGAAAATCCTAATTTAACAAAATACCAAAGATTTTTATTAGAAAATCCAAACGAAAAAATAAAGGATTATATATTAGAAAATAACGAAGATTTGAGAGAAATATCAAAAATATTGAGTATAGAGCCAAAAACAATTATGAATTGGATTTTGCATGACGATGTAATTATATCTGAAGAAAGCTATAATAAAATGAAAAGAAATTACAATAAAATATTCCATCAAGGAAAGCATAATTATCTTGAAGAAGATGAAGAGGAAGAACAAGAATAGGAGTGTAGCATCACTCTTTTTTTTATACTCAAAAAGAAAGGAAGAAAGATGGCATTAGTAATAGATATCCAGAAAAAGCCGATAGAAAATGTAAAAAGAAGAAAAATAAATCAAACATCAGATGTATTTCAATTACAAGAAATACAGGAGATAAAAGATGCAACACAAGAACCTTTTTTTATGTTAGGGTTAGATTCAAAAAATAATATAACTAATATAAATCTAATAGGTGTAGGAACAAGTAAAAATGTATATATAAGCAGTAAAGATATTGCTAGAACGGCTTTAATTAATAATAGTGATAAAGTTATTTTTGTACATAATCATCCATCAGGAGAGCTTATTCCAAGTAAAGATGACATACATTTAACCAATTACACTGGTCAAATATTAAAGGCATTCAATATACAGCTATTAGATCATGTAATAGTAACAAGTAGCAATTATGCTAGTATCAATATAGAAAAATATAAATCAATGTTTGAAGAATCAGATAAAGCTTTAAAAATGGATAAAGCATTATTAATTGAGGAAAATAACAAATTAAAAGAAGAAGTAAAAATATTAAAGAGGAAGTTACAAAAAACAAAAAATCAAGAAGAGGAGTTTGAATTTTAAGGAGGAATTTAATTGAAAAAATATAAACATTATTATTTAACAAGTGAAAGTGTAACTGAAGGACACCCAGATAAAGTAGCTGATTTAATATCAGATACAATTTTAGATGAGTGTTTAAAACAAGATAGAAATTCCAGAGTAGCAATAGAAACAATGCTAACAGGAAACACAGTTATAGTAGCAGGAGAACTAACAACAAATGCTCAAATAAATATTGAAAATATTATTAGAGCTACATTAAAAACAGTTGGATATGATGATGAAAAAAATACAATGGATTATAGAACTTGTAAAATAAATCAATATATAAAGAAACAAAGTAGAGATATAGCAATGGGAGTTGATAAAGGTGGTGCAGGAGATCAAGGAATTATGTTTGGATTTGCCTGTGATGAAACACCAGAATATATGCCATATCCAATAATAATAACACACAAATTGAGTCAAAGATTAGCAGAAGTTAGAAAAAATAAAGAAATAGAATATTTAAAATCAGATGGAAAAGTTCAAGTTACTGTGGAATATGTGAATGATTGTCCAATTAGAGTGGATACAGTTCTTATATCTACGCAACATGAAGAAAATATAGATATATCACAAATGCAAAAAGATTTAATCAATAAAGTAATATTAAAAGTAATTGAACCAGATATGTTAGATGTAGAAACTAAATTTTATATAAATCCAACAGGTAGATTTGTAGTTGGAGGAGCAATAGGAGATACAGGTGTTACAGGAAGAAAAATTATTTGTGATACTTATGGAGGATTAGCTCATCATGGTGGAGGTGCATTTTCTGGAAAAGACCCAAGTAAAGTTGATAGATCAGCAGCATATATGATGAGATATATAGCAAAAAATATTGTAGCAAATGGATATGCTAAAAAATGTGAAATTCAAGTATCATATGCAATAGGAATGAAAGAGCCACTTTCAATTTGTGTTAATACATTTGGAACAAGCACAAAATCAGAGGAAGAGATAGTAGAATTAATAAAGGAAAAATTTGATTTAACACCAGATGGTATAATAAAATATTTAAATTTAAAACAACCAATATATTCTAAAACAACTAATTATGGACATTTTGGAAAAAAAGACTTACCATGGGAAAAAATAATAAAAATTTAATATTGCAAATAAATAATGGAAATAATAAAAAAGATACAATAAATAATTTATTTTATAACTTATTTATAGTATCTTTTTAATTTTGGTACTAATTTAATATAAAATTAGCAATATAATAGAAAGGAAAATTATATATGAAAAAAATATTTTTTAATGGAAATTTTATTACACTAGAAAAAGATACTGTTGAAGCAATATTAGTAGAAGATAAATTAATCAGTAAAGTTGGTAAAAAAGATGAAATATTCAAATATATAGATAAAAAAACAATAGTTGTTGATTTAGAAAATAAAACAATGATGCCATCATTTATAGACTCACATAGCCACTTCTTTGGGGTTGCAAACAATTTTTTACAAATATCATTAGAAGAATGTGCAAACATATTTGAAATAAAAGAAAAATTAATGGAATTTAAACAAAATAATAATTTAAGTGATGACAAATGGATTATTGCAAATAATTATGATCAAACAAATATAGAAGAAAAAAGAAACATTTTAAAAGAAGAATTAGATGAAGTTATTAAAAATAATCCTGTGGTTATACAACATAAATCAGGACATAGTGGAATATTTAATTCAAAAGGTCTAGAAAAAATAGGAATAGATGTAAATACAATTTCTCCTTTTGGAGGAAATATAGAAAAACAAAATGATAGATTAACAGGCTTATTAGAAGAAAATGCTTTTATTGAAAATATAAAAAAAGTTCCAATGCCAAATGAAAAAGAGATAATCGAAAGTTGTATAAAAGCTCAAAATGAATATTTATCATATGGAATTACAACTATACAAGAAGGAATGTTTGTTAAAGAACTAATACCTATTTATAGAAAATTATTGGAAAATGATGTGTTAAAAGTAGATTTGGTAGCATATATAGATATAAAATCAAGACAAGAAATAGAAAATGCTTTTAAAGATCATATAAAAAAATATAAAAAGAACTTTAAAATTGGTGGTTATAAAATATTTTTAGATGGTTCGCCACAATTAAAAACTGCTTGGATGAGAACACCATATAAAGGTAATAAAAATTTTTATGGATATAATACAATGACAGATAAAGATGTAGAAGAAGCAATAAAGATTGCATCAAACAATAATATGCAAATCTTGGCTCATTGTAATGGAGATAAAGCTTCAGAACAATATATAAATGCAATAGGAAAAATGAAAGAAAAAGAAGATGTTATCAATCCAGTAATGATACATGCACAATTTCTAGGAATAGATCAATTAGAATATGTTAAAAAGTATAAAATAATACCATCTTTTTTCATAGCTCATATTTATTACTGGGGAGACACACATATAAAAAATTTTGGAATAGAAAGAGCAAAAGATATTAGCCCTGCAAAAAATGCTTTAAAACAAGATATATTATTTACATTTCATCAAGATTCGCCAGTAATAAAACCTAATATGTTTGAAACAATCTGGTGTGCAGTAAAAAGAAAGACTAAAGATGGACAAATTTTAAATGAAAATGAAAAAATTACTGTTATGGATGCAATAAGAGCTGTAACAATCAATACAGCAAAACAATATGGAGAAGAAGAACTAAAAGGCAGTATTAAAAAAGGAAAATTAGCTAATTTAATAATATTGGATAAAAATCCATTGGAAATAAATATAGATGAGATAAAGAAAATAGTAGTTTTAGAAACAATAAGAGAAGGTGAAACTTTATATAAAAAGCACTCATAACATATAATAAGGAGGAATTATTATGTGTTGCGAATGTAATATATATAATATAATGAAAATACTAATTGTATTTATACTTTTAATTCTTATTGTAGCATTAATAATAATATGCATAAATTGTCAAAATGTCAAAAACCAGCCCAATATATTAGTAGCAATAGCAAGGCAACGGAGATAATACACGGAATAGGAACAACTACAATTAGATTTAGTCAAAACAATATTGTTGAAGGAACAGCAATAAGTCATACAGAGGGTAGTGATGAAATCCAAATAAATGAAACAGGAATATATCAAGTTTCTTATCAATTATTTGGAGTTCAAAATGTTGTAGGAACTTTTAATTTTAATGCTATTCTTTCTGTAAATAACGAACCTTTGCAAGATACTTTTAATCAATCACCTGTAATAAGAAATAGTACTGACAACAGAATGACATTAACAAGTACGGTTATATTAAGATTGCAAGCAGGAGATGTGTTTAGATTAAATGGAGTATCAATTGAAGACATTGTATATGATAATGCCCGTATAGATATAGAAAAAATAGCTTAGTTTAGAAATATAGTCCTGTTATTATGGACTATATTTTTTGTGAATAAAAGTAAAAAAAAGTAAAAAACTATATACATTTTTTTAAAACTATTATATAATATGGACATAAAATAAAAGACAGTAGGTAATATGTCAATAGAAAAATAAAAAATTTTTCAAATATTTTTTTGGAAAACATTAAAAAATAGACACACTTAATAAAACATGCAAAAAATGCACATTGAAATGGTAAAATATGTAATTAGTTTGAGCGATTATCTAATTTGGTTGCAGAGTAAAGTTGATTATGGTGTAGCAAACCAAAAATTAACCTTACTAGTTTTCGAGCAGAAAGTGCTAAGGCACGCTTATGTGCACCACGGCTCACTTCATTGTATTTGCGAGTATAAAAATCATTAAATTCTTTAGAATGGTTTTTAACAGAAGAAACAGCTTCAATTAAATAGTAGCGTAGATATTTGTTTCCTGTCTTAGTCATTCTAGTAGTTTCAGCTTCAAAGTAACCCGATTGGGTTTTACGCCAAGTTAAACCAGCATATTTAGCTAGAGCATTGTTGTCTTTGAAAAAGTTAATAGAACCAATTTCAGAGATAATGCCAGCAGCATATACATCACCAATTCCAGGGATTGACTTAAGAATGGTAAATTCATTGTCACAAAGACCTTTAACATTCTTCTCAATAGCTTTATCAATAACTTTAAGATTATCTTCTAAAGCATTAATAGTATTGAAAGATGAAGAGATAGCAACGTTAATAGGGTCATAAGCAACTTTGTCTAATCTGTAAGAATCACGAGCAATTTTCTTAAGAAGTTTAACATTTTCTTGAGGATTAGAAAAACGAGATTTACCTTTCTCCATAATGAAATTAATCATATCTTCATCAGACATATTAACAATATCATCAGGAGTAAAGTCAGCAATAATGGATTTAGATGTATTACCAAATAAATTGCTAAAAGGTTCGTCCTCTTTTTTTGCAATATAAAGAGAACTGAACTTTAGATAAATATTGCTCATCATGTAAGCTTTTTCTCTCATAATAGTTTTAACTAAATGAAAACGTTGACGAGTTAAGCGCTGAAGAGCAAACAGTTGAGATGCCTTGTATGGTTGTTGGTTTATTCGACCACAACGAGCCATATCAGCTAAAACAAAAGCGTCTTGAGGATCAGTTTTATCCATATCAGAATAAGTTTTTCTAAGATTGCTAGATTCTTTAGGGTTAATAACAAACACTTTAGAATTAAAATTAAAAAGTGAATTGTTAGAAGCTAAAAAGTTAGCAATATGAAAGCTAAAAACATTAGTAGATTCCAAGACCATAGTAACATATTTTAAGTCATTTTCTTGAAGAGCATTAAAGATTCTTTCAACAGCGATTACGCTACCAGGTAAGTCGTTAGTTATAGAAAAATCTAAAATATGTTTACCTTCAAAATTAATGGCACAAAAATAGTTACTGGCAGAGCTAACATCAATGCCTACAAACAAAGTAGATAAAACATCTTTATTCATAGAATCACCACCTTTCTTGATAGAATAAAGATAAAATAAGGACTATTCCTTAGCAATTAAAAATAAAATCAACCTCGCATATAAGCATTCATTCAAATATTGTTAACGTCATTGCTACCTTGACCAATATTTGAAGATGCAGCAGTTGGTAAGAAAATAATTTTTAATGCAAGGCTTCACTCTTTATAAGCAATACCATAAGGTTTGCAAGGGAAAATAAAGTTTGCCTTATATAATATCTAAAAATATTATACTAAAAAATAGTCCAATTAGAAAGGTTATAAAAAATATAAAATATGTTTATAAAATTCATATTAAATAAACCTTATAAACATATTATACGAGGGGAAAATAGAATGATAAAATTTCTAACATCCATATATAGTATATGTATAATTTTAAAAAATTAAATTAACTAAAACTTAAGCGATAACTTGTTTTAAGGTTACTGCTTAAGTTTTTTGCTTCTCTTATAATTGATAAGGAAGAGGGATATATTATAGGAAATATGTTCGAAGATAAAAAAATTAAAGGAGGGAATATAATGAAAAAAATTGTAAAATTAAGTATAGGATTGATAATTTCACTATTTTTCATATTTATATGTAAATCTACATATGCAGCCTATACAACAAGTGGAGAATATACATATAATGACTTAGATGATGGAACTATAAGTATTGTTGAATACAAAGGAAATTCAAAAAATGTTGAAGTTCCAAGCACAATAGACTCAAAAAAAGTAACGAAATTAGAATTATGGGCATTTAAAGACAATTCTACTGTAACAACAATTGTATTGCCAGAAGGACTAACAACAATAGAAGCATATGCATTTGATGGATGTTCTAATTTAACTACAATTAAATTACCTTCTACTTTAAATTATATAAGTAGACTATTTATTGAAGAATGTCCAAAACTTACAAATTATACTATACCAGAAGGGCTAACTAAAATAAGTAATGGAGATTACCAAAGAGTTGTAAGTGTAAATATAAATGGTAAGTATAATTATGATATGGCAAAAGAAGCAGTAGAATTAGCAAATCAAGAAAGAAAAAAAGAAGGACTAGAACCGTTAAAAATAGATAATAGTTTAATGGAGTCTGCAATGTTAAGAGCAGCAGAACTATCAATATATTATAAACATGCTAGACCTGATGGAGCAGAAATTTTTAGTGTTAATAACAAAGTTGATGGTGAAAATATAGGATGTGGTACATATATTATAACTGCAAGCAAGATAACAGAAGAATGGATGAATTCACCAGGACATAAAGCACAAATTTTGAAATATACATATAAATCTATAGGAATAGGATGCTATATTAGTAATGGAAGAAGTTATTGAGTACAATTATTTTCAAGAGATAATTCAAGTAATGAAAACACTTTGACAGGTGAAAAAGAAGTAAATAATAAAATACAAGTTGCAACAGATAAAGGATATATAAATCCTAAAATAGAAGGATTAAAAGATATTAATACATTAGCTATTGGGGAAACATTATCTCCAACATCAGTAAAAAATGTAAATGCAGGCTATAACTATAATTATACAAACATAGCACTATCAGATTTAACATGGAAGAGTTCTAATGAAAATATATTTACAGTAGATAAAAATGGTACAATAAAAGCTAAAAATATTGGAAATGCAGTTCTTACCGCAAGTATTGGTGAATATATTGCTACATTTAATGTTTCTGTAATTATACCTTTAAAATCTATAGATATTGAAAAAAACGTAACACTAGAAACAGGAAATACATATCAATTAACAGTAAAATATAATCCTACAAATACAACTGAAAATACTAATGTAACTTGGAGTTCAAATGATTCATCAGTTGCAATAGTAAATTCAAAAGGACTTGTAACAGCAATTGGAAAAGGTACAGCTACTATTACAGCAAAAGTTGGAGAACATACAGCAAATTGTGAAGTTACAGTAAAATTACCATATTTAAAAGGTGATATGGATAAAAATGGAGAGATAACTGCTTATGATGCATATTTAGTTAATCTAATATATGAAGATGGAAGAATACCAACTGATGAAGAATTAGAAATCGGAGATATTGATGGTAATGGAGAACTAACAGCATTTGATGCATTTAAAATAAATGTAGCATATGAAAATGGAGAAATGTTAGAATAATTTATATGGTAACCATAAGATAAAAGGGGGAAATATTGTGAAAAGTAATTTAAAGATAAAAGTGTTTTTGGCTTTATTGTTTTCTATTTTAGTAATATTTATATTTAATAATAAGTCAGAAGCAAGTGTAACTATTAATTCAAGAGACATTACACTATATGCTTTAAATCAAGAGGATAAAGAAAAATATAATATTCCAGATATACCAGCAGAATATCCTCAAAGCTTCCAGTTAGAAGTTTCAGGTTCAATGGTAGAGTTAGTATATCATGCTGATACTTCATCTGATGTAAAAATAACTGAAAAAGGATTAATAACTCCGAAGGAACATACAGTTCATGTTTTGCCAGATGATATATATTTAAATGAGTATGGATTTGGAAATAGTAAAGTATATGCAAGGGTTGATGGCGTTGAATATGAAATAAATGTTGAAGTTATAGATTATGCAATAATTTATGCAGATTCAATAGTAAAAGAATATTTAGATCAAAATATAAAAAGTAATATGACAGAATTAGAAAAATTAGAAGTTATTACAAAATATGTTGCTAATCTTGACTATTCAGAAGAATACCAATCATATAAAGACATGGTATTATCAAAAAGTGGAGATTGTTGGGCAAGCTGTAATACAATAATTAGAATGTGTGAAATGGTTGGAATAAAAGCAGAAAATAGATATGCGGTAAATGATGTAGGAGCAGGTAGTGGTCATAGAAATGTTATAGCATGTGTAGATGGTAAATATTATATTGCAGATGCAGGCTTTTCAGGTAAAGCACCAAGAGATTATGAAATTAGAGAAGAACCAGATGGATTATGTTTTAAAACAAATACAGATGGAACACTTACTTTAATACAATATGATGCTTTTGATGAAAATGTTGTTATACCAAGTGAGTATAATGGAAAAAAGGTAACTAAGATTGGAGAAAATTGTTTTTGGATACAAAATGAATATACAGATGTAAAAATAAAAAGTGTAGTATTACCAAATACAATTATTGAAATTGGAGAAAGTGCTTTTTCTAAATGTGAGGAATTAAGTAGTGTAAATATTCCAGCAAGTGTTACTATAATAGGGGCATCACCATTTAAAGCAAGTTATAATGTTAAAGTAACAATGTCAGAAAACAATCAAAACTATAAAATAATGAATAACATTTTATATAATAAAGATGGAACAGTACTCATAGAAAGTATGGTAAATGAAGGAACAGTGACTATACCAAATGGAGTAAAAACTGTTGGTGCATATGCTTTTTCTGAAACTTTAGCAGAAAAAATAATTTTACCAGATTCTGTTACAAAAGTGGAAGAATGTGCATTTTATAAATGTAGTAATTTAATTGATGTTACATTGCCAAATACTTTAACAGAATTATCAAGATTTCTATTTGCTGATACTAAAATAAGTAAGTTTACTATAGGAAGTAATGTTCAAAAAATTGGTGAATATGCATTTGGATATTGTTATGATTTAAAGACTATAGTAATTCCTAAAAATGTTAAAGATATAGATAATGAAGCTTTTTACTATGCTTATATAGAAAATATAGTAATTGAAGATGGTTCAACTATAAGTATAGACAATGGTATATTTTATGACGACTATAGAATAAAAACTATAAGAATACCAACATCTATAACAAATATAGCAAATGGACAATTTAGGTATCCAGAAGATGTAACGATAATAACAAAAAATGGTTCAACAGCTGAACAATATGCTAAAAATAATAATATAAAATATATGTTAGAAGATTCAAAAATGTTAATTAATAATGCACATATTTTCATTCCGGAAGAAAATTATGGTTATACAGGTAGTGAAATTAAACCAAACATTGAAGTATATTATGGAGGTACAAAATTAACAGAAGGGACAGACTATATCTGTAGTTATTCAGATGACTTAATTAATGTTGGTAAAAAAGAAGTAACGATTCAAGGAATTGGAAAATATGAAGGGACAAGTAGCTCTACATATAATATTGTAAAAGTAGAAGATAATTTTACATTTAAATGTGATGATGTAGTATATGGAAACAGGTTTAAAGTAGAGATTTTAGAACATAGTACAGATGCTAATATAACATGGTATTTTAAAAAGCCGAATTCAAGTACTGGATTCTCAAATCCAACAGAAGCAGGAGTTTATCAATTAGTAATTTATTCATATGGAGCAAATTACATTGGTGTTACTAAAACTAAAGTAGTTCAAATATTAAAGGCAGATAATGAAATAGGAGTATCATGTAATAATGTAGTAAAAGGAAGTACACCAAATCCTGTGGTAGTTAATAATAAAGCAAAATCAAATGTTACATATTATTATAAATTACAAGGTGCAAGTGATAATACATATACTCAAACAATTCCAACAAAATCAGGAAAATATGTAGTCAAAGCAGTAGCAGAAGAAACTAATAATTATAATGAAGGTGTTGCAACAGCTGAGTTTGAAATTATGGATTACATAAAAGGTGACATGGATAAAAATGGAGAATTAACAGCATATGATGCATATTTAATAAACCTAATATATGAAGAAGGAAAAACACCAACAAGTGAAGAATTGCAAATTGGAGATATTGATGGAAATGGAGAACTAACAGCATATGATGCATTTAAAATAAATGTAGCTTATGAAAATGGAGAACTATTAGAATAATTTATAAAATAAATTGAAATAAAGGGGGGAGATATAATGAAAAATAATTTAAAAATAAAAATGCTTTTTGTTTTAATGCTTTCTATTATATTAATATTTCTTTTTAAAGGTGAATCTAAGGCAAATGTGACAATTAATTCTACTGATATTAAGATTTATGCAATCAATCAAGAGGATAAAGAAAAATATAATATACCAGATATACCATCTAATTATCCACAAAGCTTCCAATTAAAAGTTTCTGGAAATACTGGAAAACCAGAATTTTATAATGATCCATCTTTATATACAAAGCACTTAGATATAACAGATGATGGGTTGATAACTCCAAAAACGCATATAACTACATATACAGGTACTGATGGAACAGTAATTAAAACTGTATATGAATATGAATTTGGTACACATAAAGTTTATGCAAAAGTTGATGGCAAGGAATATGAGATAAATGTGGAAATTATAGATTATAAGACTATTTATGCTGATTCTATAGTAAAACAATATTTAGATCAAAATATAAAAGAAGGAATGACAGAACGAGAAAAATTAGAAGTTGTTACAAAATATGTAGCAGGATTAGAATATTCAGTACAATATCAATCATATGAAGATATGGTATTATCAAAAAGTGGAGATTGTTGGGCTAGTTGTAATACAATAATTAGAATGTGTGATATGATTGGAATAAGAGCAGAGAATAGATCACCATTTAATGATGGAGGTATTGTAGGTAGTGGACATAGAAATGTTATAGCATATGCTGATGGAAAGTATTATATTGTAGATGCAGGATATTCAGAACCAGCACCTAGATATTACAAAATTGTAGAAGAACCTGATGGACTTTGTTTTGGAACTAATAGTGATGGAACTCTTACTTTGAAACAATATGATGCATTTGATACAGATGTTGTTATTCCAAGTGAGTATAATGGAAGAAAAGTAACCGCAATTGGAAGACAATGTTTCCAAATACAAAATTGGTTGTCAAATGTGAAAATAACAAGTGTAACATTACCAAATACAATTACAAAAATAGAAGAAGAAGCTTTTAGCAATTGTGAAGAACTAAAAAAAGTAAATATTCCTGAAAGTGTTAGTAGTATTGGTGGAGCATTATTTACAGGAAGTTATAATGTTCAAGTATCAATGTCAAGCAACAATAGTAATTATTGTATAAAAGGCAATATTTTATATAATAAATCAGGTACAGAGCTTATAGAATGTATGGTAAATGAAGGGACAGTTAATGTACCTAATGGTGTAACATCAATTAAAGAATATGCCTTTTCCCAATGTTTAATGGAAAAAGTAGTAGTACCAAATTCAGTTACAAGTATAGGAGATTATGCTTTTTATAAATGTGAAAATTTAAAAGAAGTTACATTACCAAATAATTTTACTAAATTACCACAATTTCTATTTTCACAAAGTAATATAGAAAAATTTACCATTGGAGATAAAGTACAAGAAATAGGAGCATATTTACTTGCATATTGTCACTCTTTGCAAAATGTTGTAATTTCTAAAAATGTAACAACAACTGGAAACAATATCTTTAACTACTCTAGTGTAAAAACAATAACAATAGAAGATGGATCAAAATTAAAATTGACAAAAAATTCATTTTATTCGGCTAATCTTTTAGAAATGATTAGAATACCTGAATCTATAACGGAAATAGAAGATAATTTATTTTCTAATCCTGAAAAAGTAACTATTATAACCAAAAGTGGTTCAGCAGCTGAGAAATATGCAAAAGCTAATAATATAAATTATATATTAGAAGATTCAAAAACATCTATTAAAGTAGTATATATTTATAATCCTGAAAATGAATTTGATTATAATGGCAAGCCAATAAAACCAAATACTGAAATATATTATGGCGGTGACAAATTAACAGAAGGAGTAGATTATATTACAACATATCCAAATGATATAACTAATGCAGGAGAAAAGGAAGTAACAATCACAGGAATTGGAAAATTTGAAGGTACAACAACATATACGTATAAAATAAAGCAAATTAAAGATGATTTTACATTTACATGTCCAGATGTAGTGTATGGAAATCAATTTAAAATAGAAATAACAAGTCATGCATCTGGATCAACAATATTACATTATTTTAAAGATGAAAATGGACATATGTATAGTAATCCTAAAAATGCAGGAAAATATGAATTATCAATATGGTCATATGGAACAAATAATTATATTGGAGTAACTAAATATAAAGAAGTTAATATATTAAAAGCAGATAATAATATAAAAGTACAATGTAATAATGTAACAATAGGTGGAACACCAAAACCAACAGTTAGTAATAATGTAGCAGGTGCTAATGTTACATATTATTATAAATTAAAAAATGCAAGTGATAGTATATATACAAAAACAGTACCAACAAAAGTAGGAGATTATGTTGTAAAAGCAGTAGCAGAAGAAACTAAAAACTATAAAGAAGGAACAGCAACTGCAAATTTTTCAATTACAAATTATTTAAAAGGTGATATGGATAAAAACGGAGAAGTAACAGCATATGATGCATATTTAGTAAACCTAATATATGAAGAGGGAAGAACACCTACAGATGAAGAACTACAAATTGGTGATATTGATGGAGACGGAGAATTAACAGCATATGATGCATTTAAAATAAATGTGGCATATGAAAATGGAACAAATATAGAGTAAAATAATATATTTAATAACTGTAAAAAGAACGAAAGGTAGAAAATTCTTTAATGAAAGTGAGTAAAATATGAAGAAAATAATATTTAAAATAAATAGTTTATTTATTCTAATAATTATTATATTAACAATGTCAAGTAATATATATGTAATTGCCAATAGTGATGTAAATATAACAAATGATGGATTAAAATATGAAATTGATGAAACAAAAAAAGAAGTAACAATTATTGATTTTGATGATAGTATTACAAATTTAAATATTCCAGACAACATTGAAGGATATCCTGTTACAACTATAAAAAGCACGGCTTTTGAATATTCTAAATTAATTAAAGTAACAATACCAGGAACTGTCAAAAATATAGAATTTAGAGCCTTTGCAGGTAGTCAATTAGAAGAAGTAGAATTTCTAGATGGAGTAACAAGTATAGGAGAATCTGCTTTTGCAGGGTGTAATAAATTAACAAATGTTAAGTTACCGAATACTATTACTGAAATAAAACTATTAGCATTTTCTTTTTGTACCAGACTAAAAAAAATAGACATACCAAAAAGTATCCAAGTTATCTATTCAGCATTTAATGAATCAGGAATTTCGGAAGTTTTTCTAGAAGATGGAATATTATCTATACCTCCATATGCATTTGAAGGTTGTAAAGATTTAATAAGTATAAAAATACCTGATAGTGTAACAAGTATAGGAGAATTTGCTTTTTCAAATTGTAATTCTTTAAGTAGCTTAGATATACCAAAAAGCGTAATAAACATAGATGACAATGCTTTTTATAATTGGAAGGATCAAGTTATCTATGTGTATCCTGGCTCATATGCAGAACAATGGGTAAAAGAAACAGATTTAAAATATAAAGAATATCCTATAAATTTATCACAATGTATTATTAATAAAATAGATGATAAAACTTATACTGGACATGAAATTGAACCAAAGATCGTTATTAAAGATGGAAATAAAAGACTAGAAGAAAATACTGATTATATTCTTACTTATAGCAATAATGTTGAAATAGGAACAGCGAATATAAATGTAACAGGAGTCGGAAATTACGAAGGAACAACAACGGTAACATTTAATATAGTAGAAGAAGATGTGGAGCCAGAAAAAATAAAAGGAACATATGGAAATTATACATATGAAGTTGTTGTAGAAACTGAAGAAATGACAATAACATCTGTGAATAAAAATGCTACATATGAGATGGTTCCAAGTATAATTGATGGATATATTGTAACTAATATAGGAAATAATGCTTTTTATAATTGTACAAGTTTACAACAAGTAGAACTACCTAATACGATAAAAACAATTGGCACAGGAGCATTCCAAAAGTGTTTAAATTTACAAAGTATAGTAATACCAGATAGTGTTGAAAGTATAGGTATGAAAGCTTTTTCAAATTGCAACAATTTAAAGACTGTAGAGTTAGGAAATGGCTTGACGAGTATACAAGCATATACATTTGATTATTGTCCTAATTTGCAAAATATAAATATTGGTAAAAATATAAAAAATATAGATATAGCAGCATTTTCTGATTGCTCAAATTTAAAAACTATAACATTAGAAGATAATATAGAAACAATAGGTGCATGGGCATTTAGAAACTGTACTAGTTTAACTTCTTTATATATACCAGAAAGCGTTTCTAGCATAGGTACAGAGGCTTTCTTAAACTGTAGTGGTTTGACAAAAATACAGGTTGATGAAAAAAATGTTAAATACAATTCAAAAGAAAATTGTAACGCTATTATTGATACGACTAATAATGAATTAATTTTAGGATGTATTAACTCTGTAATTCCAGACAATGTAACAAGCATAGGAATTAGTGCATTTTATAATTGTTCAAATTTAAAAAATATACAAATACCTGAAAAAGTGAATAATATAAAAAATAATGCATTTTATGGATGTATAGGATTGTTAAGTATTGAGTTACCTGATGGAGTAACAAATATAGGAGAGAATGCATTTTATGATTGTAGAAAATTAGAAAACATAAAAATGCCAAAGAGTTTAAAACAAATAGGGAAAATGGCTTTTCGTAATTGTCTAAGTTTAACAAGTATAGAGATACCTGAGGGAGTAACTAAAATTTACAATAGTGCTTTTGACAATTGTACAGGGCTTACATATATGAAAATTCCTGATACTGTAACATATATTGGTGAAAAAGCATTCTATAACTGTAATAATATAAAAAATATTGAATTATCAAATGAAATAACTAGTATAGAACCTTATGCTTTCTGCGGCTGTAATAATTTATCATATATTGAAATACCAGACAAAGTAACCAAGATAGGAGATAATGCTTTTAGAGTATGTGGAAACTTATTAAATGTAGTAATTCCAGAAAGTGTAAAAGAAATAGGAAATGATGTGTTTGCCTATTCGAATGAAAACTTAACATTAACCGTTATTAGGGGATCATATGCACAGGAATATGCAATAAAAAATAATATAAAACATATAATAGATAGTAAAACTTTACACGAATATACGACTGACCTAGAAGATAAAACCAAAATATCTTTAATTGGTTTTACTGATCCAGAGGTAGAATTAAAAGTTAATATCATTGACAAATCAGATGAAGAATTTAAAAATATGATAAGTTCTATAACAAATTTTGATAAATACACAGTTTTAGGAGCTTATGATATAAGTTTAATAGGAGGAGATTATAGTGGAGAACTAAAAATTACATTTGATTTAAAAAATGAATATAGTGAAAGAAAAATTCAAATTTGGCATAAACTTAAAAACGGAGAAAATGAAATGTTTGAAGAAACAGCTGAAAACGGCAAAGTAACTATAACAGTAAATGAATTATCTCCTTTCTTATTAACATATATTAGTGATACTGAAATTAAAGAATATAAGTTAGGAGACATGGACAAAAATGGAGAAATAACAGCATATGATGCATATTTAGTAAACCTAATATATGAAGAGGGAAGAACACCTACAGATGAAGAACTACAAATTGGTGATATTGATGGAGACGGAGAATTAACAGCATATGATGCATTTAAAATAAATGTAGCATATGAGAATGGAACAACATTAGATTAAATTTAAATTATAAGGAAAGGAAGAGTTTAATGAAAAGGAAGATAGCTATTGTATTAATAATTGTGATACTAATTTTTAATATACTTTATGTATGTCAGTCTAGCGCCTTTTCTGCACAAGAATTCAAATCAAAAATAGATTCAATGATTGCAGAATATGATAATAAACCATTTGCTTCTTATTATAATTGTACTAATAAACCAACTTGTAACTGGGGAGGAGAAACATGTTTTGGATTTCAAATGTATGCTCTTAATAAACTTTTTGGTACATGCCAAAATTGTGGAGATTATATTAGAATGTATAATGGAGACTTTAACAGCATAAGTGATTTCAGAGTAGGGGATGTTATGAGATATTATGAACCAGCTGGATATTGGGATCACTCATTTGTAATTATAGATGTAGAAGTACAAAATAACAGAGTAAAAATAATGGATGCAAATAGAAATGGAAATAATTACGTATATCAAGGATACGTAGATTATGGAACATTAAAAAGTAGATTAAACACATCTCTTGTAAGTGAAGAATCAGCTGCATATGTGTTAAGAAAGCCAAATAATGATGTTATTACTATAAGTGGACCAAACTTTGGAGTAGATTTAGCAAATTTAGGAGATAATTTCACAGCAACAATGATATTTGATAAAGGAACATCTGGGAATGCAGCAGTCATTTCAGGAAATGGTACAGCACTTGGAAGTAATGTAGAAATTTCAGTACAAAATGGAGCATGGAAACAAAATCAACTTTGGAAATTTGAAAGACAAGGTGATGGAAGTTATTATATAAAAAATCTTGAATCAAACTTATATCTAGATGTAGACAATGAAGAAACAGGAAATGGAACAAATATAAAATTATATAAATATAGTGCAAGTACAGCACAAAAGTGGTGTATAATTGCTGTTAAAGGTGGAGGCTATAGATTAATACCAAAACATTGTTATGACGCAAATTTAAAAAGAGGTTTAGATATAGATAATGGAGGAACAACTGCTGGTACAAATGTACATTTATGGGAATTTTTAGGAAATGCAGACGAAAATACAGGAAACCAAGTAATAGATATACAAAAAACATTTTATTGTGAAGTTGAGAATTTAGGAGAAAAATTTACGGCAGCAATGATATATGATAAAGGGACTTCTGGAAATGCAGCAGTTATTTCAGCAAATGGAACAAAAAAAGGAAGTAATGTAGAAATATCAAAACAAAATGGAACTTTAAAACAAAATCAACTTTGGAAGTTTGAAAGACAAAGTGATGGCAGTTACTATATAAAGAATGCTGAATCAGATTTATATTTAGATGTTGATAATGAAGAGACTTCAAATGATACAAATATAAAAGTGTGGGAATACAGCAAATCTACAGCGCAAAAATGGTATATAGTAAAAGTAAAAGATAGATATAGATTAATACCAAAACATTGTTATGATAGTGGAGTAAGAAGTTGTTTAGATATAGATGCAGGCGGAACAAGTGCAGGTACAAATGTACATTTATGGGAGTTTTTAGGTGAACCAAATGATTATGGAGCTACACAAGTTGTATATATTGAAAAACAAGAATATAAATTAGGAGATATGGATAAAAATAAAGAAATAACACCATATGATGCTTTCTTAGTTAATGTGATTTATGAAGAGGGAAGAACGCCAACAAATGAAGAATTGCAAATAGGTGATATTGATAGAAATGGAGAATTAACAGCATATGATGCATATTTAATTAATTTGGCATATGAGAATGGAACAGAGTTAGAATAAGTTTATTATAAAAATATATAAATTAAGGAGGGAGTAATTAAATGAAAAGAGTTTTAAAAGTAATCCAAATATTATTATTGTTAGCAGTACTGTTATTCAGTTCAATGGGATTGAATTATGTATATGCTACAGATGGAATTGCTTCAGGAAGTTGTGGAAATAGTATTACATGGTCTTTAAGCAGTAATGGGATTCTAACAATTACTGGAAATGGAGCTATGAGTGGTTCTAGTTGTGCATGGGCAGATTATAAAGATCAGGTAAAAGAAGTAGTTTTTAATGGAAATATAACTTCTATTTCTGCATGTGCTTTTGAATATAATACAAATCTAGAAAAAGTGACTTTGCCAGATTCAATTACTATCATAGACAGAAGAGCATTTGCAGAATGTACAAATTTAAAAACAGTAGTATTTCCAAAAAATTTAAGAACAATTGGAACAAGCTCATTTTATAAATGTAGTAGCTTAGAAGCAGTAGATATACCAGAAGATGTATTATATGTTAATGAAAATGCATTTGCAGAATGTACTTCTTTAAAAACTGCTATAGTAAGATCATCAATTGCTTTAGTAGGAGATGCGGAAGGGACATTTAATAATACAGCACAAATATATGGATATAAATATTCTAGTACATTTTATTATGCAAGATATTATGGTAGAACATTTACAGAATTAGATACAAATAAAACAACTACAGCTACAATTACTAATCAAACATTTTTAGATGCTTTACCTAAATCAACGGAGGCATTAGGGATAACTTCACATGGAGGAAGAAGTTATTCAGGTAATATATTAAATGGATATCGTACATCATTTTGCAATGAAAAAGATGTTACAAATGAAACCTATAAAAACATAAAAGCAAAAGTGGAAGAATTAACAGCAGGATGTACAACAGATAGGGAAAAAGCATATGCTATTTTCCGTTGGGCATTTATAAATATAGATTATGTATATGCTTATGGTGCAAGTGCTGATATAGACAGAGTATATAGTATATTTAATGAAAAACGTGGTAATTGTGAAGCATATACTATGCTTACAAATTATATGTTATATTTATGTGGCATTCCAACTGCAACAGCTTCTAATTTAACTCATGAATGGTCAGTGGCTTTAGTTGATGGAGAATGGATCCATATAGATTCTACACAAAATCGTTTTGGCAATACAACACCTAATAAAATAAATCAAATAAGTTTTGCATATGATGGCTTAGTTTATATAATAGATGATCCACTAGATGGAGGAAAAGTAACAGGTATTGCTAAGACAGCTTCTGAAATAGAAGAACTTAATTCTTTTACAATACCAACCAATTCATATATGAAAGATATATATTCAACAGCATTTGATAAAGATATAGAGTTGAAAGCAGAAATTGGGACAATAGGAGAAGAATTTATTAAAGAAAATAGATTGTATTGGGTTATTGAAGGAAATCAAATTAGAGGAAGTAATGATAAAATAAATTCTTATCTGTTAGGAGATATGGATAAGAATGGAGAAATAACACCATATGATGCTTTTTTAATAAATGTAATTTATGAAGAAGGAAGAACACCTACAAATGAAGAATTACAAATTGGTGATATTGACGGAAATGGAGAATTGACAGCATATGATGCATATAAGATAAATGTAGCATACGAAAATGGAACAAATTTGGAATAATCATTTTACTATTTTATGATATAAAAGAAAGGAAAAACAAATGAAAATTGAAAGAATACTAGGTATTTTAATTATAGTTGTACTTATAACAAATATGGTTATGCCATCTGTATTTGCAGTAGACTTGCAAAATGCAGATGAGCAATTAAAGAGTAATCAAGAAGAAAATTCAACAGAAGAAATAAAGAAAGAACAAAAAAATAATGAAACACAACCAACAAATAAAGAAACAGAATTAGAAGAGATAAGTTTTGAAGATGATAAACTAAAACAATATATGTTAGCTAATTATGATATAGATAGAGATGGTGTTATAACAGATTATGATATGCTACAATTAACTTCAATTTCTATAAGTGCTTATAACATTACAAGTTTAAAAGGATTAGAAACTGCAAAAAATATTCAAAATATGTATTTATATAATTATAATGGAAAAGATATTTCTCAGATTTTTGAATTAAAAAATATAAATGAATTATATATTTCAGGAACAAATTTCGATTTGACAGGAATAGGAAATTTAGAAAATTTGAAAATATTAAATATTTATTACCAATATAATTATCAAACAAATAACGAAGTGGATTTTTCACCATTTTCAGAATTAAGTAATAGCAATTTAGAACAACTTTCTATACAAGCACCTTCTTCAAGTACACAGTTAGATATAAAATTGCTTAATTGTACTAATATAAATTCACTTACTTTAAGTGCACCATTATTAAATTTAGAAGAATTGAATAAATTTAATAATTTAACTAGATTAAGTATTACTGATAGTAATATAGAAGATATAAGTTTTATTAGTAATTTAAAACAATTAGGATATTTAATATTAAGTTCTAATAAAATTAAAGATATATCACCTTTAAAAAGTTTAGAAAAATTGTATTACTTAAATTTAACAAAAAATCCTATTGATATAGAAAATGAAACAAATGCAGAAGTTATACAGTTCTTTAAAGATAAAAAGGTGATTATAGAAATAGATGATTATAGAGAAAGTGATAATATAATTTTTGAAGATGACATATTTAAACAATGTTTGTTAAAAAGTAGTAATGTAGATTTAAATAATGATAATGAGATTTCAAAATATGAAATGGAGCAACTTACATCACTTTATATCTATGCTAGTTATCCAGATGATATTACATCTATTAAAGAAATAGAATATGCTAAAAATTTAACAACATTATCATTAGGGAGTACTTCATATAAACCTAATACTGAATTAGATCTAACACCAATTTCAAAATTGAGCAACTTAAAAAGTTTATCTTTTTCGACATATTATAAAAATTTAATAGGATTTGAGGTGTTAGAAGATTTAACTAAATTAGAAGAATTAGCAATAAGTTCATCTTATGACCAAACTATTGATTTAACAAGTTTAGGAAATTATACAAATTTAAAAAAATTAAGCTTAAATACTAGTAATCCAATAAACAATTTAGAGGAGATAGGAAAACTAAATAATTTAAAAGAATTATCTCTTTCAGCATCTGGACAAATAAATACATATTCATTAGATGTTGGCATTATAGCCAAAAATATTAATTTGGAAAAATTAAGTTTATCTGGATTTATAAGTAATATTCAAAAAGCTTTTGAATTAACAAATCTAACAGATTTAACATTAAATATATCTGAATTTAATAGCAATACATATAACTATAGTTTAGAAGGAATAAGTAAATTGGCTAAATTAGAAAAATTCTCATTAAGGGGAGACTTATGTTGCATTAAAAATATTGAGGAACTAGTTCAATTACAAAACTTAAAGAAAGCAAGTATAAATTACTATTGGGATACTTATAATAGTTCAATACCTAGCAATGAACGTAAAGAAAAAGAAGAAAAAATGATATCAGATTTCCAAAATTTAAATTGTGATGATTTTAGATTTGACACTTCAATTAGAGCAAACATAGGATATATTGAATGTGGTACAGAAAAAATAATAAAATGGGAAGATATTAGCCAATTTATCAAAGCATATCTTACAGAAGGAAATATATTTTATAATAAAGATTTTAAAATTTTTAAAGATCAATATATCAGTCAAAACAGTAAAGATATAACTATAGATGAACAAAATAAAACTATTACAGTAAAAGGAAGTGAACCAGGAATACAAAACCAATCTATATCTATGAAATTAGTATATGATAATGGTAATGATAGCTCACAAAATAGTATAATGCTTACTTGGACTAACACAGTAGAAGGAGACAAAACTAAAGAAATAGATATTCCAGATTCTAACCTTAAACAATATCTTCTAGAAAATAATGATATAGATAATGATGGAAAAATAACTGATAATGATATAATTAATATATTTTCTTTAAATATAGAAAATAAAAATATTTCTAGCTTAGAGGGATTACAATATGCAACTAATCTAAATAGCTTGTCAGCAGGGTATAATAACATTTCTGATGTAACACCTATAATAAACTTAGAGAAATTAGGTATATGCTTTTTGAATAATAATATTTTTACAGATGCTACATTTCTAAATAAAGCTAAATGGATTGAAAATATTGATATAGAAACATTTGGAATTCAAAACAATTTTATTGATTTTGAAGAAGGAAACGAAAATTATAAAGCAATAATGAAAATCGTTGATGATATGCCTGAATATGTATATTATATTTTAGATGATATATATGGACAAAATTATGGAAATATAGAAGATATTGATAAAGAAGTTATAGTAGAAGATAATTTAAAAAATAAATTAATAGAAAAAAATATAGATACAAACAATGATGGTAAACTAACAAGGAGAGAACTATATAATGCTAATTATGTTTTAAATTATGAAGTTTTAGACTTATCAAATTCAGAAATAACAGATTTATCAGGATTAGAATATTTGAATTGTTATGAGATTAATTTATCAGCAAATAATATAACAAATATTGAACCAATAACGAAAAATAATAATATTAGTAATCTAAATTTATCAAACAACAAAATTACTGATATTAGTGGAATAGAGAATTGTCATAGTATAAGTAATTTAAATTTATCAAATAACAAAATTGTTGATATTTCACCAATAACAAATTTATATAAAATGCAAGAAGATACAGGAAATTATAGTCATTATGGTGTAAGAATTATGAATATAAATTTATCATACAATAATATCAGAAATGTAGAAAGTATAGTTAATTGGAAAAATATTGGCACATTAAACCTAACAAATAATAAAATATCAGATATATCAGCATTAAAAAATTATGATTTCAATGTTTCTGAATTTGTAGATGAAGATTATGATACATGGGCAAATACTTCTATAAATTTTGATTTATCTAATAACTATATTGATATGACTAAACAAGGAAATATTGATGCTAAAAAAGTATTTGATGAAAAAGGTGCAACATTTATAGTAGATAATCAAAAAGCTGGGGAACCAATAATAAAAGGAGATATGGATAGAAATGGAGAAATAACGCCATATGATGCGTTCTTGATTAATGTAATTTATGAAGAAGGAAGAACAACAACAAGTGAAGAATTACAAATAGGAGATATTGATCAAAATGGTGAATTAACACCATATGATGCATATAAGATAAATGTGGCATATGAAAATGGAGAAACATTAGAATAAAAAAATTAAAAAATTTTGAAAAAATATATACAAAAATTTAATTATTTGATATAATTACAAAAAATCACGAAGGGGAGGAATATGAGATGAAAGTTTTCAGTAGGAAACTAACAGCAATAGTAGTATTATTAACATTATTAATTACTACATTGTTACCAGCAACTATAGTAGTTGCAGCAGATAAACCAAGCTTTACAATTGAGAGCGCAGAAGGGAAAAGAGGCGAAGAAGTAACAGTAAAATTAAATTTAGCTAATAACCCAGGATTGAGAGTTATAGCAGGAAGAATTTATTTTGATACAGATAAATTAGAATTTGTTTCAGCACAAGTAAATGGATTAAAAAATGCAGATGCAAGAAAAACAGCAACATATACAGAAAAATTAGGAGCAGTTACATTAAATGCTTCATGTAGTGGATTATCAGTACCAGCAATGGATGATAATGGAACTATTATGACAGTAACATTTAAAATAAAAGACAATGCTTCAGGAACAGCAACTCTTGATCTTAAAATGAATGACGTTGTACAAGAAGAAGACAGAATAGAATTTACAGAAAAAGATGGACAAATAACAATAAATGTTCCAACAACAGGAATAACATTAAGTGATACATCAGTAAGTTTAGAAAATGGAGCAACTAAAAAATTAACAGCAACAGTACAACCAAATGATGCAACAAATAAGACTGTAACATGGTCATCAAGTAATAACGCAGTTGCTACAGTAGCACAAGATGGAACAGTAACAGCAGTATCAAAAGGAAATGCAGTTATTACAGCAAAAACATCAGATGGAAAAACAGCTACTTGTAATGTTACAGTAACTCAACCAATCACAGGAATTACCTTAAATAAGAAAACAGTAGAATTAGAAAAAGGAAAAACTGAAAAACTTGTAGCTACAATTACACCACAAAATGCAGATGGAAATAAAACTGTAACATGGTCATCAAGTAATAATGCAGTTGCTACAGTAGCACAAGATGGAACAGTAACAGCAGTATCAAAAGGAAATGCAGTTATTACAGCAAAAACATCAAATGGAAAAACAGATACTTGTACAGTAACAGTAGGAGTACCATTAAAATCTATATCATTTAAAGATGGTATAACAGAAAAAACATTAAATAAAGCAGAAAAATTCACATTAACAGTTGTATATAACCCAGAAGATACAGATGGAGATAAAACTATAACATGGTCATCAACAGATACTTCAGTTGCAACAGTAAATGGAGGAGTTGTTACAGCAGTTGGTGGAGGAGAAACAATTATTACAGCAAAAACATCAAATGGAAAAACGGCTACTTGTAAGGTAAAAGTTGAAGTACCATTAAATTCAATATCAATAAAAAGTGAAACATCAATTCAATATGCACAAACTGAAAAATTGATAGTTACATATGATCCAGTAGATACAACAGCAGATAAAACAATTTCATGGAGTTCTGATAATGAAGATATTGCAACAGTATCTATAGATGGTACAGTAACTGGAAAAGGAGTAGGAGAAGCAACAATTACAGCAAAAACATCAGATGAAAAAACAGCTACTTGTAAAGTTACAGTTTTACCTGTTGAATTAAATTCAATATCAATAAAAGAACAAAATGTTGTTATAAATAAAACACAAACTAAGAATTTAACAGTTGTATACAATCCAGAAAATACAACAGATGATAAGACAGTAACATGGACATCAAGTGATGATTCAGTTGTTTCTGTTAATTCAGAAGGTGTTATTACAGCATTAAAAGCTGGAACAGTAACAATAACAGCAACAGTAGGAGAGAAAACAGCAACAACAACAGTAAAAGTTGAAGTGCCATTAGAAAGTATTAGTTTAAATGAAACAGAAAAAGATTTAAATAAGGGTGATAGTTTACAATTAAATGTTACATATAACCCAGATGATACTACTGCAGATAAAACAGTAGAATGGTCATCAACAGATGATAAAGTTGTTACAGTAGATAACAATGGTAAGGTAACAGCAAAAGCTGCAGGAACAGCATATGTTAAAGCAAAAGTTGAAGATAAAGAAGTATCTTGCAAAATAAATGTTGTAGTACCTTTGACTGGAATTGCACTTAATAAAGATACTACAGAATTATTAAAAGGTAAAACAGAAAAGTTAGTAGTTACGCTAAGTCCAAGTGATACAACATATGCAGGAAAAATAGAATGGAAGTCATCAGATGAAACAGTAGCAACTGTAGATGAAAATGGAAATGTAAAAGCATTAAAAGAAGGAACAATAACAATAACTGCAACTGCAGTAGAGGGAGAAAATGAATTTACAGATACATGTACAGTTACAGTTAAGGAAATACCTTTAAATTCTATTACAATAGATATGTCAGATTTCGAATTAGGATTAGGAAGAACTCAACAATTAAATATTATATGTAATCCAGAAAATACAACAGATGACATAAATGTTGTATGGTCAAGTTCAGATTCAAATATTGTTTCAGTAGATGAAAACGGACTTGTTAAAGCAATATCAGAAGGAAGAGCAACAATAACAGCAAAAGTTGGAGATAAAGTAGCAACAGTTGTAGTTACAGCAAAAATTATTCCAATTACTTCAATTTCACTAGAAGGTACACCTTCAAAAGTACTTGTTGGTAGTCCAATTGATGTAAAAGTAACAGTTAATCCTTCAGATGCAACATATACTATGAGTGATTTGAAATTTATTTCTTCAAATAGTGATGTTATTTGTGTAAATGAAGATGGAACAATAGTTGCTAAAGGATTAGGAAAAGCTATATTAACAGTTGAAGCACCAAATGGAGTAAAGAGTCAAATTGAAATAGAAGTAGTAGATTCAACAGCAGATATCGAAGGTGAAGGAAGTTCAACAAGCACAAATGCTTCTAATGCTAATAATTCAAATTCTCCAAAAACAGGAGATATAGCAGTAGAAATATTTGTTTCATTAATGGTTATCTCTGGTTTGGGAATAGCAGTTATAGTTAGAAAAAAATTTAGAAAATAATAATTATTTACGAAATAAGCTCTTAAATTAAAGAGCTTATTTCATAAAAAGAAAGGACTGGAAGTTATGGCAAAACACGCTAAAAGGTATGCTAAAAGTCCAATAGATGCCAGAAAAACGGAAAGAAGAAAAAGAAAATCAAATAATAATAAAATGCAAAATATATTATTAATCATTTTTATTATTATATTTTTAGTATCTGGTTTTATATTACTAAAGTGGTTTTTAGATACAAATAAGTCAGAGGATACGTATAAAGAATTAGCACAAGAAGTAGTAAGTGTTAATGAAGAAAATGCAGATGAAAATACAATCGATTTTGAAAAATTAAAATCTATAAATCCTGATGTTGTAGCTTGGATAAAAATCGATGGAACAACAATTAATTATCCAGTAATGAAAACAACTGATAATAATTATTACCTAAAAAAGAATTTTTATAAAGAATATGATGCCTGTGGATCATTGTTTTTAGATTACAAAAGTAATTTAACTGATAAGAATATAGTTATTTATGGACACAACATAAAAAGAGGAATCATGTTTGCAGATTTAGAAAATATTGCAAATGGAAAACTAGGGAATAATATAAATATAGAATTATATATGCCAGATAGAAAAATGAATTTTAAAGTCTTTTCAAGTTATAATATAGATCCAGAAGATTATGCTATTAATACATCAATTACAGAAAATGAATTAGATGAATTTAAGACAACATTAAAAGAAAGAAGTAGTATGGATTTTGAAAGTGAGTATGAAAATACAAATCAAGTATTAACACTTTCTACTTGCGATAGAACAGGAAAGAAAAGAGTCTTAGTTCATGCTGGATTAGAAGAAATTCGTTATAACCAATAAAAAAGAGCATAAAGCTCTTATGCAAATAAATATAGGAGATAGAGTTACTTAAAAATATAAGTGGCTCTATTTTTAATCTAAACAGCAATATCTTTCTTATTATTCAAATAACGAATACATAAATCAATGAAACATTTCAAACTAATTTTTCTACCATCATAATCTGTTCCAAAAATATCATAAATTATTTGTTGATCAACTAAATCTAATACATTATTTAATGCTTTGTCCATATCAGAACGGACAAGTGCATCATTAGAAATATTATTTTTTTCTGCTACTTTTTTCACTAATGTTCTTGTATCAAATAGTATTTTTTTATCAATATAAGCAAAGGAAATAGCTCTTTTATGTATGTAGTACCTCTAAAATAAGAGGTTAAACCTATTTTCCATAAAATTGAATCAATATTTTTTTCTATCTCTAATGTATCATTTAAAGACTTAGTAATTAAATCTATAATGTTCACTATGGAATTTTTTGAAGGCTTTCTCTGAAAAAAAGAATGATGCTTTTCATGATTAATAATACTGGAAATATTGCTAGAATCGATTACCAAAATAATGATATTCGCTCTACCTATTTCTATTGCATTTTTCAGTATATTTTTACAAAAAGTTACTGAAGTATTTGAGTCCAATATTATTACATTTTCTTTTGTTTTTAATTGGCAAATTGTTTTTGTCAATTTGTCTGGTAGTACATTTATTAGTTCAATTTTTCTTTCGTAATTTAATGCAATTTCAGATAAGCTTGTTATATAGAATATCATTATTTTGGGTGAGAATGACTTTTATCATAATCTACCTCCTATAATGAAATTCAACAATATTTTACCATATAATGTAAAAAGTAACAATATATTTTTTGCTTAAATATATTATTTGCAAAAAAACTTATTTTTTCCGATTAATTCCGATTTTTTCGTATTTTATGACAACCACACAAAATCATAATATGATTTTGTGCAGGACATATAGTCTGTAAATTATAGGAAGATATTGATACACAGTAGATATTATAAAAAACAAAAGATTGTGTAAAATAAAGAATTAATTTATAGACTATATTGTGCGAAAGGAGGAACTTATAATGGGATAAACATAAATCAATAATTTAGGAATTTTGATAAATCAATACTTCCTTTAATTTCAGACTTTGTCCAATTTTGAAAAGATTGGAGAAAGAAAATGGAAAGGAAGAATTATTTATATGAAGAATTAACAGAAGAAGAAAAAAAGTATATAAGAGGGATTGTTTGGAAATCTGCTCGTAAATATAGAAGAGATAATTACAAAAGAAATCAAGTTGAAAGTGTGTCTATTTTTGATGAAAAATTAGATCAAAGACTTTTAATGGTGGAAGATGAGTATAGTTTTGTGGATAGAATATTAACAAGTGATTATGCTAAAAGTGAAATTACACTAAAAGCATATACTTTTGAAGAGCAAGAAAGTATTGTTAATGCATTGGATAACCTTGCAAATGAATCAGGAATAAAGAAATATATTGAGCAACTAACTTTTAAAGAAAAGCTAGTTGTTTTTTTGTTATATGTAAAAGGTTACAAGGTAAATGAGGTTGCTAAACTATTAAATATTGATAGAAAAACAGTTTATTACAGAGACTTTTGTATTAAACAAAAAATAAAAACAATAAAGGAGATAATGAAATATGGAAAATAAACGATTATTTAATAACTTTAATCTTACTAATAAAGAAATTGAAAAGATTTTAAAAGAATTTGATTCAGATATAAAGACAGCAGTAAAAAAGATAACAGGAAAGCCAAACCAAGATTATGAGCAGATTATAAGGTTGGAAATATTTAAATCTTTATCTAGGAATAGAAAAAAATAAAAAAATTTTTCTGATTTTTGGACATTTTGAAAATCAAATGGAATGTACCTAATAGAAGAACAGTTCTTTAATAAAAAATAGGAGGTATATTTCAATGGACATAAAAAAAGCAATCGAATATGCAAAAGTAGCATTAAAGAATTTGACTATATGTGATGGAAATATCGTAACACCAGATTCATTAGAATCAGAAATGTGGATCATATATCGTTTATATGATGAAAAACAAGTACATGATGAAGTTATAAAAATGAAGAAGGGAGAAATTTAGATGTTAGCAATTATTTTAACAGCTCTTTTCTCTTTCACAGCAGGATATTTTATAAAAGGTTTTATAGATAGAAAAAATCAATTAGAAAATACTAAAGGGATTAAATAGAGTTATGCTCTATTAATCCCTTCATGCAAAAAAAGTGTTACAAAAAAGTCAACCAAAAGGATGTAAAAATGGTAAAGAAATATGTGATTATAGATTTATATTACTTAAAAAAATATAAGATAGTTGATATTGCAAAAGAATTAAATGTTTCAAAGCAATATGTATCTAAAATAGTAAAACAAGATTCTAGATATATTGAAGAAAAAGCTAGAAGAAAGTCTGAAAATAAAGAAAAACAAAATCAGTATAGAAAAAATTTTATGAAAAATAGAAGACAAAGGATTGCTGATGAAAACTATGCTTTAAAGAATATGCATGATCAAGCAAGTAGGGAGATGTCTACTGGAAGAACAATTTCTAATCGTGCATTTAGAAATTGGAATTCTTCAATATATAAATATAATAAGCAGAAAAAAGTATATGAACTAAAAAAAGGAATCAAGACAAGTTCTGATGTACCTAAAAGAATAAATTGGAAAGGATATTAAAAATGTAAGCACATATTTCCGTATAGGAGGAAATATTGAATATTATATTAAAACATGAAAATGACTCCTATATATACAATTTGGCTTATATAAGGGCATTACTTATAGTCAAAAGAATAGAAAATTTAGATATTAGTTATGATGAAAAATTAGAGGTAAAAAAAGAAGTATTAGAATACTTAAAAAATCATGAGTAATAGGAGTCAAAATGAAGAAAAAAATTAAAATAGCAGTATATTCCAGAAAATCAAAATATACTTTAAAAGGTGACTCTATTGGAAATCAAATAGAACTAGCAATGGAATACATTAAATCTCATTATCCAGAAGAAAAATACAATGTAGAAGTTGAAGTGTTTGAAGATGAGGGATTTTCAGGAGGTACACTAGATAGACCAAAATTCAAAAGGCTTATCCAAGAAGAAAGGATAAAGCCTTTTGACATTCTTATATGTTATAGATTAGATAGAATTAGTAGAAATATTGCAGACTTTTCAAATTTAATGAATGAAATTACAGAATTGGGGACAAGCTTTGTTTCTATAAAAGAACAATTTGATACAAAAACACCTATGGGCAGGGCAATGATGTATATTGCATCTGTTTTTGCACAATTAGAAAGAGAAGTTATCGCTGAAAGAATTAGAGATAACATGATTGAACTAGCCAAAACTGGAAGATGGTTAGGTGGAGATGCTCCAATAGGATATAAAAGAGAAAGTTACAAAGTTGTTGATGTATATGAAGAAAGTGAAGATAATGTATTAGAAAAGAAAAAGAAAACAGCTTGTAAACTGGTTAATGATGAAGAAACCATAGATGTTGTTAAATTAATTTATAGTAAATATTTAGAATTGAAATCATTAGCAGGGTTAGAAAAATATTTATACCGTCATGATATCAAGACTAAAAACGGAGTGTATTTTACTGCAAATAGGATAAGAGCTATATTATCAAATCCAGTATATAGTACAAATAGTAAAGAGGCTGTTCAATATTTTTTAGATAAAGGAATACAAGTTTTTGCAGAAGGCGAAAAAGCAAAATTTGATGGAGAATATGGATTAATAGCATATAATAAGACTAAAGGTCACAATACCCCAAGACCAATGGAAGAATGGATTGTTGCTGTTGGACTCCATAAAGGAATAATAGATGGTCTTAATTGGGTAAGAGTACAAGATTTACTTGAAAAGAATGCTGAAAAAAGTTATAGACGTAATAATTCATTAAATGCAATTTTATCAGGTTTAATAAGATGTAAAGATTGTGGCGAATATATGAGACCGAAATTAACGAACAAAATGGATGCTACAGGAACAAGAAAAAGATTTTATTATACTTGCGTGAAAAAAGAAAAAAGCAGAGGGAAAAAATGTCAAGCTAAAAATGTGCCAGGGATTTTGGCAGATACCAGATTGCTAGAAACATTAAAGAATGTATTTGTTCCAAATTCTGAAGTATATAAAGAATTGAAAAAAATGACTATTACCAAAGAAATGGATGATCAAGAAGATGAATTAGAAACATTAAAAAAAGAGTATAAGAAAAATACAATTGAAATTAAAAACTTAATTGATAAACTTAAATATATTGATGTTTCTGTTGTAGAATATGTAAATGAAGAATTAAAAAATCTAAAAAATAGAAATGAAGAAATACAAAAAAAGATTGATAAAATAGAATCAGATGATATAATAAAACAAAGTGAAAGTATCCAAGTAAAAAAAGGAGCAGAATTGATTTTAGATATTATAGATAATTGCTTTAATACTTTTGAGTCTTTTGATATTAAATTTAAAAAAGACATTTTAAGAATTCTAATAGAAGGTATAACAGGAACAAAAGAGGAGTTAGAAGTAAATTTATTAAATACTAAATTAGAAGAAAGTAGGAAAAGGATCTTTTCAGATGTAGTTACAAAAGAGATTGAAGATATCGAAAATACAGTAGAATTTTCTGGTGAGGAGAGTGATGACCTAAAAAAAGTATAAGTTCGTCATCAGATACGGTGGGCAAATGGAGCAGGAAAGTCTACATTTTTAAAATTGTTAGTGGGATTAGAATTAAATTATACAGGAGAAATCAATGTTAATAATTT
Organism: uncultured Clostridia bacterium; assembly: GCA_944386195.1. Lineage (GTDB taxonomy): Bacteria > Bacillota > Clostridia > TANB77 > CAG-508 > CAG-269. The sequence goes on from CALXAD010000004.1 coordinate 66,239, forward strand.
AAAAGTAGAAAAAGATAATTTAGTTCCAATAAGAAAAGATATAGGATATGTTTTTCAAGATAGTGATAGTCAGTTATTTATGCCTACAGTATATGAGGATGCAGCATTTGCACCAAAAAATTATGGCTTCTCAAAAGAGGAGATTGAAGAAAGAACAATTAATGCCTTAAAAAGTGTTGGAATAGAAGAATTAAAAGATAAGTCAATTTATAAATTATCTGGAGGTCAAAAAAAGTTAGTTTCAATTGCAACTGTATTATCATTAAAGCCAAGTATATTAATATTTGATGAACCAACAATAGCATTAGACCCTAAAAATAGAAGAAGATTTATTAATGTAATAAATTCATTAGAAGGAACAAAAATAATAACATCACATGATTTGGATTTTATATATGATACATGTTCAAGAACAATATTATTATCAGATGGAAAAATAGTAAAAGATGGAGATACAAGATCTATTTTAACAAATAAAGAATTACTAGAAAACAATGGATTAGAGTTGCCATTATCAATGACAAGAAGAAATTGATTAAAAATGTGTAATATTAAAATCTAAGGAGAAGTTTATGGAAAAAAGAGTAAAACATAAGAAAATATTTTATAGAAGATTAACCATTTTTATATTTATTATTTTAATTATAATATTAATAAATAAAATAATAATTGTGGTAAATGATGGAGATTATGTACAAGCATTTTCATCAGTGGGAGAAATATCAAAAGATATTGAAAAGGATTCTTATGGAAATGTTAGTAGGTATATAGTTTATGGTACACATTTAAATATAGAAGGAGATATAGAACTTAAAGAAAGTAATAAAATAAAAAATGTACAAGTTGTAGCCAAAAATACATCAGGAAAAGAAATAGGAATACCAACAACATATACATACGAAGATGAAAAACTTTCATTTTCTACGTTGGATAAGATAAATACAGGTTTAGACCTTGAAAAATTAGATGTAAAAGATTATTATATTTTACTAAAAATCACATATTCAAATAATAAAGGCAAATATTATACATTAAAAAATGATACAGAATATAAAGAACCAATAGAATATTATACATTGACAAGAAATAAATCTAACAAGAGAATTAATATAAGTTTTATAACAGAAGATAATGTCCCATATTTAGGATTAGATATAAGAAGAGTTTCTAGTCTTCCAGAAGATGTTTATGATGTTGTAATAGACCCACGGTCATGGAGGAAGTGATGTAGGAGCTGTTTCAGGAAGATATCAAGAAGCAGATATAGTATTAGATGAAGCTTTAAAATTAAAATCAGAATTAGAAAGTTTAGGACTAAAAGTACTAATAACAAGAAATGGAACAGAATCAGAAGAATATACAACATATAATATTTATGATGAAGATGGAAGAGTAACACTAGCAAATAAATCACACGCAAAAATACTTTTATCTTTACATATGAATAGTAACGAAGGAGAAATTAGAGATGGTGGAGTAGAAGTATATGCATCACCAAATAGTGATTTGAGTTTAGCAAAATTATTTGCAGATAATATAGTAAAAACAGCAAAAACAAAATATTCACAATTAGATAGTTATAAAGCAGAAGATGGAGTATATGTTAGAACAACACAAGTTGCTAGTATATATAGAAGAACGTATAAAGGTATATATGATACTATTCCATATTTATTCATAATAAGAGAAATTGGAGGAATAGCAACAGGAGCATATGTAGATGGGAGTAATTCAAGTTATGGAATTAATGAATATAGAAATTCAAATGTAGGAGTAGAAGGGTACTTAATAGAATTTGGTTATATAAATGTAGAAGAAGATTTAAGAAATGTCTTAAAAAACGGAGATTTATATATAGAAGCAATTACAAATACAATTAATGATTTTTACAATATAAAATAAATAAAAATTGTGAGTGCCAATTATAGTGAAGTAATTGGCACAAATAAACATCCCCTTTTATTTTCAAGAGCTTATTTTATATAGAAATATATAAGATAAGCTTTATTTTTTTTCTTAAAATTTTATTTATTTTCTTGTTAAAATAGAATTTGTATGATATAAAAAAGTTAAAGGGTGATGTTTATGAGAAAAATAGGAATAGCAATAGGAACATTAGCGATAATAATAGCTTTATTATATTTTATTTATTCAATATATAATTATGAAGATAAAGAAGTATTAGATAAAAAAGATATTAATCAAATAAATGTAATAGAAGAACAATATGAAAATAAAACATATAAGGGGAATATAAATGAATAGATTAGAAAGCTTCGAAAAAGCTTTAAAAGATATATTAGATGAATATGATGAGTTAGGAAATAAATTAGAAGTTTTAAGAAATGAAGGAAAGACAAAAACAACTAAATTTAGAGAATTATTGGGGAAAAAATTAGTATATAATATGATTATTACAATATTTAAAAGATATGGACTAGTAGATAAATAATATATAAGGAGGGGTTATCATGAATGAAATAATTAAAAATATTTTAGAAAGAAGGAGTATAAGAAAATATAAAGATAAGGAAGTTCCAGAAGAGTTAATAGATGAAGTGTTAAAAGCTGGAACATATGCACCATCAGGAATGAATAGACAATCACCAATAATTGTTGCAATTACAAATAAAGAAATAAGAGATAAATTATCTAAAATAAATGCAAAAATCATGGGAGTAGAAACAGACCCATTTTATGGAGCACCTGTTGTGATTGTAGTATTAGCAAATAAAAATGTTCCAACATATATTTATGATGGAAGTTTAGTTATGGAAAATATGATGCTTGCAGCAAACTCTTTAGGATTAGGAACTTGCTGGATACATAGAGCAAAAGAAGAATTTGAAACAGAAGAAGGAAAAGAAATATTAAAAAAATTAGGTATTGAAGGAGAATATGAAGGAATAGGAAATTGCATATTAGGTTATCCAGATAATGAAAAAATAGAAGCAAAACCAAGAAAAGAAAATTATATTTATAAAATAAGATAAGAAAAAAGAAAGATAAATCCTATTTGGAAATATCTTTCTTTTCTAATTGTATCTGAGCTTGAGGTTTCTTTAAGTATAATGGAAGAAGTTCTTCAATTTCTTCTCCGGAAGAATATTTATCAAAACCTGCAGTTCCCAAGTAATAAGAATCAAGAATAGCATATTTATCATCAGCAATAATACTATTTGGGAAAATTTCTAATATTTTATCTTCATACACTTTAGAACCATCTCCAACAAAAGAAATTACTTTATTATCTAATGTATCTAAATTATAAGAATTTAAAATACTAAGTGCAGTATCAATATTTTCAGCTTCAGGCTCTATTAAAGTATCTAATGTATTATCTTTATTTTTTTCATATAAAGCAAAATAACAATTATCATTTTTGGCGTTTATAATACTACAAATAATATTAGAATTATCTTTTATAGAGTAAGCAAGAGCCTTCAAAGAACTAATTCCAACAGAAGTAATATTTTTGCTATCACAAAAGGCTTTAGTTGTAGCAACTCCAATTCTAATTCCAGTAAAAGAACCTGGACCAACATCACATACAATTAAATCAATATCATTAATAGTTAAATTAGTTTTTCTAAAAGCATTTTCTATAATTGGCATTAATTTTTGAGAATGACTTTCTTTTGTTATTTCATCAAATTTTTCAATTAAATTATTATTTTCTAAAATAGAAACTCCACAAACATCACTTGATGTATCAATACTAAGTATTTTCATTTATAAAACCTCCAATTTATTTAATTTTGTCAAGCAAATCAATGTTAAAATAATCGGGTAAATCGAGATTTAATATTCTAATATTTTCATCATTGTCATCTTTTTCAAAAGTAACATGAATATAATTTTTTGGAAGAGCATCTTTAATTAATTCACCCCATTCAATCAAGCAAATACCTTTATCAAAATATTCATCTCCACCAATTTCATAAAACTCTGAACTATCTTCTAATCTATAAACGTCAAAATGATAAATTGTGATATTTTTATTTTTATATTCATTTACTATTGTAAAAGTGGGGCTAGAAATTTCATTTTCTAAACCAAAATAAGATAAAAAGCCTTCCACAAATTTAGTTTTCCCAGAACCAAGTTCACCTGTTAAAACAATGACCTCATTTTTATTTAAAACTTTAGCAAAATTCTTGGCAAAATCTTTAGTATCATTTTCACTTTTTGAAATAAATTTATACTGTTTTCTCATACACTCACCTAAATAAAAAATAGTTAATAAAACTAAAAAAATTATAATATAAAAAAAGAAAAAAATCAATCAAAAAGCTTGATAAAAAGAAAAAAATGTAATATAATTGTAACGCATTTGTAATATAAAAGAAATGAAGAAAGTAAGGAAGGTTAATAATGTTTAAATTGGGGTTAGGTCAAGATATCGGAATTGATTTAGGAACAGCAACAGTTATTGCTTATGTAAAAGGAAAAGGAATAGTGTTAAGAGAACCTTCTGTTGTAGCAGTAGATAATACAACAGGGGAAGTTTTAGCTGTGGGACAAGAAGCTAGAAGAATGCTTCGGTAGAACTCCAGGAAACATAGTAGCAACAAGACCTTTAAGAGATGGAGTAATATCAGATTATACAGTAACAGAGAAAATGTTAAAATACTTTATAAATAAAGTATGTGGAAAATTTATATTTGCACCTAGAATAATGATATGTATACCATCAAAAGTTACAGAAGTAGAAAAGAAAGCTGTAATTGATGCTGCATCACAAGCAGGAGCAAGAAAAGTATACTTAATAGAAGAACCAATAGCAGCAGCGATAGGAGCAGGAATAGATATATCAAAAGCATGTGGAAATATGGTCGTAGATATTGGTGGAGGAACAACTGATATAGCAGTAATTGCATTAGGAGGTTCAGTAGTTAGTTCATCATTAAAAGTAGCAGGAGATAAATTTGATGAAGCTATAGTAAAATATATAAAGAAAAAACATAATTTAGCAATAGGGGAAAGAACAGCAGAAGATTTGAAAATAAATATAGGATGTGTATATCCAAAAATCCAAGATACAGATATGCAAATAAGAGGAAGAGATTTAACATCAGGACTTCCAAAAACAGTAACAGTAAAATCTAGTGAAATGTTAGAAGCATTAATAGAGCCAGCTATGATGATAGTGGATGCAGTTCATTCAGTTTTAGAAAGAACACCACCAGAGCTAGCAGCAGATATTAGTGATAGAGGAATATACATGACAGGTGGAGGATGCTTGCTAGATGGATTAGATAAATTATTACAAGAAAAAACAGGAATAAATGTAATGATAGCACAAGATTCAGTCTCTTGCGTAGCATTAGGAACTGGAAAAGCATTAGATAATTTAGATGCATTAGATGGAAAAGCAAGAAGATAGAAAAAATGTCGCATGAGTAGTTTCTCATGCGACATAATATTTGTAAAAAGGAGAAAAAAATGAAAAAAGTAGCATTTATAACTTTAGGTTGTAAAGTAAATCAATATGAAACAAATGCAATGGCACAACAATTTATTGAAAGAGGATATGAAATAGTAGAACATACACAAAAAGCTGATATATATGTAATAAATACATGTACAGTAACAAATATGTCAGATAGAAAATCAAGACAAATGTTAAGGAGAGTAAATGAATTAAATGAGAATGCTATAGTAGTTGCCTGTGGTTGTTATGCTCAAATAGCAAAAGAAAAACTAGAAAAAATAGAAGATGTTGATATAATTTTAGGAAATAATGAAAAAATAAATATAGTAGATTATGTAGAAGAATATATGAAAAATTTAAATAAAATATTAAATATAGAAGATGTAATGAATCAAAAAGATTTTGTTGACTTTGGAGATGTCATTTATACAGAAAAAACAAGAGCAGTAGTAAAAGTCCAAGATGGCTGTGATAGATTTTGTACATATTGCTTAATTCCATATGCAAGAGGAAGAGTAAGAAGTAGAAAACCAGAAAGTATAATATCAGAAATAGAAAAAATTGCCAAAGAAGGAATAAAAGAAGTAGTAATAACAGGAATTCATATAGCATCATATGGAAAAGATTTTAAAAACGAATATAAATTGATAGACTTGCTAGAAGAAATAAATAAAATAGAAGGAATAGAAAGAATAAGATTAGGTTCAATAGAACCATTAATGATAACAGAAGAATTTATGAAAAGACTAGTAAAATTACCTAAAATATGTCATCATTTTCATTTATCATTACAAAGTGGATGTGATGAAACATTGAAAAGAATGAATAGAAGATATACGACAGAAGAATTTAAACATATAGTAAAATTATTAAGAGAAAATTATCAAGATGTAAATTTAACAACAGATGTAATAGTAGGATTCCCAGGAGAAACAGAAGAAGAATTTAATAAAACATATGAATTCTTAAAAGAAATAAAATTTTATAAAATGCATATCTTTAAATTTTCACCAAGAGAAGGAACAAAAGCAGCAGTAATGAAAAATCAAATAGACGGAAATATAAAAGAAGAAAGAAGCCAAAAATTTATAGAATTATCCGATAAAAATGAGAAAGAATATAATGAAACATATGTTGGAAAAGAAGTAGAAATATTATGGGAAGAAGAAAAAGATGGAGTATATAAGGGACATACTAAAAATTATGTATTAGCACACATGAATATTAATGATTTAAATGAGAAAAAAATAGAAAATGAAAACTTATTAAAAGAAAAATTAGAAAATAAGATAACAAAAGCTAAATGTATAAAAGCTAAAAAAGACTATATTTTGGTAAAAATGTAAATATGTAACAATTTTGTAATAATTGTGTAATGAATATTTAATACAAAAAAATAAAAAACAACTTGATAAAAAGAAAAAAATATAGTATAAATATATTAATAAATGTGTAATAATCACAAAGGAGGAAGAAAAATGGCAGATTTAGGTGAAGAAAATAAAGTATCAGGAGTATTTGGAGGAGTTGAATTCAATAATAACGAACAAAATCAAAATGTAAATACAAATAACGATGTAGAAATAGCAAATATTGAAAATGCAGGTACTATAAGAAATACTAATTTACCAGTAAAAAGAGGATTTTGGAACAAATTCAAAGCATTCTGGTTACAAGACATTGATTGGAATAAAGAAATAAAAGTAGAATTAACACCATATCAACAAAAAGTAGAAGATGAAATAAATGATTTCTTACACCAAGAAATAACATGGGACAAAGTACATGACTTCTTATTCCAAGAAATATCATTTAGAAAGAAAAACTAATACCCAATGACCAATTGGGGACGTTTCCTTTTGGACATTTTGTCCATTTGGGGACACTTCTTGAGTTATTAATTTAATAAAATTTGTAAAAAGTATAGCAAAATATATTCATTTATGCTATACTTTTTATGCGTTTATGGGAATGGTTATAGGGGGATTAGAAAGGATTAGGAAAGGAGAAATTATGCCCCGTATAGCAAGAAGAAAAAGTACTACAAAAGTATATCATACAATACTAAGAGGAAATGATCGACAAGATATATTTTTTGATGAACAAGACTATAAAAAATTTTTAAAAGAAATAATAAAAACAAAAGAAAAATATAAATATGAGTTATATGCTTATTGTTTAATGACTAATCATGTACATCTTGTAATATTTGATAAAGACAATATGATTTCAAAAATAATGCAAAGTTTAGCTGTTTCATATTCATCATATTTTTCTAAAAAATATGAAAAAACAGGACATTTATTTCAAAATAGGTTTATGAGCAAAGAAGTTGAATCAAGTGAATATCTGATAAATTTATGTAAATATATACATCAAAATCCTCAAAAAGCACAAATATGTAATGTACAAAATTATAAATGGAGTAGTTATAAAGAATATATTGGTAATAAAAAAATAGTGGATACAGATTTTTTATTATCATTTTTCGGAAGTGATAAATCTGATGCTGTAAATAATTTTGTAAAATACACTACTAATAGTGAAGAAGGGATAAATGACTATGTTGAATTTGAATTTGTAAAAAAAATGACAGATGAACAAGCAAAAGAAAAAATAGAAGAAATTTTGGGAATTGAAGAGGTTAGAAATATAAGGTTGTATAATTCTGAAATAAGAAATAGAAAAATAAAAAGATTAAAAATTATAAAAGGAATATCAAAATCTCAAATTTCAAGAATATTAGGTATAAATAGAAAAATAGTAGAAAGAGTATTAAAATGAGAAAGGAGGAAAGGATGTGTCCCTAATTGGACAAAATGTCCAAAAGGAAACGTCCCCAAAAGGACATGGCAAAGAGTAAGACTGTTTTTGTTTGTAGTGAATGTGGTAATGAGTCAAGTAAATGGTTAGGAAGATGTCCAGCTTGTAATAGTTGGAATACTTTTTATGAACAAAAAGTTGTAGAAACTAGTTCAAAAGATAGAAATAGACCAAGAACTTCAGCTGTACCACAAAGTTTAAATTCATATAAGGCACAAGAAACAATAAGAACTAGTACAGGCTTTAATGAATTAGATAGGGTATTAGGTGGAGGCTTAGTAAAGGGTTCTTTAATATTACTAGGTGGTGAACCTGGTATTGGAAAATCTACTTTAATTTTACAGATATGTGATAAAGTTAAAGGAGAAGGTAAGGTTTTATATGTATCTGGAGAAGAATCAGCAGAACAGATAAAATTAAGAGCTGATAGATTAGGAATAAAAAATGAGGATATATTATTTTTAGGAGAAACAAATATTGAAATAGTAAATGAAACAATTATAAATTTAAATCCCAAATTGGTTATTATAGATTCTATTCAAACAATGTACTCAGAAGATATTACTGCAGCTGCTGGAAGTGTAAGTCAAGTAAGAGAGATAACTCGGACAAGTTATGAGAGTTTGTAAATCAAGAGGGATTACAACAATTATAATTGGACATGTTACAAAAGAAGGAAATATAGCAGGTCCAAGAGTATTAGAACATATGGTGGATACAGTTTTATATCTAGAAGGAGAAAGGTATTTTTCTTATAGGATATTAAGAGGTGTAAAAAATAGATTTGGTTCAACAAATGAAATAGGTATGTTTGAAATGAAAGATAAAGGCATGTGTGAAATAACTAACCCATCAGATATATTAATTTCAGAAAGAGAGGATAATCCAGCTGGTTCTTGTATTGTAGCTACTATGGAGGGAACAAGACCTCTTTTAGTTGAATTACAAGCATTGACAACATCAACAGTTTTTGGGTATCCTAAAAGAACTGCTGATGGTATTGACTATAATAGATTATCTTTACTATTAGCTGTATTAGAAAAAAAGGCTGGAATAATGTTAGGGTCACAAGATGTGTATATAAACGTAGTTGGAGGATTAAAAGTAAATGAACCAGCCATTGATTTAGGAATATGTTTAGTTACGGCTTCTAGTTTTAAAAATATACCAATTCCTAAAAATATGGTTATATTAGGTGAAGTTGGATTAACAGGAGAAGTTAGAAGAATTAATTTAATTGAAAAAAGGCTAAAAGAAGCGGAAAAATTAGGATTTAAAAGTTGTATAATTCCAGAAAGTAATAAAAAAGACTTGAAAGATAATTATAAATTAGATATAATAGGCATCAAGGATATAAATGAAGCCTTAAAAAAGATTGGTCTAAAATAAGAAAGGTAGGGAAATTAGTTTTGAGAAAAGGCAAAGAGGATAATATAACGGAAATTTTAAAATTAATAGCCCCAGGAACACCAATAAGAGATGGACTTGAAAACATATTAAGAGCAAGAACAGGAGCTTTACTATTGATTACAGATAATACAGATGTAATAAAACAAATAGTAGATGGTGGTTTTTATATTAATGAAGATTATACATCATCGAAATTATATGAGCTAGCTAAGATGGATGGAGCAATTGTTTTAAGTGGTGATTTAAAGAAAATTCTATATGCTAATGCACAGTTAATACCATCACATGAAATTACAACATTAGAAACAGGAACTAGACATAGAACAGCAGAAAGAACTGCAAAACAAACTGGTGAATTAGTAATTAGTATTTCACAAAGAAGAAGTATAATAACTGTATTTAAAGGAAATGATAGACATATATTAGAAGATACAGATGCAGTGTTAAATAAAGCAAATCAAGCAATTCAAACACTTGAAAAATATAAAAAAGTATTTGATAATAAACTTAATATATTGAATGAATATGAGTTTAATGATATAGTAACTTTGAAAAATGTGATAGTTGCAATACAAAGAGCAGAAATGGTTATGAAAATAGTAGAAGAAATACAAAGGCAAATATATGAATTAGGTAGTGATGGAAGGCTAGTAAAAATGCAACTAGAAGAGCTTATTGGAGGATTAGAAAAAGAAGAAGAATTAATAATTAAAGATTATTTAGTACCAGGAACAGGCAAAAAGAAAAGAACTACTGAAAGTGTAATTCAAAGTTTAGAAGAATTAAGTTATGAAGACATTTCAAAAGAAGCTGTTATTGCAAAATTACTTGGTTATGAAAATTTTGATAATTATGATGAGGTAGGAGTTTATACTAAAGGATATAGAATACTTAGTAAAATACCAAGAATGCCAAGTAATATAGTAGAAAATTTAGTAGATTCATTTAAATCTTTTCAACATATATTAGCAGCAGATATTGAAAGTTTAGACGAAGTTGATGGAATAGGTGAAGTAAGAGCAAGGACAATTAAACAATCATTAAAAAGAATGCAAGAACAGTTTATTTTTGATAATTTAATATAGAAAAGGAGAAAAAGAAAAATGAAAATATTTAAAAATATAGTATGGATTATTTGTTTACTAATAATTATAGCTTTAATAGCGTTTGTATCATGGGGATATTATAAAAATGCAACTATGGAAATAAAAAATCCTATTGCAACTATGGAAGTTGAAAACTTTGGAACAATAAAGATAGAATTATACCCAGATAAAGCACCTCAAACTGTAGAAAACTTTATAGCACTTGCTAATCGTGGATTTTATGATGGTCTAACATTTCATAGAATCGTAAAAGACTTTATGATTCAAGGTGGAGACCCAGAAGGAACAGGAGAGGGTTCTGCTAAATTATCAGATTTAAAAGATGGCGGAGAAGACAAAGAATATAGTATTAAAGGTGAATTTATAGCAAATGGAGTAGATAATGATTTAAAATTTGATGAAGGTGTAATAGGAATGGCAAGAAATGATTATACATCATATTCATCATCATTAACGGAAGAGTCTTATAATTCCGGTAGTTCACAATTTTTTATTATGACGAAAGCAAATAGTTCATTAAATGGATATTATACAGCATTTGGTAAAGTTATAGAAGGTATGGATATTGTACATAATATAGAAAATGTAGAAGTAAAAGTTGCAGATGATAGCGAACAAACAGGTAATACAGAACAAAGTACACCAGTAAATCCTGTAAAAATTACATCAATAAGAGTTGATACACAAGGCGTAAATTATGATTTACCAGATACATTAACACCATTTGATTATATGTCTTGGATGTATCAACAATATGGAATTGACCCAAGTTCTTTATCACAATAAGATGAGTTCAAAAAATTAATGCAACAAAATATGTAAAAAAATAGACACATATAGAAACCTAATATATAATGTTAAGT
>CALXAD010000005.1 GCA_944386195.1 uncultured Clostridia bacterium
CAAATGTTGTACTTGTACTTAATTGTGTACTTTCTCCTGGCTCTAACTCTCCTATATATCCAACTAATGTTGTTAGTGCTTTTCCATTTTCATCTATTAGTTTTATATTTATTTCATAATCTCCTTTTGTTGCATTTGACTTATTTGTTATTGTTCCTAATAGCTTTGTTATATTTCCTTCTTCTGTGAGTTGCATATTACTTATTTCCATTCCATCTATTTCTTTTGTTTCCTTTAGCTTTTCACTTGTATTTAATTTCGTTCCATCTTCTAATACTTCTACATATTTTTCTTCTACTGCATTACTTTCTACTGTTTCATTATTAGCTATATTTTCATCCTCTTTATTTTTACCACTTACAATTAAAACCACTATTATTGCTATTACTGCTATTCCTATTAACACTCCTATTACTTGCTTTTCCTTTTTACTCATATTTCATTCCTCCCTTCTTTTTTTATTTATTTTTCTTTTTAAAGCAACAAAAAAGATAGCAAAATAAGCCTATCTCTATATAGGTATTTTGCTATCTTTTTTATTCTATGATTAATAATACTATACTTTATTTCACTAAAGTGTAGCTCTCTCTCTCTCTCTCTCTCTCTCTTACAGTACCAAGGATTGTAGCCTTCATCGTTTTTTACTCCTCTTCTTTCGTCTTTTTTCTTTTTTTACTTTTCTTATTTTATACATAAATTTTCTTTTTGTAAATACTTTTTTTATTTTTTATAAAACTACCTCAACATGATATATCTTTCTTTCTCCATCTAATTTAATCTTATTTTCAACCTCTTTGTTATCTAGCAATACTTTAGTAACACCCCTATTTTTATTATTAGGATTTTTTACATTAATATGATAAATACTATCTTTCCATTTATACTGTATTTGATATTCTTTCCACTCTTTAGGAATACAAGGGTCGATTGTCATATAACCATTTTCTATCTTTAACCCCAAAATATATTCAATACCTGCTTTATAATACCAACTACTAGAACCAGTATACCAAGTCCAACCACCACGACCTATTAAATTACCTTGTCCATAAATATCTGCTGCTATCGCATATGGTTCTACTTTATACTTATTAGAAGCATCTTTAGTCCTAGAATGCTCAATTGGGTTAATCATCCTGTAAAACTCTAGTGCCTTATCGCCAAAGCCAAGTAAACTTTCTGCAATAATAACCCAGACTGCTGCATGTGTATATTGTCCCCCATTTTCTCTAACTCCTGGTAAATATGCTTTAATATATCCTGGTTCTAACTTTCCTTTTTCAAAAGGTGGGTCTAATAATTTTATAATTCCATTTTCTTTATCAACTAAATGATTTTCCAAGCTTTCCATAGAAATATATTTTTTATCATTATCACCCGCATTTGATATAACACTCCAACTTTGTGCTATGCTATCTATTCTACACTCATCATTTTCCATACTACCTAGGATACTACCATCATCCATATATGCTCTTTTATACCATCTTCCATCCCATCCTTTTGTATTTAAAGCTCTTTTTAAATCTTGTTTTACTTTTTCGTATTTTTCTACTAATTTATTATTTTCTTCTTCCTCTTCTTCTTTTATAATTGGAATAAAATTATCCAAAATATAATATAAAAAGAATCCAAGCCATATACTTTCTCCTCTTCCTTTATTTCCAACTGTACTAAATCCATCATTCCAATCGCCAGAACCTATCTTAGGAAGTCCATTTTCTCCAAAATTCAAAGATTTTTCTATTGCTCTTATACAATGATTATATATAGAACTTTTTTCATTGCTTTCTAAATATTTATCATACCTTTCATCTTGACCTTCTTTTAGTTCTTCTCCTTTTAAAAACGGAGTTTCTATATCTAAAATACTTTTATCTCCTGTAAACTTAATATATTCTATAGTAACAAAAACAATCCAAAGTAAGTCATCAGAAAATCTTGTTCTAATTCCTCTTCCAGTTTCATCATGCCACCAATGTTCTACATCTCCTTCTATAAATTGATGTTTGCTGTGTTTTATTATTTGTTTTTTCATAATATTAGGTTCTAAATATTTTAATCCTAAAGTATCCTGAAGTTGGTCTCTAAAACCAAAAGCTCCACCTGATTGGTAATATCCGCTTCTTCCAAGTAACCTACTTGCAATTGTTTGATACGTTACCCAACCATTTAATAAAATATTAGTAGATTCTATTGGTGTATAAACTTGAAGTCTTCCTAAAATATCTTTCCAATAATTTTTACTTAAATTAAGTTCTTGTTTACAATTATTTATTTTATTATATTTATAAGCAATATTTTTACAATCAATTAAATTTTCATCTGCACCCAATACAAAAGAAATTTCCTTATTTGAATAACTTTCTAATTCAATATCTATTGAAAATACCATACATGACTTTTTACCTAAGCCATTATCATTATTTAGCCTTTCCTTTTTTAATCCTTCTGGATTAGAAAGTCCACCTAAGCCTAAAAATGAATTCTTATCTCCTGTAAAAGATTTTATCTTTTCACTACAAGAAAGATATATAAAATAATCTTGCTCTTCTCTTTTATATAAATTCTTACTATAAACAATATTATTATTTCTATCTAAAGTAACATTTAAATATCCATTTGTTTTAACCTCATCTTCTCCAAGTACTGGTTTTATATAATAATATAATTTTAATTTCTTTCTATTTGGTGTCGTATTCTTTAAATTTAAAATACTTACTTTACATGCATCTTCTTTTGGAACAAACACCTCTAATTCTTGTTCTATACCACAACTTTTGTGTAGATACTTAACATATCCAAAACCATAGATAACATTATAATTTTTATTATCTGGCATTGGATTTAAACCTAACGACCATGATTTACCATTTTCTTCTCTTAAATAAATAACTTCACTTGGTACATCTAAACTTGGATTATTATCCCAAGCTGTTACCCTATTTAATCTACTATTTTTAAACCAAGTATATCCTCCCATATTTTCAGTAACAACTGTTCCAAACTTTTCATTTGCTAGAATATTTGCCCAAACAGTAGGAAGTCTATTTTCTTTATTTACTCTAATTAAATATTCTTTACCATCTTCAGAAAAACCGCCATACTCATTATAATATTTTAATTTTTCTTTATTTTCTAAAATATCAATATCATCATTATCTTCTTCTACAGGTACAATATTTGTTTCACTATCATTTATTAATTTGTAATTATCTAAATAGTCCTCTTCTAAATCTCTTATATTATTTTCTAATCCACCTTTTTTACAATCAATAGTAACAGCTGAAATTAATTCTAATAAGCTAATATCTTTTTTATCAACTTCTCCTTTTACTAGTGTAAAAATTCCACCTTTTATATTCTTCAAATATGACATATGTCTATTTAATATCTCATTTTCTATTTCTTCTCTTACATAATTTTCATAACTGTGTTTTTCTTCATCTAATATAACTAATTCTACATCTACATTTTTAGTTCTAAAAAACTCATATGCTTTTAATACTTCTTTTATAATATAACTATCATTAACATCTTTTATTTTTACTAATATAATTGGTAAATCTCCTGATATTCCATACTTCCATAAATTACTTTGCTTATATTCTCCCAAATTCACCTTTTTTAGTCTTTCAGATTTTACTGGATTATCAAATACAATATATGAAAGTATCTTTTGATATATTGCAATTTCTTTTCCTTTAACACCTAAATACCTACTTTCTGCTTCCACTCTTGCTTTTGATAAATCAAATTCATTTTTCACATTTTCATATACTTTATATTTTTCCAAATTCTTTTCTACTTTTTCTTCATCTTCTCCAACACTTAAAACAAAATCGACACATACTGTTTCATTTGGCTTTATTTTTACAGTTCTCTTCATAGCAATTATGGGCTCAGTAACTAATCCTATTTTTTTTGATAATGGAATACCATTTTCTATCATTTTAGGGATTCCAAGATTTCCTCTTCCTATGAACTTTGACTCACTAATTTCATATTCTAAATCCCCAATTGTTTCACTAACTGTGGATAACCCAGCTGCTAAATACATTTCTTTTTGATTTTGTTCTCTTTTCTTTCTTTTTACAATTATACTATTTGTTTTTTCATCAAATTTTGTTATTAAAAATAAGTTATTAAATACAGGATGTGCATAATCATCTTCTTTTTTTGATAAAACAGGTTCAAAATAAACTGTTACTTCTACTATTTCTTCATCATTTCCTTGGTTTTCTAAACTAACTCTTCTTAATTCTACTGGCTCATTTGAACTTATTGTTGTTTGTATTTTTGTTTTTATATTTCCTTCTAAAATTTCTTGCTTACATCTATCAGGCATAAAGCTTATTTGATAATTATTTTCTTTCTTTTCATTAAATGAATAGTTAGAACTCCATATTCTTTTAGTTTTAATATTTTTCATAACAAAGAATATTCCTTGGGAATAATCATCTGTTGGTTTAAAACGATTTATATAAATATCTTTATATTTGCTTATACCTTCTCCTTTTTCATTCATTGCTATTACATAATCTTCACTTGATATAACATTTCCTGTTATTAATCTTTCATCTATTTTATTATAAGTTGTTATTATATAATCTTCATAATCCTTATATTTTAGTTTTTCTACCTTTTCTTTTTTCTCTTTTGTTATAATTGCTGTTTCTGGCATCGTCTCTTGTAATAATATACTTACTGCTTGCATTTCTGGGTTTTCCATAAATCTCTTTTGTAAGATTTTATCATTAAACAAATTGTTAATTGAAAGAAGTATTAACCCTTGGTGGTGTGCCATATATGTTTTTACTACACTTGATGTTTTTCCTTTTTCCACTCTTTCTGGTGTATAATCTATAGATTCGTAAAATCCATATTTTTGGTACATTCCTTCTTTTTCTAATCTTTTTAAATTTTCTACTTCTTCTTTTGGGCAATCTCCTATTGCTAAAATACTTCCATAACTAGATACAACGAGTTCATCGCCTAAGCCTCTTTTTAATCCAAGCCATGGTATACCAAATGCTTTATACTGGTAGTTTGATTTTAAATCTTTTACATTAAATGCTGCTTCTGATATCCCCCATGGTATATTTAATTTTTTACTATATATTTTTTGGCTCATAATCATAAACTTACAAGATTCATCAAGAAGACTTCCTTGATATCTTGGTATATTTATATCTGGCATCAGGTATTCAAAAGCTGTTCCAGACCAAGAAATTAAACCTTTATATTTTCCTAAAGTTGTTAAAGTTCTACTTAAACTATTCCAATGTTTTGAAGGTACATCTTTTTTAGCAATAGCAACTAGGCTAGCTTGTCTTGCTTCTGATGCTAATAAATCATAATATGAATCTGTTAATTTATTTTCTTCTACATTAAATCCAATTGAAAATATTTGTAATTCATTATTATATAATGCTTTAAAATCTGTATTATTTATTAAATTATCAACTATTAATAATAAATTTTCTAATTCTTCTTTTTCTTTATTTTCTTCTTTGCTAATCATATCTTTTAAGAATGATTTTACAACAAAAAGATATCCTACAAAATTACCACTATCTACTGTTGATATATATCTTGGAATTAATGGCTCTTTTGTTTTTATCTGATACCAATTATATAAATGCCCATTCCATTTTGGAAGACTTTCTATTACTAAAATCATTTCTTTTAATAATTCAAGTGCTCTTGTTTTATCAATATATTCTAAGTCATATGCTGAAATTACTGCAAGAAGTGATAAACCTATATTTGTTGAAGAAGTTCTTGGAACTATTTTTTCTTTTCTATTTTCTTGATAATTATCAGTAATCAAATAATTGTTTTCCTTAGTTAAATATTCTTGGAAGAAATTCCATGTTCTTTTTCCTATTTCTTTTACATATTCTTTTTCTTCATTATTTAATTTTTCTACTTGTTTTTCTTTCTTTTTCTTTTTACTTATATAACACATAATAATAGGCGTTATAATCCAAAAGACACCTAAAATGATTGCAAAAATATTACCAGTAAATATACAAATAATTCCTAAAACAATATTTACTATCATTTGTTTTATATATGGAAATATATCTTCTTTTGCTTGTTTTTCCGCTTCTTCTGATGTCATCCACTCAAGCAAATGTTTTTTACTAAATAACATCCTATATAAACTAGTTACAATGGATTTTAATGATATATATGCTTTATAAGGAAGGCATCCAAGTGTTAGTATTCCTCTTAAGAAACTTCCTTTTATTCCTGAAATTTTTGGTGTAAATGTTTTTTGTTTTTGTTCTCCATTTTTCTTAAATACTAAGTAATTTATAAGTTCTAATATAAAAGGAATTAATGTAACTACTATTAAACTTAAGACTATTCCTAAAACACTTTTATTATAAATATATCCACATATTCCTGTAAAAATTAGTGAAAATATTATACTTATTTCTAATAAACTCCTACGTATATTATCAAATATTTTATATCTAGATAATAAATTTAGTTTTTTCTTAGGAGATAGCCAACCCATAATTTGTATATCTCCTCTTATCCATCTAGAAAGTCTATTCATGAAACTATTGTATTTAGTTGGATATCCATCCATTAACATTATATCTGAAACTAAACCACACCTTAAATAACATCCTTCTAATAAATCATGACTTAATACTTTATTTTCTGGTATTACATCTTTTAATACTTTAGAATAAACTTTTAAATCATATATTCCTTTCCCTGTAAAAATTCCCTCTTTAAAATTATCTTGATATAAATCAGAAATTGCATTTGTGTATGAATCAATTCCACCTGCTCCTGCAAATATTTTAGTAAATAAATTATAATTACTTATATTTAAGTTTATACCAACTCTTGGTTGCATAATTCCATATCCATTTGTTACTATATTTTTCTTTTCATCTATTTGTGGTCTATTTAAAATATGTGCCATTGCCCCTACTAATTGAAATGCACATTCTAAACTTAAATCTGTATCTGAATCTAATGTTATTACATATTTTATATTTCTCAATTCTTTTTTTATTTCTTCTTTATTTTCATATTCTTCTATTGTATTTTCTCTAAATGGATTATCTATATTTCCAAGCAAATACTCATTAAATTTTAAAAGCATTCCTCTTTTTCTTTCCCAACCTAAATATGAGCCTTCTTTTTCGTTCCATTGTCTTTTTCTATATATAAAATTAAAAATTGGAATTTCACTATTACTTTTATATTTTTCATTTAAAATTTTTTCTTGCCTTTTTCCTTCTTTTATTACTTCTTTATCAAATTCTTCTTCCTGCTTATTGCTTTCTGTACAATCTCCTAATAAGCAAAAATATATATTATCTGATTTATTTGCTAAATAAAATACTTCTAATTTTTTCATTAATTCTTCTGCTTTTTCTTTTGTTTTTACTATTGTTGGTATAACAACCATTGTGCTATTTTCTTTATTTATTCCGTTTTGAAAAATCTAGTTTTGGTATTAATTTAGGTTTTACAATTTTACTTAATATATAAGATATAACTTGATTTACAACCTCTGTTGCTGGCACAAAAAATAAAATCCAAGAAATTATTAAAACAGCTAAATTGTTTATATTATTATTTAAAAGACTAGCTAAATAAAATGAAAGTATTAAACTAAATATAATTATTGTTGATATATAAATTTTTGTTTTTTCCTTTATATTTATAGGCTTTCGAATTTTATATTTTAACTCTTTATATAAATCTTCTATACCTTCATCTATTAAATAATATCCTATATGAGATTTCTTTCCTTTTCCTTCATTTTTATTTGCTATCTCTAATAATTTTCTTGTTATATATATTTCTGAGATTTTTGTTTTTTTAGATATTTCTTTTATTTTATTTCTGTAATATTCTTTTGTTTTTATATCCATTTTTTCATAAACAGAACTTGGGTCTTGTTTTAATAATTCTTCTACCCCATTTATTTTTTCGAATATTTCTAAGAAATTTATTCTTTGAATCTTTTTTATACTTGTTATACTATTCCCTATTGAAACTTTTCTTACTGCTATATCAAAATGTTCCTTTTTTATTATTTCTGATACATTTGTTCCTGTAAGTTCAACTATTTCTTCTAATGCTTTTAAATAACTATATCCTTTTTTACCATATCTTTTTAATATATATGACATATATTCTACAAATGAATATTGCATATCATTTAATACATTTTTTTCTATTTTCTTTATATTATTATTTTTAAATACTTGTTCTTGTTTATTTTTGTTTTCTACTAATCTTTCTACTATATTTTCTGCTTTATATTTTTCCATTTGTGATATATATATTTTTTCACAAACTTCTCTTATATTTTCTATAATTGCAATTTCAAGAAATATTCCTATATTCCATATTTCTTCCATGCTTAATGTCTTTTTTGTTTGGTAACTTGCAAGATAACTTTCTAAATCTTTTCTTTCTATTCTATTATCTGTATATGCAGCTATTTCTGAAGCTAACACGTATATTCTTGCAAACCCTTTATATTGTCCATTTGCTATTCCTAAAAAACTTGTATATTTTTTTAATGTTAATTCTTTTTCTATTTGTTTTACACATTCTTCTATGACATATAAATTATCAAGCAACCATTCTCCTGCTGGATGTATACTTATTCCTAGTTTTAAATGTTCATTTAATAAATTATATACATCTTGTATTACTTTAAAACTTTCTAGCATATGTGGTACAGGATAAGTATTTTTTTGTGATTTTCCTACTAAATTATGATTACTTGCTATTTTTTCTAAATACTTTTCTAGTTGGTATTTGTCTAAAGGTGTTCCATTTATTTTTAATATTTTATTTGTTTTCAAAAAAATTCCACTCCTTGTAAATTATGTTGTTTTACACATATTGTTTACAAAGAGTGGTAATTTTATGCATTTTGTGAATTATCTTATTTAATCATTTTTTATTTTTGTAATTTTTCATTTTTTGCAATTTTATGTAAATAATGTTATAATATATTTATACTGCAAATTGCAGTGTAAATTGTATTTTGATTGAAAGGATTAAAATGGTAAATATTCCAGATGAAGGAATCTTTATTGATAACTTCACCAAAGGAAAAACCACTGTAATTCCAGATGACGAATCTGCTCCATCGAAAATAGCAGAAATTCTGGAAGCTATTGAGGAAGGGAAAATTAAGCCTGAACTGAAAGGCTTCATGCCATTTGTAGACTCTCCATCCGCAGTATGCATGAGACCAATCTACGCTGTTCCTAATGTGCTGGTTTCAGTCGAAGGAAACTTAACTCCGATGATTATCACCGGTACCACCGAGGTTGGTGCAAAATATTAATCTCGATTAGGAACTTCTCCCTCTCTTTCTTTCAACAAAGAGCTCACTTAATTAAGAGAGCTCTTTTTATTATCTTTGTTCATCATCTTTTTCATTATTTATATCTTTTACTTTTGTCATATCTATTGAAATATTTCCTCTATCATCTATTTGCATTTCTCCTGCTGCAAATTGTGATGTTTTTTCTAATTCTTCTTGTGACCTATCTATTACTTCATCTCTATCAAAATTTTCAGCTTGAATACCATATGCAAAGTCTTGCATATCAGCAATTCCTCTGATATATTCTGACATTTCTCGTGAAATTTTATTACTTCCTCCCAAAACATTATCTAGTAAATCTCTTGAAGAATATATTGTTGTTCTGTAATCTTCATCTGTTACTTTTATAGTCTCATGTAATTCTTCTGGATTATTTACAGTAGCACTTATTTTAACTTTTTCTGGGGATACTCCTAATAAATTTCCAACTTTACTTTTTATAATATTTAATTGAAGTCCATCTATGTTTGTTGCTATATCAAGTAATTCTTGATTTGATATATCATCATTTTGAAGTGCCTCTTGATAATTTTGTAATGTTTGTAAATCTTGTTCATTTATTCCTAATGATTTAGCTGTATCTCCACTTTGCATAGCTTGGCTTATTGTTATTGGTTGATTTTCTGGTCTACTATTTTGATATGCATTATTTGCACCAATTCCAATAGCAAGTGTTCCTGCTGCTATTGCTGCTACAAGTACTCCTATCATCTTTTTTCTTGAACCTGTAAATTTTTGTTTTTGTTGTACTTTAGGTTTATTTATTACTGTTTTTTTACCTGTTTTTACATTTCTATTACTTACTTTTTGACTGTTTGTTTTATATTTCATACTTTCCCTTTGTGCTGCTCTTAACATTCTTCCTTTACTATTTATAGCTGGATATGCATAAGCCTCCATAAATTTATTTCTTTTACTATCAAACGTTTCTCCCATACTTGCTCCTCCTTGGTTTCTTTCCTACTCTTTTATTATAACATTAAGAAAATATAAAAGTAAAGATTTATCTTATAAAATTTATTTTTAATTATTATAGAAATAATCCATTATTCCATTATATATTCCCCAAGCTAGTCTTTCTTGATAACTATCTTCTTGTAACTCCTTCTCTTCTTGCGGATTAGATAAGAATCCACATTCCACGATACTAATTGGAATTTCTACATTTTTCATTAAATATACTGTATCTAATTTCATTGCAACTCTATCATTTTCTTTTTGAATTGATTCATTTAAATTTTCTTGTAAACTTTTTGCTAAATCAGTACTTTTTTCATTTTTAGTATTATAGAAACATTGCCAACCATAATATTGTGATTGTGGAATTTTATTTAGATGAACTGAGACAAATATATCTGCAGAAGATTCGTTTCCTATTTTTACTCTATTTTTTATATCAGATACTTTCTTTTGTCTTAACGTTTTACTATCTAAATCATATATTGCCTCATCATCTGAACGTGTTAATAAAACATTACATCCACTTTGTTCTAATAATTTTTGTGTTTTTAATACTATTTTCAAATTAATTTCTTCTTCTGTTGTACCATTTTTACTTTCTGCTCCTGCATCTGGTAATCCATGCCCTGCATCTAGTATAACAGTTTTTCCTGATACAGGTGTTGCTGTTACTTCTGATGTTTTATTATTTGTATCTAGTTCATTTTCTTCTTTGGCTATATGTACAGAAAATACAAATAAGGAAATTAAAATACAAGATAGTATAATTTTTATTCTTTTTTGGCTTATTATTACCATAAACATAACCCCTATATAAATAGTTTATTATATTTATTATATTAAGCCTTTTCTAATTCTATTCCTATTATTTTGTTTTACTTTATAGTTTTATACACTTTTCATAATCCTCTTTATTAAAATCAATTGTTGGAACTATTATATCTTTAAAATCTTTTGCATTATCATCTCTTAAAGTTTTGTAAAAATTAGCTTCGTTTTTCTTAAAATTTAATCCTAGTTCTTCTTTTAATTCTCTTAATATTGCTTGTAAAGTATTTTCACCTTTAATACAAGACCCACATGTACATTCCCACATTAAAGGATATTTTTGTTTAGTACTTGCTCTTTTTGTTAGTAAGATTTCATTTCTTGAATTTATTATTATAGCTTCTGTTCCTAAATGATATTCTCCTGTACTTAATCTATCATTGCTATGTCTGTCAATCACTTTTCCTGTTTTATTCCTATTGATATCATATACATCCATAGTTCCATATACACCTCCTGTCTTTGTATTAACATATATTCCGTTTAGGCTCAATAGGTGTACGAAAATTTATACACAAAATGAAAAAATAACTCTAAATGAAAACTTTTATATTTGTCTAAAATCTACATTTGGAGCATACATTAAAAAATAAACATACACTATAATATGTATGCTTATTTTTTTATAACTTGTTTTTCCAGTCCGTTCCATTATATAAAATTCTTTCTACATTTACTATTTTTTCATCTTCATTAATTCTATAAAATGCAATGTAGTTCTTTATGATTAGCTTTCTAAAATTATATTTTTTTATAATATCATAATCAATAACTGCAAATTTTTGTGGCTGATATGCTAAATTATTAAGTTCGTTTCTTATTAACTTTGCATATTTTTCAGCGATAGTAGGTTCTAATAATTGATATTTTATATATCTAATAATGCCTTTATAATCATTTTTTGCCTGATTAGATAATTGTACTTTGTATTTTTTCAATTACAAACCCTCCATTTTAGTTTGCTAAAATTTCTTTTACTTCATCAAATGCCTCTTCTACAGTACATACTTTTCCGTTTTCAGTATCTTCCATACCTTTTTTTAATTTATTCAATAAATCTTTATCATCCTTTATAACTAAATCATCAGGAGCATTATTTGTTATATAAGAAAATTTAAGATATTCTATATAATCTACAACTTTATTTGATAATTCTTCTGGTAGACTTTCAATTACATTATATAGTTCTTTTTGTTTCATTGTCATAATTCTTCATCTCCTTTTTGTATTTATATTATTTATTATACCACAATTTTATTCAAAATTGTTAGATATTTTCATTTTTATTTTTTAATTTTAGGTATATAAGATATAGGAGAAAATAAAGCATCATAGCAAAGTTCTTCATCTTCTTTTATTTCTTCCCAAGTTCAAAATCTTTTATAATGAACACTTGTATATGTCCTATAAGTGTCATCAGGATTAACTATATAAATAGCATATACTGTCATACTTGACTCTCTATCTAGCATAGTATCACCATTGCCATTTATATGGTTGTATTTAAAAGATACTTCAAAAGCAAATCTACCTTGTCCATATTTTTCTAAAATTTTAGATTTTATTATACTTGTTATTTTTCCAATGCCATTAAATGAACCATATTGACTACAATATCCTCTCACAACATCTTCTCCATATAAGCTATTTTCATATCTAGTACTATTATATAGTTGTTCTGGTGTTTGATTTTCTAATTGTAAAACAGCTGTATTACTTGTTTTTGAGTTAAGATTTTCACCAATAAAAGCAACAGCAAAAAGAATAATTGCTAAGATAGCTCCATATTTTAAAAATTTCTTGATTCTTATATAAAATTTATCTTACTTTATAGTTTTATACATTTTTCATAATCTTCTTTATTAAAATCAATTGTTGAAACTATTATATTTTCACTTTTCATCTTCTCAAACTCTTCTATAGTAACCCATCTACAATCAATTACTTCTTTATCAGTAAAACTTATATCTTTATATTCTATATCTTTCTTAAAAATATAAATATCCTTAAAGTCTTTTGCATTATCATCTCTTAATGTTTTATAAAAATTAGCTTCGTTTTCCCTAAAATTTAATCCTAGTTCTTCTTTTAATTCTCTTAATATTGCTTGTAAAGTATTTTCCCCTTTAATACAAGACCCACATGTACATTCCCACATTAAAGGATATTCTTGTTTAGTACTTGCTCTTTTTGTTAGTAAAATTTCATTTCTTGAATTTATTATTATAGCTTCTGTTACTAAATGATATTCTCCTGCACTTAATCTATCATTGCTATGTCTGTCAATCACTTTTCCTGTTTTATTCCTATTGATATCATATACATCCCATAGTTCCATATATATCCTCCTATTTAGTTAATTCCACATTTTCTTTAAAATCATCATTAATCATATGTACTGGGAAATCTTTCATTTTTAATGTTTCTTTCAAGCATATTGGTAATAGATTACATTCATCTAATTTATCTAAATCTACCCATTCATATTGTAAGTAATCTTTCCCCTCTATATTTTTAATTGTATAATCTATTTTTTTATCTTCTTCGTTTGTAAATTCTATTTGGTATAAGAAAAATAGTTCATGATATTTTTTGCCGTGTAATTCAAAGAAGTTCTCTATTGTTGCTAAATATCTTTTTACTTCTACTTCTTTTCCCATCTCTTCTTTTATTTCTCTTTTTATTGTTTCTTTCGAATTTTCTCCTATTTCAATTCTTCCTCCAGGTATGCAACAATGGTCTTCATTTACATCCTTATGTATTAATATTTTATTATTATGTATAATTACTCCAGCAGCTCTTATGTTTAATTTGTAGTCCCCTACATCTAAACTTAAATCCATTTTTCTTTACCTCCTCTATTTTTTTATTCTATCATTTTTTATTATTTTCTTCAACAAAAATACACACTTAAAGTGTGCATTTTTATAAATCTATTTTAGCGCCTATAACATCTTTAATCTCTAATATTTCATTTAATATATTTTTAATATTATCTTTAGCCTTAATCTCTATAACTATTTTTATCTTTGCTTTCTTGCCATTAACACTTGCTTCTAAACTTTCTATATTTATTTTATTTTCTTTGAAAACATTTGTTATCTCTAATGCTAAATTTTCTCTATCATTAGCTATTATTTCTATTTCTTTTTCTTGTTTTGGATATTGTTTATTCTTTTTTAAAAGTTTTAAAATTTCTTTTTTAGCTTTTGCAGTTTTTACTTCTCCTAACCATTCTTCTTGTACATTTATTTTTTCTTTATCTGTTATTATTTCTACAATGTCTCCATTTTTTAATTTAGTTATAATAGGCATTTCTTTGTTATTTATTTTACAAGAGTTAATATAGTTTCCTAATTTTCCATGTATGAGATAAGCAAAATCTATTACATTTGAATCTTTAGGAAGAACCTTTATATCTCCTTTAGGAGTAAACACATATACTTCATCACCTAAAAGTTCTTGTTTTAAAGTTTCTAAAAATTCTTTTGGATTTTCTAATTCTAAACTATCACGTATACCTGATAAATTCTCTTTAAAATCCAAATTTCTTTTTTTATTTAAATTATTCATTACATATGAAAAATAACTTGTTATTCCATATCTTGCAACATTATTCATAATATACGTACATATTCTAGTTTCAAACATAACTCCACTTTTTCCAATTAAAATCTCATGAATTGCCTGATACATATTATTTTTTGGAATTGCTATATAATCTTTAAATGAACCTGGTATTAAAGAATAAATAGTATTTATAATACCTAAAACTCTATAGCAATCTGATTTATTTCTTGTTACTATCTTTATTGAAAATAAATCTTTTATTTCTTCTATATTTTTTATATTTTTTTCTCTTGCTTTATTGAAAATACCATATAAGTTTTTAGTCTCTATTCTTACAATAGACCACACTCTTTGTCTTCTTAATTCTGTTTCAATTTCTTTTTTAGTCTCTTCTAGTTTATTTCTATTTTCTTTTATTTTTTCTTTTAACTCTTCTCTTATAATTCTATACCATCTTGGATATAAATATTTAAAAGCTCCATCTTCTAAATCTTTTTTTAAATCATTCATTCCTAACTTATTTGCAATTGGTGCATACAATTCTAATGTTTCTTCTGCAATTGCAATCTGCCTATCTCGTCTTAAATACTTTAGAGTTCTTACATTATGAAGTCTATCAGCTAATTTTAAAATTATAACTCTAATATCTTTTTCCATTGCTATAAACATTTTTTTATAATTTTTAGTTTTCTTTTCTTCAACAGTTTTAAACAAGTTACTAAGTTTAGTTACTCCTTCTACTAATGAAGCAACTTCTTCATCAAAGTTTTTTTCTATATCTTCATATGTTGCATTTGTATCTTCTACTACATCATGAAGAAGAGCAGCACATATCGTTTGAGTGTCTAATCCCCAACTTGCTAAAATATATGCTACATGTAATGGATGAATTATATAGCTTTCTCCTGATTTTCTTTTTTGGTTTTTATGTTTTTCGGCGGCAAATGTATATGCCTTAAAGATTTTATTTTTATCTATATTTTTATTATTACGTCTTGCTTCATATAAAACATCTCTTATAGTTATATCTAAAGCTTTTGACATAAATTATCTCCTATCCATATTTTACTTTTTCTGAATAATACCTACACACATTATGTACCATTTCATTATTTAATATGAATTCTTTTCCCTTTCCATCAACTGACATATTTTTAATCCTATTATCTACACATTTTGTACATACCATACAATTATTTTCTTTATTTTCTAAAATTACAGGTTCTTCTTTTTCTATATCAAATATAAATTTTGGCATTACTTCTGCAAGTACTGGGCAAAATGTTGCTTTTAAACCGTCTTCTTGCATCCATATTTGCAATCCTTTTCCTCCATTTTGACAATAAACCTTGTTATTAATTTTATATTTTTCCCATTCTTCATCACTTAAAAATACCTTTGGAGCTTTTATTTTCAAATCTTTTTTTATCGCTATTCTTCTTAAATCTTTTACTATTTCTATCCATTTTTCTGGCTTTACATGTTTTATTGGTATGTCTTTTCCCTGCAATGCTTCAAAACTACCTGCATGAAATGTAAACCACTCTATTCCCAGTTTTGAGTAAAAATCTATTATATCTTTATAATCATCTTGATTTATCTCCCAAATTGTTGGTTGGATTTTCACTGTTATTCCTTTTTTCATACAATATTTTATTGCTTCATTTATTTCTTTTATGTTGATATTTTTATTTCCTTTTAAATATTGTAATTTTTTATCATCTAAAGTATCTACACTATAACTTATGTAATTAATATCTTTTGCCTCTATACCATCAGTTAATTTTTTTGCTACTTCTAAACCATTTATCCCAGATGTTGAAAACATTACTTTTTTTCCACTTTTTATAAACTCTTTTGCCGCTTTATTACAAAATTCAGTATCAACTGATACATCTGGATTTCCTAATAAATAAGCATTCTTTAGGTTTGGTAATTTTTTAATAATTGTATCAATTTGTTCAATAGTACCTTGATAGTCTTTATGTCTTCTTCCATAACTTTCTTGCGTACATCCAATGCATGAACAAGTACATCCATTTCTTCCATATGTACCTGTATATAAAGTTAATTCTTCTACCCCTTCTAACAAATTAGTGTTGTCCATTTTAAACCTCCTAAAATATCTTTCTTTTATATTTTATGATTTAAAAATACTTTTTAGAACATATAAAAAGACTTTAGTATTAACCAAAGCCCTTTATGAATTCTATTTTACCTTCTTCTATCTATTGCATAACTACTTCCCATAACTGATTTAGCTGCATGCTTTACTTGTGCTCCTACTTCACTTATCTCTAATATATTATGGAATCTTCCCACATCTACAACAACCACTCCTATTGATAATGATGTTAATGGAAATTGCTCAATTATTCCCTTTCTATTTGCTACTTCTATATACCCTTTTTCTAAATCCTCTTCAGTAAAAAATTTTCCTACATTACTATCAAAATGTGAAAGGATATTTTGACATAATTTTTCACAATTAGTTCCTGGCACAATTGCCACGAAATCATCTCCTCCAATATGTCCTACAAATGTGTTCTCTAATACATCACTATGTACTGAATTAATTATAGTTTCTGCTGTAAATTCTATTATCTGATCTCCCTTTAGAAAACCATATACATCATTATATGCTTTAAAGTTATCCAAATCCAAATACAATACACAGAAATTCTCTTTTCTTGCTATTCTTTTCTTTAATTCTGCATGTATTTGTACATTACCTGGTAATCCCGTTAATGGACTTACCCTTCTATTACTTGATAGTAATCTGTTTAAATTTTTAACAGTATAGTATAAATATTGTTCATCTACAGGCTTTTTTATAAAATATTCTACTGATTCTCTTAAAATTCTTACTCTATGTTCTCTACTTCCCTTAGAAGATACAACAATTACTGGTGTTATATTGTTGTCCTCATCTTTTCTAATTTTTCTACACAGGTCTATTACATCTCTATCTATTGCATCTTCGTTTATAACAATTAAAGATGGAATATTTTTTAATGCTATATCAATCTGTTCTGTTTTTACACTAATAAATTTATATTCTGGGTCATTTTTAAATAATTCTCTAAATATTACAATTGAGGAATCATCATCATCTATTATATATATTTCTTGTACCATTTATATTCTCCTTATTACTTATTCGATTACATTATATTTAATATTGGGAAATTTTTCAAGGCTTTATTTGTTTTTTCTTTTGATTATTTCTACTTTTTTATTTAATATTTCTCTTATTTCTTTAGTATCAATAGCTGGGAATGCCTTTTTTAATCTATATACATTTTTATATAAATGCTTTATTGTACGATTTCTACGTTTCTTTAAATTTTCTACTAATTTTTGTAATTTTTGCATAGCTATTATTTTTTCTTTTTCTTCTATTTCTTTTGGTAAAATCTTTAATTCTTTTATTTTCTCTTTTATTTCTTTATTTAATTCTTCTATTTTTTCAAGTGTTAATTTTATATTTTTAATTTTTACTATACTTGAAATTGCATCTACTATAAATACAATCATTAATATTGTTACTATAAAATAAAGTAAATTTATATCTATTTTTTCTACCAATTTTTGTATGTTTGGATGTATGTATTTTACAAAAAGTACTCCCAATATTCCCCAATAAATTGAATTATTTAAGCATATTCTTCCTTGTATATTAAATTTATGGTCAGAATAATCCCAATATCTTGTATGAAATATTTTTTCAAGAAGTACACCAACTATATATTCCCATAATGTTAATATTATAATTGATACTAAAAATAACAATATTATATTGTTTTCTAGTCCACGTAAAAATGTAAACATTATTATTGCTCCAATTCCATATATT
This sequence comes from uncultured Clostridia bacterium, assembly GCA_944386195.1. Lineage (GTDB taxonomy): Bacteria > Bacillota > Clostridia > TANB77 > CAG-508 > CAG-269. The sequence continues at coordinate 18,603 of CALXAD010000005.1, forward strand.
GGGCAAATTGGTCCTTTTAAAAATCCAGTATTTATTATTTTTTTCTCTATTATTGACCTAAATATGGATTCCATTATCCAACCTAAAAATGAATATATAAGAAAATAGGCTAATATTTCAAATATTTTTTCCACTTATTTCTCCTTTATAGCAAAACCTCCTACTTTTGTAGGAGGTTTTATTTATTTATTTTTTTACAAATACCCTTACTGTGTTACTTACTCCACTTTCATTATAAACTGTAACTTCTAATCTATTTTCTCCATCACGTATTGGTAATTGATTATATTCGAATTGTTTTCTTTGTTCTACATCTGGATATACTTTATCTAAATCTATTGCTGATTTTTCTGTTTCGTTATAAATAAATTCTATCCTCTTTATTCCTTCATCATCAGAAGCTCTAACAATAAAGTTTGATGAACCGTCTGTTGTAACTTCTACATTTGGTTTAGTAACTCCTCTTACTTCTTGTTCTTTTGTTTCTGTATTATTATTTATATCAACAACTGATACTGTTATTGTATGTTGTCCCATAGGAATTTCAATTAGCTGTTCTGTAGAAGTGCTATTTATTTGGATTGTTTGTTCATCTTCTTCGTCCCATCTATATGTCATGTATGAAAGTTGATTTGCACTATCTGCTGTAACCTTTAAATTACTTCCATCTACTTCAAAATTGATGTTAATGCTTCCTTGTCTTGTATATGTTCGTTGATGATTAGTTTCTCTTCCTTCATTATCTATCGCATGAACATATAAAGTATTTTCACCTGTTGGAATTTCTATTGTTTGTTCTACAGTTCTTTTTCCATTTGCATCAAGTTGTACATCTTGTCCACTATTCCATCTATATGTTACTTGACTTAATGGTGTATTATTTGTTACTTCAATTGTTAATTGTGTATCTGAAGCTTCTTTAACTGAAATTACTGGATTTGCTTTACTATTTCCTACTTGTGAATTTTGATACATAGAATATGAACCTGTTCCTATAATACATATTCCAAAAACCATCATAAATATAGCAAAAAATCTTACTATTTTTATTATTTCTATTGGTCCACCCATTGATTGTTTTTTTTGTTTTACTTTTTTTTCTTTATTTTTAGGTGGTTCTACACTTAATATTTGATTCAATCTTTTTCACCTCATTTATTTTTTCCGAAAAAATTATATCATAATGATTTACAATTGTAAAGAAAAGTGTTTATTAAGTTTATTATAATTTCTAAAAATTTGTCCGACCAGTTAGTTCTTTTATTTCTTTTATTTTTTTTATATAATTTTTTTAATATTTTCAAAAAGGAGGTTTTTTATATGCTAGAAAATATAAAAAAAGTTACAAATAATATTCCATTTAGTATACAAAATTCATTAATGTACATTATAACAGCTTTTTTCATTGCTATTGCTTCTCAAGTTTCTATTCCTTTACCTAATGGAGTTCCACTAACTTTACAGACATTTACAATTGCTATGATTGGATTTTGTTTTTCCACAAATAAAGGCATTAAATCTATTTTAACTTACTTATTGTTAGGAGTATTAGGCTTTCCGCTATTTGCTTCTGGTAAAAGTGGTTTTGGAACTTTATTTGGATTAACTGGAGGATTTATTTTAGGTTTTATTTTGCTTGTATTATTTTGCTCAAAAACTAAAAAAATTAACAGCTTTTCTTTAAAAGTTTTATTTTCCTTTATAGGATTAATAAGCTGTCATTTTCTTGGTGTCTTACAATATAGTATTATAACTGGAATTAATTTTTATCAAGCATTTTTATTAGTTTCTCTACCTTTTTTATTAAAAGATAGTTTATCTATTATATTAGCATTAATAATTTATCAAAAAATTTTAAAACAAAAAAATAGCTATAACTAATTTTAAAAAGCTAGTTGCATTAAAATTGCATTAAATTAGTTAATTTACTCAAAATAAAAATAGCTGTAATCCTTATATTTCAAAGATTACAGCTATTAATATACAAAGTATTAATTTTGTGTATATGGTAATATAGCAATGTGTCTTGCTCTTTTAACTGCTTTTGTTATATCTCTTTGATGTTTACTGCAAGCACCTGTTGTTCTTCTTGGTAAGATTTTACCTTTATCATTAACAAATTTTTTTAATTGCTCTGGATTTTTATAATCTAAAACAAAGTTTTTATCACTGCATAATAAACATACTTTTTTTCTTTGTTTTCTGAATCTTGGATTATAATCATCATCATAATTTTTATTATTTTTCTTATTTTGTTTTTTATCTGCCATTTTATTATTCCCCCCTAACTTCTATTAGAATGGTAAGTCATCATTTGAAGACATTTCAAAATCAGAACCCATACTTCCTGGTTGTGCATTTCCAAATGCGTTTTCAAAATTTGTATTACTAGTAGAATCTGTATCTCTTCTACTATCAGCAAAATATGCTTCTTCTGCAACAACTTCTGTTACATAATGTTTTACACCTTGGTCATCATCCCATGTTCTTGTTTGAATTCTTCCTACGATACCTACTTGTTGACCTTTTTTAAAGTATTTACTACAAAATTCACCTAGTTTACTCCAAGCTACAATATTAATAAAATCTGCTTGTCTTTCTTCTCCTTGTCTAACAAATCTTCTATTTACTGCTAAGGTAAAAGAAGCAACTAGTGTGTTATTTGTTTGAGTATATCTTACTTCTGGGTCTCTTGTTAATCTTCCCATTAAAATTACTTTATTCATTATTTATCACCTTTCCTACTTTAATAGGCCCCTGTTTTTATTTTTCTTTTTTTACAACAATGTGTTTTAAAATTTCATCTGTTATTCTATAAACTCTTTCAAGTTCTGCAATTGAAGCTGGTTTTGCTTCAAAATTAAATAATATGTAAGTTGCTTCGTTGAATTTTTTAATAGGATATGCTAATTTTCTTTTTCCCATATTTTCAACTGATTCTAACTTACCATTTTCATTAATTAATCCTGTAAATTTTTCTTCTAAAGCTTTTAAACCTTCTTCATTTACTTCTGGATTAACAATGATAATACTTTCGTATTTGTTCATCGTCTTCACCTCCCTTTGGATTTATAACCTGCCTTTTTAAGCAAGTAGAGAATTGAAAATTTAATCTATCTTTTTCAAAACATAGCTATTTTATCACATTTTTAAGCTAATTGCAAGCTTTTTTTGTAATTTAAATTATCTGCCTTCTTACTTTATCTTAAAAAGCAATTGTGACGACAAAAATGTCGTTCTATTTTATATACCGGTATAATATAATTTATTTAATTTTAAGATATTCAATATCAGTCTGGAGGAAGAATTATGATAAAACAATATCGTTTAAAACATAAATTATCACAAGAAGAATTAGCTGAAGAAATTGGTATTAGTACTAGACATTTACAAAGATTAGAACATAATGAAGAAAATACTAGGGTTTCTACTTTTAAGAAAATTGTTAAAAGTTTATCCATTCCAGATGATGAAATAGTAAAATTTATAAAAAAATAAAAGAAGTTTTATTCTAAAAATAAAACCCCTTTATATTTTATACTTTTTGTTTTTCCTTATATATAATTTTATCAAATTTAGTTTCATTTATTTTCTTTTGTAATTCCACAATAGGAATTGGCATAAATGATATAAATAAAGTAATCAGCCATTGTATCTTATTTAATGGTACTAAACTAAATATATTAGCAAACGTTGGAACTATGACTACAATTGTTTGTATAAATACTCCTAAAATAAAACTTCCTATTAAAAATTTATTTTCAAAAATTCCTACTTTAAATATTGATTTTTCACTTTTTATATTAAAACTGTGAACAAGTTCTAACATTCCTAAAGAAACAAATGCCATTGTCCTTGCAACTTCTAGTCCATAATACTTATTTCCTATACTGAATGCTATTAATGTTAGCATTCCAATCATTGTTCCTTCTACTATGATTTTATTCCATAATCCATCTGCAAATAGTCCTTTTTTCTTATCAACTGGCATTCTATTCATTATATTTTTCTCAGGTGGCTCTAAACCTAAAGCTATTGCTGGTAAAGAATCTGTTACTAAATTAATCCATAATAATTGAATTGCAAGTAATGGTGATTTTAATCCTAGAACTAATCCCATAAATATTGTTACTATTTCCCCTATATTTGTTGCAATCAAAAAGTGAATTGCTTTTTTTATATTATCATATATATTTCTTCCTTGTTTTACAGCTTTTACGATTGTTACAAAATTATCATCAGCAAGTATCATATCTGATGCACTTTTAGCTACATCTGTTCCGTTTTTCCCCATTGCTATTCCTATGTCTGCATTTTTTAATGCTGGACTATCATTTACTCCGTCTCCTGTCATTGCAACAACAGCTCCTGTACTTTGCCATGCTTTAACAATTCTAACCTTATGCTCTGGAGTTACTCTTGCAAATACTGAATAATCCTTTATTTTCTTTTCTAATTCATCTTGAGTAATATTGTCTAATTCTTTTCCCGTCATTGCCTTATCTGTTGGTCCTAAAATATCCAATTCTTTTGCAATTGCTTTTGCAGTTAATATATGGTCTCCTGTTATCATCACAGTCTTTATCCCTGCTCTTTTACATGTTCTTACTGCTTCTTTTACCCCTTCCCTTGGTGGGTCTATCATTCCTATTAACCCTACAAAATTCAAACTATTTTCTATTCTTTCTAAATCTCTTCCTTTAGGAAGTGTAGCTATCTTCTTATATGCAACTGCAATTACTCTTAAAGCTTTTTTAGCCATTTTCTCGTTTTGTCTCTCTATTCTCTGCTTTTCTCCAATTGTTACATTACATTTATTTAATAAAACATCAGGTGCTCCTTTAGTAATAACCAAATATCCATTATTTTCTTTATGTATTGTTGTCATCATTTTTCTATTAGAGTCAAATGGTAGTTCCTCTACTCTTGGCATTTTTTTATATAAATCTAATTTATTATAATTCATATCAATAGCTTTTTGCACCAAAGCTATTTCAGTAGGTTCTCCTCTTATTTTAATTTCACCTTTTTCATATGTTATATCACAGTCTGTACACATAGCTGAAAGTTTAGTTGCTAACTCTTTATCTTTAGCATTTATCTCTACAACCGTCATTTGATTTTTTGTAAGTGTTCCTGTTTTATCTGAACATATTACTTTACTACTTCCTAAAGTTTCTACTGCTGGTAATTTTCTAATAATACTATTATTTTTAGCCATTTTAGTTACTCCAATTGATAAAACTATTGTTACAATAGCCGGTAACCCTTCTGGAATTGCTGCAACAGCTAAGCCAACAGATGTCATAAACATTTCAATAGGGTCTATATTTTTTACCATACCTATAATAAATATTATTACACATATAGCTAAACATACTATTCCTAAAGTTTTTCCAACTTGTCCTAATTTTCTTTGTATTGGTGTTTCTGGAGATTCATTTTCTATTATCATATTAGCAATCTTTCCTACTTTTGTATTCATCCCTGTCTCAGTTACAACTGCTTTTCCATGTCCATTCACTACTATACTTGCCATAAATCCCATATTAAGCATATCTCCTAAAGATACATCATTTTTAGCTATCATATTAGCATCTTTTAGTACTGGTTCTGTTTCTCCTGTTAAACTTGATTCTTCTATTTTTAAATTATGACTTTCTAATAGTCTACAGTCTGCTGGTACATAATTTCCTGCTTCTAAAATAATAATATCTCCCGGAACTATTTCTTCTGCATTTATTTCTTTAGTTATTCCTTCTCTTATAACTTTAGCTTTTAAAGGTGTCATCTCTTGTAAGGCTTCAATTGATTTTTCAGCTTTTGCCTCTTGCACAACCCCCATAAGTGCATTTAATATTACAATTGCAATTATAATTATTGAATCTATATAATCATTTACTCCCTGAAAATAGGATATTCCAGCCGACACAATTGATGCAATTATTAAAATAATTATCATAAAATCATTAAATTGTTTTAAAAATTTTACTAATAAATTTTCTTTAGGTTTGTCATCTAATTTATTTTTTCCATATTTATTTCGTCTAAAAACCACCTCTTCCTCATTTAATCCATTCTTAGGATTCGTCTTAAGTTTTTTTATAACCTCTTCTTTTCTTAAAGTTTCCCACATAAATACCCTCCTTTGTTTAGCTCAGTTTAGTCCAGTTGGGGACGTTTCTTTTTGGACATTTTGTCCATTCTGGGACACATCCCTAATCTTCATTTACTCCTTATATATTTATGCAAGACTCTTTATTTTTATTACTATTTTTATTTATCATACTGTATTTATTTTTTCATTATTTATTTAAATTTTCTTGCCTTAGTACTATCATTGTAATATATATTGAGATTAGTAAAAATATTCTAAAAGTTAATTATTTATATTTTCTTCTTTTCTACCTAACTCATGGTTTATAAATTCAGAAATTTTACTTATATTTCTTGGTATTTTTAAAAGTTTAATATAGAAAATATAAAAATTGAGACAAAAAAGGTCCGTCCCCTATTGTCTCAATTTCATTGATAATAATTTTGATATTCCACTTTCTTCCATTGTTACTCCATATACTGTATCTGCCGCTTCCATTGTTCCTTTTCTATGTGTGATTACTAAAAACTGAGTATCTTTTGAAAACTTCTTTAGATAATCTGCAAATCTATATACATTTACATCATCTAAAGCTGCTTCTATTTCATCTAATACACAAAATGGAGCTGGATTTATTTTTAATATTGCAAATAATAAAGCTATTGCAGTAAAAGCTCTTTCTCCTCCTGATAGAAGCATCATATTTTGTAATTTTTTTCCTGGTGGTTGAACATTAATATCAATTCCACATTCTAAAATGTTATTTTCATCTTCTAATTTAAGATTAGCATTTCCCCCACCAAACAATTCTCTAAATACTTCTTGGAAATTTTTATTTATTAAATCAAATTGTGTTTTAAATTGTTCTTTCATTGTTTGTGTCATATCTGCAATTATTTTTCTTAATTTAGACATTGTATTTTCCAAATCAACTCTTTGTTCACACATAAAGTCATATCTTTCTTTCATATTTTTGTATTCTTCTATTGCGTCTACATTTACACTTCCTAATTCTCTTAGTTCTTTCCTTAAGTTATTTACTCTTTTTTGAGTTTCTTGAACATTTTCTGGCTTTTTATAATCTGTAACATTATTAGGCGTAAGCTCATATTCATCCCACATTTTATTAATAATGTTATTTATATCTTCTTCTATCTTTTCTTTTTTAGAATCTATTTTAACCAATTGAGATTTTAAATCTTCAATTATTTTAAATTTAGATGTTATCTCTTCTTCTTGTTTTGATAATTTTTCGTTTTTTTCTATCCTATCTTGTTTAAGTTGTTCTATTTTACTTCCACTTGTTTTAACTTCCTCTTTAATTGATTCTATTTTTTCTTTAGTTTCTTCTATTGAATTTTCTAATGAAATATTATCTTGTTTTATCTGTTCTATTTGAACTTGTTTATTATTAATACTTTTATTTGCATTTTCTATTTCATTTTTTATTCTTTCTTGTATTTCATCTAATGATGTTTCACTTTCATCAAAAGAATTTACTGATATTTTTAAATTTGTTATATCAAAATTTAAATCATCTACATATTTTTGAGTATCTTTATTTAAATCTGAAGAATCTTGAATTACTTTAGCTAATTTTTCTATTTCTTCTGATAAATCTTCTATTTCTTTTTGTATATTTTCTTTACTAGAAATTGCCTGATTCTTTTCTTCTGATATTTTTTCTTGTTCTTCTTTTAATTTGCTTATTCTATTTTGTATTCTAGCTATATTTTCTTCTTTTGCTAATACTTTTTGTTTTTCTGTTGCGTATGTAATATCTATTTTCTGTAATTCTCCTTCTAATTCTTTTGATTTTTCAAAAATATCTTTTATAGAATTTTCATACTCTTCTTTTTCTTTTGATATTTTTTCTATTTTTTCTTTTAATTCATTTACTTGTTTTTGTAATTTTTCTATTTCTCTTCCTCTTCCTAAAATATTTACTGTCTTTTTAGTTACAGAACCTCCAGTAATTGCTCCTGATGGATTTATTATATCTCCTTCTACAGTAATAATCCTAAAAGAATAATTATTTTGCCTAGCCACTTTAATAGCTGTATCCATATTATCCACAATTACAGTTCTTCCAAGTAAATTAGTTACAATTTGTTCATATTTTTTACTATATTTAATTAAATCAGATGCTATACCAATTACTCCTGGTTCTTTTCCTTTTATTTTATCTAATTTTTTTCCATGAACAGATGTAATTGGTAAAAATGATGCTCTTCCTAAATTATTTTTTCTTAAATGTTCTACTAATCTTTTTGCATCTTCTTCTGTATCTGTTACGATATTTTGCAAACTTGCTCCTAAGCACATTTCTATTGCTGTTTGATATTCTTCTGGTACTTCGATTATATTTGCTAAAACTCCATGCATACCCTTTCCTAAATCTTTTATGTTTTCACAATCTTTTAATAATGATTTTACACTTTTAATATATCCTTCTTTTTCTTTTTCTGTTTCTATTAAAAATTTAAGTCTAGCTTCTTTTACTCTTAATTCACTTTGATATGCATTTATACTTCTTTCAAAGTTTTCTATTTTATTTTGTGCTTCTTCTTTTTTTATTTTTATTTCTTCTTGTTCTTTTAATATTTTATTTCTTTCATTTTCTATTTCGTAAAAACTTTTATCTATTTCTTCTTTTTCAAATCTTGTTCCATCTAATTCTGAGATATTAGATTGAATTTCACTTTGAATCTGTTTTTGTCTTTTCTCAAAGTTTTCAAAATTAATTTCTTGTTCATGAACTTTTCCTTGTAATTCATATCTTTTATCTGTATCTTCTTCTACTTTTTTCTTATATCCCTCTATTTCTAATTCTTTACTTGATAATTTTTCTGTTATTTTTCTTAATTCTTCCTGCTTTTCTTCTAATTGCTTTTGAAATTTTTCTTTATTTTCTTTTAAGTTTTCTTTCTTTTGCTTTTTTTGTTCTATTTCTTCTTCAAGTTCTTTTAATTTTTCTTTAAGTTCTTCTATTTCTTTTTGGTATCTTTTTGCATTTTCTTTATTATTTTCTATCCTTGTTTGTCCTACACTTATATCTGAATTTAACATCTCTATTTCTTTTTGACTTTCAAAACCTATATTTGAAATTTCTTCTATTTGAGAAGTTATTTTGTCTATCTCTTCTTTTAGAGCTTCTTTTAAAGATTTTATTCTATTTAAATTTTCTTCTTCATCTTCACATTGAGTTTTGTAAATTTCTTCATCATTTACTATATCTTCTAAATCCTTTTTATATTTTTCTATATTATAGATAAATAAACCTATCTCAACATTTTTTAATTCTTCTCTTAAATTTAGATATTTTTTAGCTTTTTCAGCACTTTGTTTTAATGGCTCTATATTTGATTCTATTTCTGATAAAATATCATTAATTCTAAGCAAATTTAGTTTTGTACGCTCTAATTTTTTTTCAGATTCTTCTTTTCTTGTTCTATATTTTACAATTCCTGCTGCTTCTTCAAAAATATTCCTTCTATCTTCTGATTTATTACTTAAAATCTCATCTATTTTTCCTTGTCCTATAATTGAATAACCGTCTTTTCCAATACCTGTATCCATAAATAGTTCTAATACATCTTTTAATCTGCATGGCACTTTATTTATAAAATATCCTGTTTCACCGCTTCTATATAATTTTCTTGTAATTGTAACTTCTGTATATTCAATAGGTAAACTACCATCAGAATTATCAAACACTAGTGAACCTTCTGCAAATCCTAAAGACTTTCTATTTTGTGTTCCTGCAAAAATAATATCTAATGATTTACTTCCTCTTAATGATTTTATACTTTGCTCACCTAAAATCCATCTAATACTATCTGATATATTACTTTTTCCTGAACCATTTGGTCCAATTACTGCTGTGATACCTGGCATAAATTCTAAAACTGTTTTATCTGCAAAAGATTTGAACCCTTGTAATTCTAGTCTTTTTAAATACATTTCTTATCACCTAGACCTAGTTTATACTATTTTTCTTTTTTTGTAAAGAATATTTTCTATAACTTTATTCTAGATATAGCTTTAGCTATATCATATATTAGTTTTCTTTTTTCTGAAGAACAATTTTCTAATAACTCATCAAATTCTTTAAATAAATATACACTATTTTCTTTTTGCGTACCTGACAAAATTCTTTCTACTGGAACATCTAATATTGAGCAGATTTGCATTAATCTTTTTAAAGATATTTCTGAAACTCCTCTTTCCATTCTACTTAAAAATACTACTGATATATCTAATTTATCTGCTAATTTTGCTTGTGTTATATTTCTTTCTTTTCTTACTTCTCTTATCCTTTGTCCTATTACTTTATAATCAATTTTTGCTTTTAGTTCATCCATAAATTCCTCCTTTTAAAGTAAATTTATTGTTAGTTCTATTTTATCTTTTACTTTCCCTAATCATTAATTGTATTTTTATATTCTTTTAATTGTTTTTTTGATACATTTGTACTATTTAATATAATTTCATCTGAAACTTTATTTTCTAATAATTTTTTGATTATATCTTTTCTTACTTCTTGTTTAGTTGTTTCTATGTCCTTTTTATATTCTTCAACTAATCTTTCATATAAAGTACTCAAATTAGATTCCTCCTTATTTAAATTTATTTCTTTTTTTAATGCTCTTTCCATTGAATTTTTTATTAAATAAAATATATTTTCCTTTATATATTCTATTTCTCTTTTATTTGTACATTCTTCTATTATTTTTTCTATTCTTTGTTTTAAATCTTTATTTCCCTTTGATTTTTCTAAAAACATTCTATAACAAAATAAGTTTTTCTTTTGTAGTAAAAACTCATCTGAATATTTGTTAATTTCTATTAGATTATAGTCTATTTTTAGGTCATAATTATTTTGTACATAAAAGCTCACTGTTTTTTTATCTTCATTCATATTCCTTTTCCATTTATCCAACCCCACATATATAATAATAGGAATAATTAATGGATACTTTTCTTCTTTTTTTGTATATTTACTCCATTCATATATAATGTCTATACAATAATTTAATATTTTATATTCTTCTTTGGTATTTAAATTATCTGTATAATCTATTAGATAATATTTTTCTTCGTTTTTTATTTTATAAATTGCTTTTATTGGATTTTTTCTATATTTTCTTTCTATATTTTTATTTTTGTATCTTGCCAAGTCACTTGGAAATATTTTTTTGCCTGGATTCAAAAAAATATTTATTAAATTTGATACCTCTTCTTTATTTCCTAATAAAAAATTTTCTTTTGTCTTTTCTTTTGTGCCTAACTTATATTCATTACCTTCTTCTGCTAATCTAAAAATCGCATTAAGCCTTAAGGTATGAATATATTTAATATAGTCATAATATGTAAAAGACTTCAAACACTCACTTCCTTATTTAGTTTTTCTTTTCTGGATTTTTATCGATAAAAAATTTGATTAAAATATTTTGGAAAATAATCTTTATATACTATACAACAAAAAAAGAGAAAAGCCAATACTTTTCTCATAATTTTTTAAACTTTTCATCGCAAAATTCGACATTATTTGTCGAAATAGCTACTTATTTCTTCTAAATTTTCGAAATTTTTTTGTCTTAAAACTTCATAAACTACAATTGCTACAGAGTTTGATAAATTAAGTGAACGAAGTGTTTCTCTCATTGGAATTCTTATTGTTTTATCTATATATTTTTGTAAAATATCTTCTGGAAGTCCTTTTGTTTCTTTACCAAATAATAAAAATACTTCATCCATTTTACTATAATTAGGTTCTGAATATACATGCTTTCCTTTTGTTGTTGCAAAAAACATATTATTTTCTTCAGGTTTATATTTTTCTAAAAATTCTTTAAAAGATATATGTTCTTCTATTTCTAATTTATCCCAATAATCTAGTCCAGCTCTTTTTACTGCTTTTTCTGATATACTAAACCCTAATGGATGTACTAGATGCAATTTAGCACCTATTGCTGCACATGTTCTTGCAATATTTCCTGTGTTTTGTGGTATTTCTGGCTCTACCATTACTACATTTATTTTCACTTTTTATTCCTCTTTTCTATATTTCATTTTTAATTTTGAGACAAAAAAGCTCCGTCTCCTTTTTGTCTCACATATTCGTATAGTATTATTCCTGTTGCTACTGCTGCATTTAAGCTTTCTGTTTTTCCAAGCATTGGTATTTTTATTTTTTCATCTGCTATATTCATTATTCTTTCTTCTACTCCATTTGCCTCATTTCCTATTACTAATACCTTTTTCTTATATTTAACTTCATATATACTTTTACTTTCTCTTAATGAACTTACTAATATTTTAAATTTATTTCTTTTTATTTCTTTTAGTGTTTCTAATAAGTCATCACTTTCTATAACTTTTACTCTATATATTGCTCCCATACTTGAACGTACTACTTTTGGATTATATGGGTCTGCTGTTCCTTTTGATACTATTATTTGTGTCAACCCTACACTATCTACTGTTCTAAGTATTGTTCCTAAATTTCCTGGGTCTTGAATATCATCTAATGCTACTATTATATCTTCATTATAATTAATTTCAGTTTCATTATTATTTGTATTATTATTTTTTTCAATTACAGCAAGAAGCCCTTGTGGTGTTTGTACTTCTGATATATATTTAAATACTTTACTTGTTACATAAGTACAATCATATTTTGCTATTTCATACATTAATTCTTTTGGTATACTATCACTTTTTTCACAGTCATCACATATTATTATCTGCCTAATCACTGCTTTTTCTTCTATAGCTTCTCTTACCATTTTAATTCCTTCTACTATATAAGCATTTTCTAAATCTCTGTATTTCTTTTCTTTTAATTTTCTAACATTTTTAACTATTTCATTATCTTTACTTGAAATAATATCCATAATATTCTCCTTAATGTTTTGATGTCAATAAAAAAGTACCTCATAAAAATACAATAGTACATTTATTATTTACTGTACTATTGTATTTTATAACTTTTTTTATATTTTAGCAAGTTTTATTTTATTTGAAAACTTTTGATTTTTACTTTTTTTAGTTCATTATAAATATGTTAATATTACTCTCATTTTATGTCTTTTTTGTTTTATTATTTTTCATGTTCTTCTATTTTACAAAATAATTATATAATATCTTTCATCTAAAAGTCTTGTACTATTGTATAGATTCCTTCACTATTTTTTTCAAGTTGAGTCTCTTCTTTAAGACAAACTACTGGTCTAAACCCATTATCATATCTATTTTCAAAAGTATTGTATATATTACCATTAGAACTCACATAAAAAATATCTCTATCATATCTAGCAGATGGACTTGCAACCCACATACCTATAGCTTTTCATCAGAGTTTATTGAAAAAAACGGATTTTTTTCTTCAAATATTACACTATCTTCCCAAGTTGAATCATCACTACTTATTTTATATCCAGTTTCATTACTTGCTTGTACTTTATAATCTATGCCATTATATTTTTCATTATACGCATTTATTAACATTTCAATTGTTGGTCCTCCTATCACATATTCTGCATCTTCTTGTGCAAATACATTCCATACATTTGTATCTAGCATATACGCTACTTCTTTCATATTCTTATATTCACTTTCATATTTTTTTACATTAAAATAATCATTGTTTAATTTTTTAATCTTATCATCAGTTATATTTACAGAACCCTGATAATCTTTTATTACATCATCCATTGATAATCGATATTCTTTACTATACATAGGAAGTTTTATTTTATAATTTTTTGAACCTGGACAATCTTTAACATTTATATAATCATCTGCTATTAAATAAATATTACTATCATCTGCATAAAGAATCTTCCAAGCATTTACACCCTTAACATTATATCCATTTACAACTGCACCATAATCTGATGCTGATATATCTACTGCTTTTTTAAATTTTTCTAAAGTTCCTTTATACATTTCTGATACTAATATTTGATAATTTCCATATTCACTTTTTGTTTGTAACAATGTATTTTCATCAAGATTGTTAGGTACTTTTTCAAAATATTGGTCAAATATTTCTTCCAATATGTCTCTATTTAAGCTTATAATTCCACTTTCTGCCTGTTTTCCCATAATGTCAGTTTGAGCTTGTTCTATTACATTTGCTCTTCCTGTTTCTCTGCTTGCATTTTGTGCTTGTGTTAAAATTCCATTTTCTCCTGTTAACATTGCTATTGATACACCTGCTAAAATTAAAAGGACTACTATAGTAATAACCAATGCAATTAATGTAATTCCCTTTTCTTTCTTCATTTGTTTAACCTCCTTTTATTATAGTCATAATATGACTATAATAATTTTAGTTAAAATATAACTATTTGTTAATAGTCATTTTATAACTATAATAAAATATTTAAAAATTGTAATAATAGTTATAAGGAGATTCCATGCTAAGATTAAAAGATTTACGAGAAGATAAAGACTTAAAGCAAGAAGATATAGCCAAATTTTTAAATATTTCTCAAACAAATTATAGTAAATATGAATTAGGAAAAATAAATATTCCAATTTCATCTTTAATTAAACTTGCAGAATTTTATAATACAAGTATTGACTATTTATTAGGATTAACAAATGAAATAAAACCATATAAAAGAATTAAATAACTACCTTAAATGTAATAGGTAGTTTATTTAAAATTTGATTATATTTACATAATATGGTATAATAGTTTCATGTACTAAAATAGTACTTTTATAACAAATGACAATATAATTATTAGTCACAAGGAGAAATAATGACAAACAACATCAATGGAAATGGTGCGAGATACCATCTTGAGCTTTTGATGGCAAAGAATTTTGTTAAAAAACTTACTAAGCTACTAGAAACCAATTCCAGTATTAACATTTTTGTTTCTAGTGCTAGGAATATGCCAAAATTTCAAGTTATCACTGAAGGTAGTCAACAATGGTATGAATGCTATTTACACTACATTCCAACTATGATTGATGAAATGACCTCTAATAAGCTTTCAAGAAATGACGCTATAAATATTCTTATTTCAATTGAAGAAAAAATTCAACATGAAATTTATAACGTTCAAACTCAAATTCATAATGAATTTTTGGAAGCTTCAAACTATTTAAAAACTATCATTACCTATCTAAAGTCTTGTAGTAGGGCTGGTAAGGTGGATGATAAAATAGGTGATTTTATTGATAAAATGCCTAAATTCAATTACATAGGTGGAAACCGAGTTATAACTTGCATCAATCAACTTTGCTCAAGAGAAATTGGAATTTCTGAAGCCATTATCCGAATCCAAGAAGTAGAAAGGTCGATTAATGCTGCTTTACGTACAGTATAGTACTAATACAGCTTAAACCTTTCTACCTACAAAAAGAGGTATACTTTTAAAGTATACCTCTTTCTGTATATATTCAGTAAAAATTGATATTTTTTACAAAATATGGTATAATAAATGTTGTATGCTCCAAGTGAGCATTTTTGCAAATATTGACCATATAATTATTAGTCATAAGGAAATATCATGGCAAACAAAATCATTAATGAATTTAACAATATGGATACACAGATTCGTACTATTCATACACAGCTTTCAAATGCTAGAAACATTAATAGTACGATTCTTATTTCCTTAAAAGAGTGTGGCAAAGAAATTAATATGAATACGATGCGCAACTATTTTGTTTTTCTTTTGTCTTCAAAATCTATTCTTCTTCCTGATGAATGGAGAAATAAAGCTATTTCTTATATGAATAAGCTTGGAGAAAGAGAAATCCCTATTGAAAAAGCCATCGAATTCTTTACAAATTCTGAAAAGCAACTGCGTACTTCGCTTAAACTTTTCAATGAAAACTATTTTTAATGTTAATTTTTAGTCACATTAAGAAGTGGAAATTCAAAATTTTGAGTTTCCACTTTTTATATTTGATTTTTTTCACATCATATTATATAATCAACTTGTATTACTCTAAATGAGTGTTTTACAAAAGGAGTTACATCATGGTAAATTCAACTACTTTAAAATTTAATGGTTATTCTGATGAAATAAAAAAAGCACTAGAAATCACTCAGAATGCAATTTCTGCCTTAAAATTATGTAATGAAAACACAAACTTTAGAGAAGATATAGGTATATATGCAAGAGAAATGCCTAATTTTCATCTTCTCTCAAGCCGTGAAATTACTAATTGCATAAGACGAGTTTGCACTGGTGAAATAGAGCCTAAAGATGCTATTAAAATTTTAAGCGGAATTGAATCTCATTTAACAATACTATCTAGAAGGTTTAACAATTAAAGCTTCTAGTGTAAAAGGATATGCTTATAAATTTAAGCATATCCTTTTTATTATTTATTATCTTTACTATTTTCTTTTATACCTACTGTATTTATAAACTCTTTTATCTCTTTAACAAGTTGCTCATCATTTTGATTTTTAAGTAATAAAGTAATATATGGTTCAACACCTGTTGAAAACTTAATTTTAGTTCCATATTTCTTTAATAAAATAGTTATAACACTTGGGTCAAACTTATCCTTATCAAAATAAAATACAACATTTTGTGAATATGTAGTCCTGTTTTTCTTCTCTGTAACTTTTACAATTCCAGTTTCTTTACACAATTGTTTAATTCTTGCTATCTCTAATAAATTATTTAACTCTTTTGGCATATTACCAAATCTATCAATAATTTCATCAATAACATCTTGAATATCTTTTTCTGTTCTACATAAAGCAATTTTTTGATAAATATCTATTTTCTCACTACTATCTTCAATATAACTATCAGGAATATAACTTGTAATGTCTAAATCTATTTGAACATCAACCTCAGGTTTTACTTCAATTCCTTTCATTTCTTTTACAACTTGGTCTAATAAATCACAATAAGTATCATATCCTACTTGTTCTAAATGTCCAGACTGTATTTCTCCGAAGTAAACTTCCTGCTCCTCTTATTTCTAAGTCTCTCATAGCAATTTTAAATCCTGAACCAAACTCAGTAAATTCTTTTATTGCCTTTAATCTCTTATCAGCTACTTCTGATAACATCTTATCTCTTCTATATGTTATATAGGCATACGCCTGTCTGTCAGACCTTCCAACTCTACCACGTATCTGGTAAAGCTGAGCTAATCCCATTCTATCAGCATTTTCAACTATGATTGTATTGGCATTTGGAATATCTATTCCAGATTCCAAAATAGTAGTACAAACCAAAACATTAGACTGCTTATCAATAAAATCTTGCATTATTTCTTCTATTCTTGAACCAGTCATTTGACCATGTGCATATACAACATTTGCTTCAGGTACTAATTCTGATATTTCTTCTGCTTTTCTTTCAATACCTTCCACATTATTAAATAAATAAAATACCTGACCATCTCTTTCAAGTTCTTTTGTAATTGCTTCTCTTATAACTTCTTCATCATATTCTAATACATATGTTTGAACAGGCTTTCTATTATATGGTGGTTCATATATAACTGACATATCACGTATTCCAACTACAGACATATGCATAGTTCTTGGTATAGGAGTTGCTGTCATTGTTAAAACATCTATATTCATCTTCATTTGTTTTATTTTTTCTTTTGCTTTTACTCCAAATCTATGTTCCTCATCTACAATTAACAATCCTAAATCTTTAAATTCTACATCTTTACTAAGCATCCTATGAGTTCCAATTAAAATATCAACTTCACCTAATTTTAACTTTTTAATTACTTCATTTTGATATTTCTTTGTTTTAAAACGATTCAATATCTCAATTCTTATAGGATATTTTTCCATTCTTTTTTTGAATTCTTGATATTGTTGTTCTGCAAGTACTGTTGTTGGTGCAAGATATGCAACTTGCTTTCCATCCATTGCTGCTTTAAAAGCTGCTCTCATTGCAACTTCTGTTTTACCATATCCAACATCACCGCAAAGTAATCTATCCATTGGTCTTGGAGACTCCATATCCTTTTTTATTTCTTCAATACATCTTAATTGGTCATCTGTTTCCTGATATGGGAAGCTATCTTCAAACTCTTTTTGCCATGGAGTATCTTTACTAAAACTATATCCTTGAATTTTTTCTCTTTTTGCATATAATTCTATTAACTCTTTTGCAACCTCTCTTAAATTCTTTTTTACTTTAGCTTTAGTATTTTCCCATTCCTTGCTTCCTAGTTTATTAACTTTAGGTTTTATTTTATCTCCACCAACAAATTTTCTTATACTATCTAAATCGCTTGTTGGAATATATAAAATAGCATCATCTCTATACTTTATTTTAATATAATCTTTAACAATTCCATCTGCTTTTATTGTATTTACTCCAATATAAATACCTATTCCATATTTTCTATGAACTACATAATCTCCTATTTTTAAATCTGCAAATACAACCTTTTCTCCTTCTTTATATGCTGTATTTGTAACTCTTCTTCTTCTCTTTTCTCCACTTACTAGTTCATTTGCATCTATTACAATCTGACCTATATCATAATTTTCAAATCCAGAAGAAAGTTTACCAATTGATATTGTAACAATATTTTCCTTTGCTTTTACTATTATAGTTTGGTCTAATTTTTCTTCTATTTTGCAAGTAATTTGCTTTTCATCTAATAACTTTTTTAAATTATTTGCTTTTTCTTTATTTTCAATTAATATATAAATATTCTTTTTTTGTTTTAAATTATATTTTAAATCATTAAATAAATTTTCAATTTCACTTTTATAATAATTTAAATCTTTATAATTTAACCTATATTTTTCCCCTTCTATCTTAGGCTCATTATCTTGTTTTTCCATATATACTAATTGTTTTTTATTAAGTATTTCCAAAACTTGTTCAAATTCTAATTCATTTGTAATTGCTTCTGGTACTTGTTTATCTTTTTCTATTAATCCTCTTTGTAAATTTTCTCTATCTTGTTTTATGTTTTCACTACGTTTTTCTATTTTTCCTATTTCATCAATAAAAATAACATAATTAGAACTTAAATAATCCAAGACCGTTTCTTGTTTTTCATAAAAACAATCAAAATATTTATCAATTTTACTTGTATAGTTTCCTTCTTTTATTTGTTCTATATCTTCTTCAATAATATTTTGATTTTTTGATTCTTTATATTTTTCTCTTATTTTTTCACATATAAAGTCAACATCTTGTTCTAATATGTACTCATTTGAAGGATATATTATAGCTTCGTTTCTATTTTTTATTGACCTTTGAGTTTCTATATTAAATTCTCTTATAGAATCTATTTCATCTCCCCAAAATTCAAGTCTTATTCCTGTTTTTTCATTTATAGAAATATCTACAATATCCCCTCTTACACTAAATTGTCCTCTTCCTTCTATTAAGTCACATCTAACATATCCTAAATCTACTAAATTTCTTTTTATATCTTCTAAATTATATGAATTTCCTGTTTTAAATCTCAATTCATTTTGATATATAATATTTTTTTCTGGAAGTTTTTGCATTACTGCTTCTATTGTAGTTACTACTATTAATACTTTTTTAGATTTTATTTTATTTAATGTTTCTATCCTCTCATATAGATTTTCTTTACTTTCTGCAACATAATCATATGCTACAACTTCCTTTTTTGGGAATAATACTACATTATCAGTAAAATATTTTATATCTTCATATATTTTCTTTGCCTGTATTTCATTATATGTTAATATACAAATTGGCTTTTTGGTAAATTCATTTATTGTAACATCTAAACTCACCATTCCAACGTCATTTAAGCCCGATATTGCTATCGGACTTCTTTCATTTTCTATTTTATTTACAATCTCTATAAATTTTTGGCTTTTACCAAGTTCTCCTAGTATCGTATTCATGCCATTCTCCAGTTTTTATGAATTTTCTTTTTGTTCTTTGCTTTCTTCTTTAGATACTTTAGTTTTTCCTTCTTTACCTAAATTAAGCATCTTTAACATTCCAGCACAAGAAATTATAAAACAAATACCTATAATAAAATTAACAATAGTTAAACTAACAATATATGCTGCTCCAATTATCATTCCAATTACGGGTCCTGCTGGTTTTTTCTTTAATGAAAGTGCCATATAAATTATTACTAATGCAATCATTATAACTGCAACAAATGCTGTTATTAATTTTTCTGCATATGTGAAATCATTTGGATTTATTCCTACTACATATACTAAAGAGATTGCATGTAATATTAAAAATATTGCTCCCCATATTACAACTAATGATTTATATTTCTTTTCATTCATTTGTATCTCTCCTTTCATTTGTATACTAAAGTTATACCAAATTATATAATATTTGTCAATTGTTGACAAGATTTTTTATTATTTATATAATAAAAAAAATTAATATCAAAAGGATATGATTTTTATGTTTATGAAAAAATTTATAAGCTTTTTATTTTGCAAATTTTTATTTAGAGTTCATTATTATAATATTGAAAATTTAGAAATTTATGATAAATATTTAATTTGTCCTAATCATTCTAGTGTATTTGACCCTTTTTTTATATTTCCCAAAACAAAAAATTTATCAATTATGGCAAAATCAGAAATATTTAAAAATAAGCTAGTTTCAAAAATTTTAACACATTATAATGTATTTCCAGTTAATAGAAATAAGGTTGATGTTAAAAGTTTATTTCACTCTTTATCTATTTTTAAAGAAAATAAACCTTGTGAATTTTTAATATTTGTAGAAGGTGGTATTGTAAAAAATAAAGATGATATAGGAACTAAAGTACATAATGGTGCTGTTTTTGTTGCTTCTAAATTACATGTTCCAATTATTCCAGTATATATATCAAGAAGACCAAATTTTTTTTCAAAAGTAGATGTTATTTTTGGCACACCTTATTATTTAGACAAAAACACATTAAAAAATAAATCTTTAGTAAAAAAAGAATCTAAAAATCTTATAAATAAAATATATAGTTTAAAAAAAGAAAGCAAATAATTTTACTTTCTTTTTATTTTTACATTTTAATAACTAATTTATTAAATTTAGAATTTATATAATTTTTTAATTTATCCATAAAAACTTCTGGTTTTATTTCTTTTTTTGCTACCATATCAAGCCCTTTTTCCCAACTGGCTGTTAATTTTGGATTTAACATATCTGGCATTGATTTAAACACAATATCATAAATTGCTTCTCCTTTAACAGTTGGTGTTATGATTTGAGTTTTTCCATTTATACTAATATATTTTATCTTCTCTAATTTTTTTATAATTTCAGCTCTTGTTGCACTTGTTCCTATGCCCGCACCTTTTATTTGTTCTCTTAATTCTTCATCTTCAATTAATTTACCTGCATTTTCCATAGCTAAAATTATAGAGCCTGAATTATATCTACTAGGTGGAGATGTTTCCGCTTCTTTTAATTCAAAATTTTGTACTTCTATTTTTTCTCCCTTTTTTAAAGTTTTTAATACCTCTAAATTATTTCCTTTATCTTCACTTTCTTCTCCATCTTCATTATTTTCTTTTTTCTTATTTTTTTCAGGTTTTAATATTTCTAAAAATCCTTGTTTTACACAAACTTTCTCACTACAACTAAATGTCTCTAAAGTGTTATTTTCTTTATCTGGTATTTCTAATGTCACTTGGATTTTCTGGTATTCTGCTGGTGGATAAAATATAGCCAAAAATCTTTTTACTATGACATTATAAACATTTTTATGTAATTGTGGCAAGCCATTAAAGTTTTCATATCCTTGCCCTGTTGGGATAATTGCGTAGTGGTCTGTTATTTTGCTATCATTTACATATTTAGTTTTTGCAAGATTTGTAGAATATTTTTCATCTATCATTTTCTTTATAAATCCTTGTACTTCTTCGTCTTTATAACCTCTTGCTATACCATTTAAATTTTTAGTAATTTCTTTACTAACTGCTGTTGATAGTACTCTTGCATCTGTTCTTGGATATGTAACTAATTTTTTTTCATATAAATTTTGTATTACTTCCAAAGTTTCATCTGGCTTTATTTTAAATCTTTTAGTACATTCATTTTGTATCTCTGCTAAATTAAATAAAAGTGGTGCATTTTCTTTTTGTTTTGATTTTTTTAATTCTGTTATAGTTGCTTCTTTTCCACTTAAATATTTAACAAATTCCTTTGCTTCACTCTCCTTTTTAAATCCTGTTTCATTATATAATTTAGGTGATTCAAACATTTTTGATTTTTCGTTTACTTTCCATTCAGCTCTAAAATTTGACTCTTTCTTTCCAAAGAGACCTACAATTTTATAATATTTAGTCTTTTTAAAATTTCTTATTTCTCTTTCCCTTGAAACCACCATTCCAAGTACACAAGTCATAACTCTTCCTACTGAAATAGACGCTCTATCTTCATTTATTTTATTTGCTAGACTTCTTCCATAGATTATTGATAATAATCTTGAAAAATTAATTCCTATCAAATAATCTTCTTTTGCTCTTAAGTATGCACTATCTGATAAGCTATCATATTCTGATGAATCTTTTGCTTCCCTTATTCCTCTTAAAATTTCTTCTTCTGTTTGTGAATCAATCCATACCCTTTTTATTTTAGCCTTTGGATTTGGCTTTGCCATCATAAAAACTAACCTTTGTATGTATTCTCCTTCTCTTCCAGAGTCTCCTGCATTGTATATCTCTTCTACATCCTCTCTTTGAAGCAAACTTTTTACAATATTAAATTGTTTTGCAACTTGTGGTATTATTTCATATTTCCATTTTTCTGGTATAAATGGCAATGTATCTAATCTCCAATACTTTAATTTTTCATCATATTTTTCCGGATAGCTCATTGTTACTAAATGTCCTACACACCATGTTATAATCCAATCATTTGATTCTAAATATCCATCTTTTCTCTTAGTAGTTATTTTTAATGCTTTTGCAAATTCCATTGCAACTGATGGTTTTTCAGTAATTAACAATTTTTTGCCCAATTCTATCATCCTTTTATATAATTATTTATAATTTTCTTGAATTTGTTTACCTTTTCTTTTGTAACTTTATCTTTAAAATTAAATCTATCTAAAATTTTATTTATATAATCTTCTTTTTCTATTATTTGTAAAGATTCTTTAAAATTTATATCATATATATACGATATAAGCATAAGTAATCCATCTATCGTATCGTTCTTTATAGTACCTAATCTTTTTATTGGCTTTTGTTTTACAAATTCTTCTTCCATATATTTACTAAATTTTGTATTTTCTACATTTTCTTTTTCTTCTTTTTTATTCCAATAAATATATACTCCTTCATATAATATATCTAGTTTATCACTATCTCTTATAATCTTACAAAACATCATAGTTTTTTCATCTAAACCTTTTTCTATTTCTAACTTATTATGGTTTTTTATTGCTTTTAAAATTATTTTTATATATTTTTCATCACTTACATAATTTAAAATATAATCATTATTTTCTAAAATCTCTACTGCATGGTCTCCATGGTCAAATTTATTATCTTTTTTTCTACTATATTCATCAAATCTTCCTATATCATGTAATAATCCTATTAAAGTAGCAATTTCTACATCTTCATCATCTAATTTAAGAAGTTCTGCAAGTCTTCTAGAATTCTCCATTACTCTTAAAGAATGACCAAATTTTCTTTTTATTCCATCATTTTCTAAATTATATTTTTGCACATACTTTATAAACTCATTTTTACATTTTTCTATATCTATCATCCATTTTTCCTTCTTATTTTCCTAATCTTTCTTTTATATATCTAATTGTTTCCTTATATATTTCATTAAACCATTTATTAGTTTGCTCATTTTTAAAATTAAATCTTTTATATATTTCATCAAAATAGCCTTTTTCATATACATAATTTAAAGAGAAATCATAATTGAAATCAAACACATATGCAAAATTTGCAATTAATCTATCTGCATGTGTTTTCATATTTGAATATTTTATGGCTCTATCATTCATAAATTCATTATATATTTCTTCAGTAAACTTTTCTTCTTCTAAATTATCAGAATCCCAAACTGTTTTTTCATTTTCAAATGTTAATATATAAAGAATATCTGTTTTATCACTATCTCTTATTAATTTCACAAATAAATCTTCATCTTCACTTAAGTTTTTTGGTAAATCTTTTTTATCTTTATTATGATTAATTATAGCAAGTTCAATTATTTTATCATATTTATCATCTTCTATAAAATCTCTTATTTTTCCACTTTTAAATAAAACATCTACACCAATTTGTGCATGATTTTCACTTAAATGGTCTACAAATGTATTATATTTTCTTACTTGCTCAAATCTTCCTATATCATGTAATAATCCTATTAGTTCTGCAAGTTCTACTTTTTCTTCTGATAAATTCATACTTTTAGCTATTTTTCTTGAAATTTCTGCCGTTCTTTCTATATGAGCAATCTTTAATTGTATTTTTTTGTTTGTTATATCATAATTTTTTACATATTCTTTAAATGCTCTTTTTGCTTTAGTTATATCTACCATTTTTTTCACCTCTACTTGCAAATTCTAACATTTTTTGTTTTTTTTGGCAAGCAAAATGATTTTTATTTAATTCCTTTTTGTTTTTCCTTGATTTACTAGTATTTTTGTTATATAATACAAGAAAAACTTAAGCAGAAAGGGGCTTTTTTTATGGCTTATAATTTTAAAGAAATTGAAAAAAAATGGCAAGAAAAATGGTACAAAGAAGGTACTTTTAATGCTAAAGATGATTATTCTATGAAAAAATGGTATGGCTTAATAGAGTTCCCTTACCCATCAGGTCAAGGTCTTCATGTTGGTCATCCAAGAAGTTATACAGCAATGGATATTATTGCAAGGAAAAGAAGAATGCAAGGATATAATGTATTATTTCCAATAGGTTTTGATGCATTTGGTTTACCTGCTGAAAATTATGCAATAAAAAATCATATTCATCCTAAAATAACAACCGAAAAAAATATTAATCATTTTAGAGAACAATTAAAATCACTTGGTTTTTCTTTTGATTGGTCAAGAGAAATTAACACAACAAATCCTGATTACTATAAATGGACTCAATGGATTTTTATCCAATTATATAAACATGGTTTAGCATATAAAACAACTATGCCAATTAACTTCTGTACAGGTTGTAAAGTAGGTCTTGCAAATGAAGAAGTTGTAAATGGTGTTTGTGAAAGATGTGGTAGTCCAGTTATTCAAAAAGAGAAAAGTGAATGGATGTTAAGAATAACTAAATACGCACAAAGATTAATAGATGATTTAAAAGATGTTGATTTCTTAGATAAAATTAAAGCTCAACAAATAAATTGGATTGGTCGTAGTGAAGGTGCAGAAGTTACTTTTAAAATAGCAGATTCTTCTGAAACTTTAACAGTTTATACTACAAGGCCTGATACTCTATTTGGTGCAACCTATATGGTTGTTGCTCCTGAGCATCATATTATTGATAAATTGAAAGACAAAATTACTAATATGGATGAAATTCAAAATTATAAAAAACAAGCTGCTTTAAAATCAGATTTTGAAAGGTCTGAATTAAATAAAGAAAAAACAGGTTGTGAAATAAAAGGACTTAAAGCTATAAATCCATTAACAGGCAACGAAATTCCTATTTGGATTTCTGATTATGTTTTAATTACTTATGGAACAGGTGCTATTATGGCTGTTCCTGCACATGACACACGTGACCATGAATTTGCTAAAAAGTTTAATTTACCAATTATTCAAGTTATTAAGCCTAATGACGAAAATATTAAATGTGATATTGAAAATGAGGCTTTTACAGATGTCGAAACTGGTGTTTTAATTAATTCTGGATTTTTAAATGGTCTATCTGTAAAAGATGCTAAGGAAAAAGTAATTGAGTACTTAGAAAATAATCATATTGGAAAAAAACAAGTAAATTATAAACTTCGTGATTGGGTATTTTCAAGACAACGTTATTGGGGCGAACCAATTCCAATGGTTCATTGTGATAAATGTGGCTGGGTTCCTATACCTGAGGATGAATTACCTTTAAAATTACCAGATATAAAGGATTACGAACCTGGGGAAAATGGTGAATCTCCTCTTGCGAAACATACTGATTGGGTAAATACAACTTGCCCTCATTGTGGAGGTCCTGCAAAGAGAGAAACAGATACTATGCCTCAATGGGCTGGTTCATCTTGGTATTATTTAAGATATATGGACCCACATAATGATAAAGCTTTAGCTTCCCAAGAAGCATTAAAATATTGGTCACCTGTTGATTGGTATAATGGTGGAATGGAGCATACTACTTTACATTTACTATATTCAAGATTTTGGCATAAATTCTTATATGATATTGGTGTTGTTCCTACTAAAGAACCATATCAAAAGAGAACTTCTCATGGTATGATTTTAGGAAGTAATGGAGAAAAAATGTCTAAATCTAAAGGAAATGTTGTTAATCCAGATGATGTTGTTGATGAATTTGGAGCTGATAGTTTTAGAGTTTATGAAATGTTTATGGGACCTTTTGACCAAACAGCACCTTGGTCTATGGAAAGTATTAGAGGATGTTCTAAATTTTTAGATAGAGTTTGGAATCTACAAACTTTATTAGTTGAAGGTAATGAATATTCTCCTAAGTTTGAAAAAATGATGCATAGATCAATAAAGAAAGTTTCTTCAGATATTGAAGATATGAAATTTAATACATGTGTTTCTACATTCATGTCAATGGTAAATGAATTTTATAAAGAAAAATCTATTAACAAAGCTGAATTTGGAACATTTTTACAACTTTTAAATCCTTTTGCACCACATATTACTGAAGAACTTTGGCATACTGTTTTAGGTGGTAAAGAAGATTTAGCATATAAAGAATGGCCAAAATATGACGAAGCAAAAACAATTGCAGATGAAATTACTTTACCTATTCAATTTAATGGAAAACTTAAAGCAACTATTCAAATTGATTTAGATGAGGATGAAACTTCTGTAAAAGAAAAAGTTCATAATGCTGTTGATTCAAAATTAGAAGGTAAAACTGTAATTAAAGAAATTTATGTAAAAAATAAGATTTATAATATTGTTTTGAAATAAATAAAATTTTAAGCCTATTAGATTATTTTAAAGTTCTAATAGGCTTTTTAAGAACTTTTGATTTCTAAACTTAAATTATAAATTTGATTTTCGTTTTTTTCTATTTTTCTTTCGTCTTTTTCTAGTCTTTCTTCAAATAGAAATAATTTCTCATCTTGCATTTTAAATGCATCAAATAATGCATCTAATTTTTCTCCATGCTCGTGTTGCATTACTGTTACTATATTTTCAAGTCTTTCTAATCTTTCCTTAATGTCTATTATTTCTTTTTGCATATTATCAAATTTTCCTTCAAGACCATCAATTCTTCCTTCAACACTGTCAAGTCTTTTTTCAACACCATCAAGTCTTTTTTCTATTCTTACTTGTCCTTCGTATATTTTAAGTAAAAGATTTTTTATTTCTAAATCATTATTCATTTTTCTACCTCCTTTCATAAAAATTAATGTGAAAAAATTATATTCCTTTTTTATTTACTTGTCAAGAAAAATTTATTGATATATCATGTCGAAAAAAGTCGACTCACTCTCGCTGTTGCTTTCCATAGAATAAAATTTTTAATTTGTAATTAAATTGTAATTAATATTTAACAAAGTTGACATGTTTTTTAGATTTATTTATAGTATAATATTGTTATAAATGATATTTAAGGGGTAATATATAAAAATGAGTGTCGAATCTGATTTAAGAAAAGATGGAATTGAGGTAATAAGTAAACTAGATACTTTAAGAATTAATTCAATTGCAAGAAATGTTTCATTAAAATTATGTGAAACTTTTCCTGAATTTAATTTAAACCAAAATGAATTATTTATTAAATTATCTAGATTAGGTATGTATAGGGCAAAAATGCCTGAAGGTATGGCAGAAGCTAATTACTTTTATAAAAACACTTCTATATATTTTAATGAACATATTCCTGATGAAGATTTAGAAGAATTTGCGATACATGAATGTATTCATTATTTACAAGAAGTAAAAGATAAAAGAAATTATTTAATTCGTATGGGACTTTGTGATTACACAGAATTTAAAGTATATGGATTAGGATTAAATGAAGCTGCTGTTCAACTTATGGCATCAAAAGTAAATGGTATTCCAAAAGAATATGTAAAATATTTTGGAATTAGTTTTGAAACAAATAGCCCTTCTTATTATCCACTTGAATGTTGTCTGGCTAATCAATTAGCATATATTGTTGGTGAAGATGTATTATTTGATAGTACTTTAAATAGTAATGATAATTTTAAAATAAAATTTTCTTCTCTTACATCTCCAAAAACATTTATGGCAATTCAAAATGCTTTTGATGATATACTTAATGATGAAGAAGAAATTATAAAATTAAATAATAAAATTGCAAATATTGATGATAGAAATAGAAAAGTTGATGGAATGCTTCAAAAAATAGATGAATTAAAAAGAGAAATTTCTTTAACTTTTATGAGAACTCAAAATTTAATTATTTCTAGCTATTTTGATAAAGCATTTGATTCAATTACTAATTTAGAAGAAATTGAAAAATACAGAAGAAAATTATATTTATTTAAGGATTACTTAGGATGTATGGAAGGTTATACATTTTTTAATGACTACTATGTAAATAAAATGATGCAATTAGAAGAAAAATATAATAGATTAGAAAATGGTGAAGTAGAAACTGCTTTGAAGGTTATTACTAAAAAGGAAAACATTTTTATTTCAATATTCAAAGCCTTAAAGAAATTAATTTTAGGAACCTCTGCAAATGAAGAAAAAGATATAAATAGTTAAAAGAAGCAATATTTAATTTGCTTCTTTTTCTATATTTTCTAATATTTTTCTTGCTGCCTCTCTACCAGAATACGCTGCCCATGCTACTGTTCCTCTAACACCTGCTAAATCTCCTCCAGCATATATTTTTTGATTAGATGTTTGATAATTTTCATTTATTTCAATATTTCCCCATTTATTTAGCTTTAATCCTAAATTATTTACAAAACTTTCTGGATGTGCTCCTAATGCCATTATTACATAATCTGCATTTATTTCGTAATTACTATTTTCAATATTTACTGGAACTAGCCTTGTTTCTCCTTCTTTTTGAACTAGTTTCGTTTTTATTAATTCTACTTTTTCTACTTTTTCATTTCCGATAATTTTTACTATATTATTTTGAAATAAAAATTCTATTTTTTCATTTATTGCGTCTTCTACTTCTTTATATTCTGCTGGCATTTGTTCTCTTGCTCTTCTATAAACCACTTTAACATCTTTTGCTCCTAATCTCTTAACAGTTCTAGCACAGTCCATTGCAACATTTCCGCCACCTACGACTATTACTTCTTTTCCTTCATACTTTGGATGCATTTTATATTCTAATAATTCATTTCCTCCATAAACTCCTTGTAAATCTTCTCCTTCTACACCCATTTTTGAAGAACAATTTGCACCAAAACTTAAAAATATAGCATCATATTTTTCTTCTAAATCTTCTAATTTCAAATTTTTTCCTAACTCTTTATTATATTTAACTTCTACTCCCAAATCCAAAATATTATTTACTGTTTTTGCTACAATTTTTTTATCTAACCTAAAGTCTGGAATTCCATGAACTAGAAGACCTCCTAAATAATCATATTTTTCATATATAGTAACTTGTATTCCTTCTTTTACAAGAAATGCTGCTGCTGTTAATCCAGCAGGTCCTCCACCTATAATTGCTACTTTTTTATTATATTTCTTGATTTTTTCTCCAATTATTTCTTTTAAAGTATAGTTATTTTCCATAGCTTTATCAAAAGCAAATGATTCCAAATCTCCTATTGCTACTGGTTTTCCTTTTATTCCTCTTACACAAGACCCCTGGCATTGTTTTTGGTGTGGGCATATTCTTCCACACACGCCTGAAAGTACAGTCGTTTTGCATAATATTTCATATGCCTCTTTATAATTTTTATCTTTTAAAGCTGATATAAATTCTGGTATGTCATTATTAAGTGGACATCCTTTTTTAGAGCATGGTTTTACCTTGCAATGTAAACAATAATTTATTTTTTCTTCTATATCTCCCATTATTATACCCCTGTTACATATTTTATTTTAAATTTTATACTATGTTTAATTTTTAGTCAATCTAACTGACCTATTTGTTTAATTCTTCTAATACAAGTTGTAAATCTTTAACAAAATCTATTTTTTTAGTTTCATCTCTAAGTAATGCTGCTGGGTGCCATGTTGGCATATATTTTATTCCTTTTTTCTCTACCCACTTTCCTCTAGATTGTGTTATTCCATATTCTTTTCCCAAAATATGTTTTAACGCAACACTTCCGAAGTAATACTATAATCTTAGGTTTTACTAATATTACTTGATTTCTTAAATAATCCATGCATGCTTCACATTCATCTTCTTCTGGATTTCTATTTCCAGGTGGCCTACATTTTACAATGTTTGCAATATATACATCTTCTCTTTTTATTCCAAGTGCTTGAAATGCCATATTCATTAATTTACCTGCTCGTCCAACAAAAGGTTCTCCGAAGTCTGTCCTCGTCTGCTCCTGGTCCTTCCCCTATAAACATTATTGTTGCATTTTTGTTTCCTGTTCCAAATACTATATTTTGTCTTGTTTTATATAATTTACATTTATTACAACCTTCAATTGATTTTTCTAAATCCTCCCAATTGTCGTACATCTATTTCTCCTTCTTTACTAATTATTTTACGCAATTTTCTAAAAACTTTATTTTTTCTTCTTTGGTTGTATCTATTTGTACTTTTATTCCTATTGGTATTGCTATTTTATTTTCTATGTGTCCAAAATTATTTGTTTTTACTATAGGAAAATTATATTCATTATCTAAAGTATCTAATAATATTGTTTCAAGTGTAATATTACTTTCATGTTCATAATTCCCAAGCCATATTCCTTTTATTTTATCAAAAACTCCGTTTTGTTTCATATAATATAAATAATTACTTACTAAAGCTGGTCCAGTTTCAAATCCTAATTCTTCTAAAAATAATATTTTACCAGTAAAATCTATATTATATTTTCCTGATACTAATCCTCTTATTAAGCTAAGATTTCCTCCAATTAAAGTTCCTGTAACTTTACCTTCTTTTATTGTATTATATTTTTCACCTTTTGGTAGGTCTATTTCTAAACTCCCATCACAAAATCTTTTTAATGCTTGCCTATAACTAAAATCTGTTTCATCAGTTGCTATGGTTTTAAAATTAGTACTACTAAATGTAACTAAGCCCGTTTCTTCTGTTATTATATTTGTTAAAGATGTAATATCACTATAACCACATATTATTTTGGGATTATCTTTAATAATATCAAAATCTAAATAATCAAATGTAGTATTCGAATTTTCTCCACCTTTAGCACACCATATCATTTTTACTTCTTTATCTTTAAACATATTATTTATATCTTCTGCTTTTTCTTTTGCTGAACTACTATATAAATTAGTATTTGAAAATAAATTTTTAGAAAATTTTACTTTAAATCCATCTTTTTCAACTATTTTTTTTGCTTTATTTATTTCATCTATATTTTCTCCTATAATTGGATTTGATGGAGCTACAACACCTATTATATCTCCTTTTTTTAATTTATCTGGAATTATCATATCTTACTCCTTAATTTCTATTAATGCTGTATTTACATTGTATAATTCTTTTTCTGCTCTGTATGAATGCATTAAATCCTTATTACATACTGTACAAATATTACTATCTATTATATTTTCTTGTTTTAGTCCCTTTTTTTCCAATATTATTTTATTTATTAATACAGTATCAATATACCAAGATTCATTTTCTTTTTCATCAATTATTTCTTCCAAATTTAAATCTTTAAACTCTTCTTTAAATAATTTTTCTACATCTTTTTTTACTTCAAAATGGCATCTTCTAATTGATGGACATATACAACATATAATATCTTCATATTTAGAATTATATTTTTCCACCATTTTTTCCACTGCTTTTACTGATATTCTTTGAAGAGTTCCTTTCCATCCTGAATGTACATTTGCAATTACTCTTTTTACAGGATCAAAAAACAATAATGTAATACAATCAGCACTTGTTGTTGCTAATATTATGTCTTTTTTATCTGTAATTAAACCATCAATATTATCATATTCTTTACAATTAATGTCTGGTATATCTACATTTATTTTGTTTTCTACTATTTCTATATTATTGGTATGTTTTTGTATAGGTTTTACTATTTTTTTATAATCCTCACCTAAAGCATTACATACTTTCTTATAATCATTTATTACTTGTTCTTCTTTTTCTTTTATTATATTTCCTTTTGCATCATTTGCTTTAAATCCTAAATTCTTATCAATTGTATATGCATTTAATATACCATAATCTAATAATTTCTTAAATTGTAAATATTCTACATTTTCTCTTTTTACATGAATAATATTTTCATTTGATAAATCCATTTTACCACCCTTTTATTGAGACAAAAAAGCTCCGTCCCCTTTTGTCTCATTTTTCATTTTTATTAATATATTGTCTTTTGATTTTTGGTCTATATAATTATATTTATTTCCTTCTAAATGCGTGTTAAATCCACATATTGATTTATATGCACAATATTCACATGGAGTTTTTCCTTTTTTATTAAATGGTTTTAAATCTATTTTCCCACTTAATATTTCTTTTGATATATCTTTTATTGTTTTATAAATATAATCTTGTAAAATCTTAAATTCTTCTTGCTTTACTCCTTTTGTATCTTTTTTATTTATTTCTCCTGATGAAGTAATTCCTGCTGGTATTATTTTAGATGTTCCCACATTTAAAGTGTTATCATTCATTTTTATTATTTTTACATCTGCAATTATTAACCCTTTCATTTTAAATTTTTTCCTTATTTCTTCTTCTATTTTATCTTCTTCTATTCTTTTATTTGCCATTTGTTCTAATAAAGAAAAATAAAATATTCCTGCTGGTATTATATCCTCTTGCCTACATATTGCATCTGTATATGTTAAAAGTTGAATTTGAAGACCTGCATATACTTCATTTAAATCAATATCTTTTGCAGATGATTTATAATCTATTATTCTTAAATATTTTCCTTCATCTTTAGTTGCTGTATCTATTCTATCAATCTTTCCTGTAATTTCTACTCTTTTACCATTTTCTAAGTTTAATATTATTGGTTTATATTTTCCTTTTTCACTAAACTCTACTTCCGTTCCTTCTATTGAAAAATCACTATAGACTATTGTTTCTATTATATATTTTAAAGCTTTTGATATTATTTTTTTTAGTCTTCTTACTAAAATTTTATATTTTGTTGTTGCTGTAAATATTATATTTTTTGATAATTTTAAGTTTTCTTCTACTATATTTGATACAATTTCAAATATCTTTTCTTCATCTATTTCTGATAGCTCTAGCCCTTCTTCTCTTACATAATCAAAGAAATTGTCTATTGTTTCATGCATAAATGAACCTGTATCCATACTTTGTACTTTTAATGTTTCCTTTTCCTTTAATTTTAATCCATATTGTAAATAATATGAAAATGGACATCTTCTATATTGTTCTAGTCTTGAAACACTGGTTTTTAATGTATTTCCATATAGTTTATCTATGTTTTCTTTTTTTATATCTGTTGGTAAATTACTATAATTTATAGCTTTTAAATCTCTATCTAATTCTTCTTTCCAGCCTTCTTGATTTTTATAATAATTGTATATTTCATACCAAATATCTTCTATTTTTTCTTTCTTTTTTAGTTTCGAAATATTTTCTATTAATTCTTGATATGTTACTTCTTTATTTACTATTTCGTATTTTTTAGTTACTACATCACTTTCTTCTTTCAAGCTTGGAAACATCTTTTTTATTTGTGTTATTAATATTGATGGTCTTTGTGATTTTCCATCTTTATCTGATGAAGAATATGATAAATATAATTGTTTTTCGGCTGTTGTAAAGGCTTTGTATATATTAAATTTATCATCATATAATTGTTCTAAAGTAGTTTTTGCAAGTTCTATTCCATCTTCTTTTAATATTTCTCTATCATTATCATTTAAAAATCCTTCATCTTTATTATTACTTGGAAAGTTTCCATCATTTAATCCTATTATAAATACAACATCTACTTTATGACTTCTTGACCTATCAACATCTCCTAAAATTACTTGGTCTTGTGTTCCTGGAATTTTCCCAAGCCCACTATTTCTTAAACCTATTTTCAAGATTTTTTCATATTTATCAATCGTCATTTTGTCATCTTTAAAAATTAATACAATTTCATCTAAAACATCTAATATTATTTGATAACTCTCTTTGTATTCTTTTGCTAATTCTATTTTATTTTTAACTTCTAAATCTTTTATTTTTTCTATTACTTTTTCTTCTATATTTTGAGAAATTAAAAATTTATATAATAATTTTGTTATATTCTCTGCTGTTTTTTCTTCCTTTATTTTTTCTTGTAATTTTAATAAAGGATTTATTATCTCTTTTCTTATTTCATTTAATCTTTGCACTTCATTTTTCTTGTTTTCATTATCTAACTCATATACAAAATCTTTTTTCCATTTATTTAAAGTTATTCCCCATTTATTACAATAATTTTCTAATTTAAAAATCTCTTCTTTTTCAATATCTAAAAATCCCAATTTTATATAGCTAAATACATCTTCACTTGTAAAATTTCTATTTAATACGCTTAATATTGAAAGTACATATTGTACTATTATATTTTGGTTTAAATCTCGTTTTTCATCTATAAAAACTGGTATATCATATTGTCTAAAAATTGCTCTAACTAATGGTGCATAACTTTCTATATTCTTTGTTATTATAGAAATATCTTTGTAACGTAAATTATTTTTACTAACTAATTTTTGTATTCTTTTTGCTATTTCTTCTATCTCGCTATATTCATTTTTAGCTAAAAATAGTTTTAAGTTATCCACATTTTTTACATATTTTGTGGATTTTACATTATATAAATTATTACTTAAGTGCAATAATTCTTCTGTTTTGAATCTATAACATTTGTTTAATTCTATAGTCTCTTCTAATTTTAAATTATTTTCTTTTACTAATTTTAATAGTTTTTTCACAGTTACTTTGTTGGCATAATATATATCTGTATCAGGATTTGTGTTTAAATCTAAATTATCAGTACATATTGTTATATTTACTTCTTTTGCTAAAGTTATCATCTTTTTAATTACTTCATATTCTTGATAAGTAAAACCTGCAAATTCATCAATAAATATTATACTATTTTTTACTAAATCTACTTTATCTAAGTTGCTTGCTAATATATCTAATAAATCCGTTTCTTCTATATAGTTATTTGCTATTTTTTCTTCAAAGTTATCATATATACATACCATATCTTGTAATTTAGTTTTTAAATATATATCATCAGTTTTTTCTATTTCGTTTGTCAAGTCTAAAGTAGAAACTCCATGTTTTTTAAATTCTGTAATTGCTCTCATACTTAAATCGATATTTTCATCGCTTTTTCCTAAAAATTTTAAATTCTTCTTATTGTTACTAAGTATTGAATAAATTAACATTGCCTTTCCACATTTAGATAAATTTGTTTTATTTAATCCCCCAATTTCTCCCATAACACGATAAGCCATTCTGCTTAAAGTTATTACTTCTGCTGAAATAACTGCACCGTTTCTAATTTTTCCCATTTCATCCATAAGTTTTTTCTCTGCTGTAAATGAAAATTGTTCTGGTGTTATTATATATATTTTCTTTTCATTTTCTTTTTCAATTAATCTAGCTACTTCAGAAAAACAATAGTTACTCTTTCCACTTCCTGCTTTTCCATAAATAAGTCTTAAGCCCATACTTACCTCCT
The DNA here is from genome assembly GCA_944386195.1 of uncultured Clostridia bacterium. Taxonomy (GTDB): domain Bacteria; phylum Bacillota; class Clostridia; order TANB77; family CAG-508; genus CAG-269. Next base: position 54,641 of record CALXAD010000005.1, read on the forward strand.
ATGTCCAATTATGTCCCATTGGGGACGTTTCTGATGCGACATTTTGTCCATTTTAGGACACATCCTTTTCTCTGTTTTCTTTTTTAGATTTTATAACAGAAAGCAAAAAATAGCAAGAAAAACTTGCTATTTGATTTTACAATAATTATTGTAATATTTAAATCATTATTCTAAAAAATGTGCTGCTATTGTTTTATCATAATTATTTTTTAATTCATTTTCATTTAGTGGTCTATTATATAATCTTAAGCTATATATTGTTAATTTTCCATAATACCAATCAACTGTTCCATCTTTATTACCAACTGCATTTCTCCCTAAATAACAAGGAATAGATTCGTCTTGCATTACAACCTTTCCTCCTCTTTCTCCATTCCAATATTCTCTATTCACTATATCTGAATCTATAAATTCATTATCTTTATATAATTTAAATTCATTTTTTTCTGCATCAAATGTTAAATCAAAATATGCTACATCTCCCAGAGAATATGAACAAGGAATATTCAAATTTCCATTATTTCCAGCATCATCACTTGACCATTTTGAATTTGCTCTATTCTTAGATGTATTAAATAAAAACACATTTTTACCTATTGCAAATCTACATGAATAAGCTGTATCATTTCCTCTCTGTTTTGAAAAGAACGAATAGTTATTATTAGCTATTCCATAAAATGATAAAGTAAATCCTTTACTATAATCTGCTGTTGATTTAAATTCTACATAGTCGTTTTTTCCATCAAAATTTAATCCCTTATTTGTTATCTCTTCTGTATTATCATCAAATCCATGAAGTGTCACTCCTTCTCCCCATGTTGTTAAATCACTATTATCCATATTATTTGAATCTACATTAAATACTAAGCCATCTGTTACTGCTAATTCATCTTTATATGATAATTCTGTATATTTTCCTTCTTCTAATTGAACAAATTCTCCTGTATATTCATTTACTAACCAATTATATTTTGTCTTTCCATAATTTTCTACTTCTGTTTCCTTTGATATATATCTCCATCCATCATCATATTTTTCCTGTGTTTCATTTATTACTATTACATCCCATATATTACTATTTTCTAATGTCTTTTTATACAATTTTCTTCCTATATCATATTTACTATTATTACTTACTTCTTTATTTATCATTGTTAACTGTATTGCTTCTTTTTCTGATGATATTTCTGTTTGTTCTTTTGCATTAGTTGCCTGTCCTAGTATTCCATTATCTCCTGTTAACATCGAAATTGATACTCCTACCAAAATAAGTAAAACTATAATCGTTAATACTAAAGCTATTAGTGTAATTCCTTTTTCATTTGTTCTTTTCATTTCTTCCTCCTATATTTCGAGGCACATATGCCCCTTTCAAGATAAATTATAGCAAAATGGGGCATATATGTCAATGACTAATAAAATAATTTATTATAAAATTAAGTATAGTTTATTTATTGAGGGTGAATTTATGTTACAAGAATATAGAAAGCGAGCAAAAATTACACAAGAAAAATTGTCAGAAATAACTGGTTTAGATAGAAAAACTATTTTTAGAATAGAAAACGATAAAACTATTCCTAAAGTAGATAATTATGCAAAAATGGTAGTTGCTTTAAATTTAAGTAATGAAGAAATAGGAGAACATATAAGGAAAATAGCAAAAAATAAAGATAAGTGATTTTAAAATTCACCTATCTTTTTTAAATGTATCCCTTATTGGACAAAATGTCCAATAAGAAACTTCCCCAATTGTTCAACAATTTACTTTCCAATATCCTTTTTTATCAGAACCTACTCTTTCTATTATTTTTTTATCTTTTAATTGTTTCATTGTTCTCTTTACTGTTCTTAGCGGTATTGATGTTTGTTTTGTTATTTGATTTTGTGTAATATTAGGATTTAATTTTAATATATTTATTATTATATTTTCACTATCTTTTACAGTGCCACTTACAGTGCCATTTACAGTGCCATTTATAATATTAATTGTTTTATCTTCTTTTAGCACGTTTGTTGCAACATCTTCAAGTTCTTCATTAGTTTTTCTATAAAATATTACTGTAAATCCTAATTTATCCATTCTAAACTCTACTTTTACATTATTTTTCTTGCATTCTTCAAATATTCTCCTTATTCCAGTTCCAAATGTTTCTACTTCATGACATAAAAATAATGTTTGTCCTATTAATTTATTCCTTAAAATTGATTTTCCTTTTCCTTCTATGTAATCTTCTGGCGTGTAGTCTTCTGGAAATTGTCCCGGATTATATATTTCAACTCTATTTTTATATATTGTTATTTCCACATCTTGATTACTTATCATAGATTTATGACATAACGAATTCATTACAGCTTCACGAATAGATGCTATTGGTATCTCTGGAATTTCCATCCTTTCTAATTTTCCTGTTTCAAAATTGACAGTCCAATTTATATGCTCTTTTACATAAGTTTCTCCTATGCTACTAAGTTCTAATATATTTCCTTCTTTCCTTGAGATATCTAGAAAAGTTAAATTCGTATTGGTAGCAAACATTGCCATTTTTAAAACTATTTTAGCATTTTTCCCAAACAAAGCATTTCCAGCATTTAATAATTTTCCTTCTTTATTAATTAAACCTAATCTATTTAATATATCCCTTTTACTAGTATACTCATAATTAATTCTTTTACTTTCATTACCCTGCTTTATACATTTTTTTAATAATTCCTCATTTACTTCTTCATAACTATATTCTGTGATTTCATTCTCCCATCTCGTATCAAAATCACTTGATTTCATAATTAAATTTTTAATTTCCTTTTGTGATAACTGTCTATCTTCATCTCCAACTCTCATATATGCCCTACCATAAGATAAATACGGAATTTCTTCCCCTTTAAATTCGACTCTTATACATTCTTTTCCATCTATACTAACCTTTTGTACATTAGGATATATTTTGGGCTCTATATTTTCTGATATTGCCCTAGTTACATCTCTTATAGTGCTTTCTCCCATTTGTTGTCCTACAATTTTACCATTATTTTTTATTCCAAAATATAAAGTTCCTCCTCTATGTTTATTTAATATTGCTACTATTGAATTTAATGCTGCTGGTAATTCAGCTGTTGATGTCTTAAATTCTAAAATTTCTGTTTCTTCTTTCATTTTTTCCTCCTCTTTGCTTTGTTAATTAATTTGTCTTTTTCTATTTTTTTCTTTAACCTTTTGTGGAATTTTTTTATTTCAGATACAAAATAAAATAAATAATGAAACTATTAAAAATCAGATTATAAATATAAAACAAAATTATAATTTTAAATAACAAACAACAAAAAATTAATAAAAGTCCTAGATTTTAAAAATATTTTTTAATGAAAACTGTTTTTTTAGAAAAATAGAACTTAAAAATATATTATTATTATTTTGAATAAAATTATATGAGAACTCAAACTAGATTTAAAATCATTTGAATGCAACAAAATTTAAAATTGATTTTAAAATATGTTACCATAATTTTATTTATTTTGCAAGCACTTTTAAAATTTTTTCCAACAAATAAAGATAAATGAAAATAAAAATCATTTATCTTTAAGATATATAACTTAATAGAAATTTAAGCTTCTCTTCTCCAATAAAATAGATATTGTTGTGCTAATCCTGCTAAGTTTCCAAATTTTTCTTTTGCTATTTTTTCTATTTGTTTTTTATTTACTTTTGTTTCATCTTCATTTTTTATGTATAAATCATTCATTACTCTTCTTACCCATACATCTATTGGAAATACTTCAAATCTTTTTAAGTCTGAAAATAATAATATACAATCTGCAACCTTTGGTCCTACTCCTGATAATGTAAGTAACTTATCTCTTACTTCTATAGTATTTTGATTATTCCTTAATTCATCTAAGTTTACTTCACCATCTAATATCATCTTAGTTGTTTCATAAAGTCTTATATCTCTAAAACCTAATCCTAATTCTCTATATTTTTCTACACTCACATCTTTTAATTCTTCTGCAGTTGGAAATGTATAATATTTTTTTCCATTATATTCTATTTCTTTTCCATAGTTTTTAGATAATCTTTCTATTATCCCTTTTATTCTTGGAATATTATTATTTGCTGATATTATAAAAGATATTATTGTTTCCCATAAATCTTGATTTAATATTCTTATTCCTTTACCATATTCAACACTTTTTTTCATATTATCGTCTATTTTGCTTAAAGTTTCTTTTATTTTTCCATAATCTCTATTTAAATCAAAATAATCTTCTACTACTTCTTTTATATCTCCATTACACATACCTCTAAATGTTACTCTGCTTTCTTTACCATTTTCTTGCTTTTTTACATTTAAAACATTTCCTTTAAACACTCCTGTATAGCTTCCATCATCTTGTTCATTCCATCTAAAGCATTGCCCACAATCAAAGATATCTTTTAGTTCAAATGAATCTAAGTTCTCTACTTCATACATTTGCTCTTTCATACTATCACCATTTTTATTTTACAATATTTATGGCTATATTTCAATAACATTTAAGACTATAAAATTTATTTTATGTTATTTTTATTATCTTCATCTTCTAAATTATTTAATGCATATTCACAAGCTTGTATTACAAATCTTGAAAACGTTACATCTTTATTCCTTATTGCTTTTTCTATTTGTTCTATTAATGGTATCGGAAATCTTATTGTTTTATTTTCTGTTTCTTTTCTATATGGTTTTATTTGAAATGCCATTTGCATTACCTCCTATACTGATAGATTGTATTGCAAAAGCAGAAATAAATAAGCATTGCAAATAGTATTATAAAAAGCAATGTTTATTTTCAAATTTTACATTGATAGAATTTAAACAAATAAACTAAAGAAAGGAATGTTAAACATGCAAAAGTTAAATTTAAAATTAAAAGAAAAAAGCACTAAAGGTATTACACTTATTGCGTTAGTTATTACTATAGTTATACTTCTAATACTTGCAGGAGTAAGCATTGCTATGCTAACAGGAGATAATGGAATTCTTACACACGCACAAAAAGCAAAGGAAGAAACAGAAAAAGCACAAGAAAATGAAGAATCAAATTTAGACTACATGAATAAATATATAAATAAAGTGGTAAATAATGAAAGTATAGTATTAAATGAAGGAACAGTTTGCCCATTAGATGAAAATCAATTTGATACTTTTGATGAATGGGGAAACTTTCAAAAATGGGGCAAAGCAGAATATTCAACTGACTATGTAAGAAATACAAAAAAATCTATAAAATTAACTAGATATGTAATAAATGATGAAAATTATCATGACCCAGCAATTGGAATACCTGTTGAATTAGATTTATCAAACGTTTCAAATATTGGTATTTGGGTATACTGCCCATATTTTGAAAGTGGTATTAACTGGGCTGATTGTAATTTAAGCGTAGTATTTTCAGGTCAAACTTGGGTTGGAGCATTTAATGTAGATAATTGCATAGAAAAAACTATTTATGCTAACGCATTTTCAGTTGGATGGAACTTCTTAAATTTTAGTATAGATGATTTTACTAGTCATGGAAATATAAATTTATCTGATATAAATTATGTCTTATTAAAACTATCTAGTGATAATAAATCCATAGAGCATACTTTATATGTTGATAGTATTGTTCTTGATTATAAGATGAAACCAACTATATTATTAAATTACGATTCATCTAGCCAAAATTTATATGACACAATATATCCGTTATTAAAAGAACGTAACTTTGTTGGAACAGCATTTATGGCTAATCTCTCATTTGGAAACGATAATAGCATAACCAAAAACCAATATCAAGAGATGAAAAATAATGGTTGGGACTTTGGAATGTATGGTGGAATGAATACAAATAATGGATATATAGAAAATACTGAATTAGGGAAAAATGGTAATTATGATGAACAATATAAATCCTTAAAAGCTGAAAAAGATTTATTAGAAGCCCAAGGAATAACAGATTTAGTATCTTATGGATGCCCTAATAATGCTACTAGTAATACAAATATGCAAGTATTAAATGATTTAGGATTTAAAATTGTAAGAGCAGAAGGAAATTATTATACTTATCCACATAAAGAAATAACTCATGGCAAAGGAGTAGGTATAATAGATTCAAATTTAGATTCAGTAAAAAGTGAAATTGATAAATGTATAAAAACAGGATATGCTTTAAGTATACTTACACACGGAGTTTATGAAAATAATTCAAATACATTATATACTGACAAAACAACTTATACTCAATTATTAGATTATATTAAATCAAAAGTAGATGCTGGGGAATTGCAAGTAATGAGTTATAAAGATTTTTATGAATCATGTAGTATGGAATAAATTTATTATGAGATTTATCTTATTTAATTAAGATAAATCCCTATTTTTTTCTTTTCTAAAATTATATAAAGCTATAAGCAATTTTTTAGATTAAGCAGTTTTACGTAGGGAAATTAAGGGTAGTAAAACTGCTGGTAAAGCAAAGCTTTAAATCTAAAAACTTGCTACAAATCCCTAAAAACACATTTTAAAATTTACAGAAATGAGACAAAAAAGCACCGTCCCCATTCTGTCTCATTTCTCAAACCCTTGCCCTACAACCTCTCTTGAATTTGTTATGATAATAAAACTTCTTGGGTCTATCTTTCTTGCAAGCATTTTTATCCTTGCAACCTCCCTCCTTGGAGCTACACACATAAGCACCAATTTTTTAGTATTCGTATACATTCCTTTACCATAAAGCCCAGTTACCCCTCTTTCAATTTTCTCTTCAATATCCTTTGAAATTTCTTCACTTTTATCAGAAACTATAATCATAAGTTTCGTAAAATCTATACCCTCAAAAAGAATATCAATAATTTTACCCATCAAATAAATTGCAATCGCAGAATAAAGCCCAATTTCTATTTCTCTAAAGAAAATCATATTTAAAGTTACAATTACAATATCAATAATTACAATTATATTTCCAGCTTGTACAGTTGGCTTATATTTTTTTGCCACATAACTCACCAAATCACTACCACCTGTTGAAGAATTAACCTTTAATAAAATTGCTGTTCCTATACCTAAAATAATACCTCCATAAACACACGCTAAAAACCTATCTTCTGTTAATGCTTTAAATTTATCTAAAAAATCTATAAATATAGATAAAGTTACTGTTCCAATCATTGATTTCACAAAAAAATATTTTCCCATTTTAAAAATTGATATTAAAAATAATGGTACATTTATTAAAATCATCATTGTTCCCATTGGTATATTAAACAAATAATATGTTATTGTTGCAATACCTGCTACTCCTCCTGATGATAGTTGATTTGGAAGTAAAAAAAGTGATACTCCTATAGCCATTATAAATGACCCTATTATTGTACCTAATATTTCTATAATTACTCTTTTTAACTTTGATTTTCTTTCTTCATTTTTTTCATTAATTATATCCATAAAAAATCACCTTTATTTTATTATTCTTAAAATATAGGTGATTTATTCTATCTTTAATTTATTTTAACTTATTTTTTCTAATCTTCATATGTCTTTGTTATTTCTATTTTTGACTTTCCTTGTTTTATTTTTTCATCTTGATTAAGCACCAAATCAACGTCATATAATTCCTTTAATTTTTGCACATTTTCTTGCTTATGACCTATTACATTATCACTATCTTTTGGATTTACTGTTACTTCAACTTCTTTTACCTTTACATTAAGTTTTTTTATTTTTTCTACAATTGCATCATACCACATTGCTGATTCTACTAATTGTCTAAAAGCTGGATGAGAAGGTCCACTTACTATTTTACTTGTTTTATTAAGTTCTGCTTCATCATCTACATCAATTCCTACATTTAATATATCTATATCTTTGTCAGCAAACATTCTCACTAAATCCTTACAAATTTCGACTGCTTGTACTATTGATAATGGTTTATATTGCCCTTCTTCAAATTCTTTTTCTAACTTTGTATTTTTTATTACTAATGTAGGATAAATTCTTACCATTTTAGGTTTTAATTTTATTAGTTCTTTTGCTGTATTTACCTCATCAATTCTTGTACTTTCTGGTAAACCCACCATCATTTGATATCCTAATTTTAAACCATTCCATTTTATCATCTTTGATGCTTTTTTTATATCTTCTAAGTTATATTTTTCTCCTATTCTCTTTAAAATATAATCATTTGTTGATGGTGTTTCTAATTCAATTGTTTTTACCTTATATCTTTTAAACTTTTTTAACCTCTCTTTATTTATCTCATCTGCACTTGCTAAAATTCTAATACTATCTACTTTTCTATCTTTTATATATTCATAGGCTATATTTAATAATTCTTCTTGTTTTTCCTCGTCTATTGATGTAAAACTTCCTCCACAAAACACTATTTCTACTTTAGCTTCTTCATTCTCTACATTTTTTAGGTAATTTTCTATTATTTCTCTTACTTTCTCTTTTGTAATACTTATTTTTTGTTCACTATTATCATTCATATACAAAATACTATTACTTTCTGATATTAGTTGTGAAACAAATATTGGTATTATGTAATGCTCTTTCATAGATTACCTCTTTTCTATTTTAATATTTCTAAAGCTTTTTTTGCTGCCTGCATTTGAGCTGCTTTTTTGCTTTTACCTATTCCATTAGCTATATGCTTTCCGTCTATATCTAGTTCTGCTTCAAATGTTTTATCATGGTCAGGTCCCATTTCTCTAACAATTCTATATTCTATATCTACCGTTCCATTTACCTGAAGTTTCTCTTGTAAAACAGTTTTGTAATCTTTATCTCCTACATGTTTTGTTGCTTTTTCTATTTTATCTTTAAGATTTTCTATTATAAATTTTTCTGCTTCTTCAATCCCTCCATCTAAATATATTGCTGCAATTACTGCTTCTGTTGTATCTTCTAATATTGCTGGTCTTTTTCCTCCATCTGATTTTTTTTCTGATTTTCCAAGATATAAGAAATCACTAAAATTATGCAATTTTGCTATTTCTGATAGACTCTCCTCACATACTACTGTTGCTCTAACTTTAGTCATTTCTCCTTCTTTCAAATCTGGATATTTGTTATAAATATATTTACTAGATATAAATTCTAATACACTATCTCCTAAAAATTCTAACTTTTCATTACTTTGTACTTTGTTTTCATATGCATATGAAGTATGTGTTAACGCTTTTTTTAAAAGTTCTTTATTTTTAAAGTGATAGCCTATACTGTTTTCTAATTTCTCTAGGTTCATTTTCTCACCTTCTTTCGAATTATCTATGTATAATATTATATACTATTTTACAAATTTTGCAAGCTTCTAGTAATTTTTTCTAATTACATATTTTTTGTCAAAAGATGTAGACATATTTTATTTATTATTATATAATAAATGTGTATTATTTTAAGGAGAGTAGAGCTATGTTAGATAATAAAAATTCTTTTAATAATGAGAATAGAAATTTGTCTGATGTTTTTAAAGAGCTTCAAGCTATGCAAAGACAACCTAATGCTTGGCAAGAATATAATAAACAAGCTAAAAAGACAATGAAAAAGCAAAACAAGAAAAAGAATAAAGAATTAGTTGCTTTTGCCTCAAGAAAGCATTCTCAAGACAATGTAAAATCTAATGATTTAAAATTATCACAAATAATTATTGGTTGTAGTATATTTGTAATTTCAATGGCTTTATTTTTCCCAAAAGACCTTTCTTTTTCAGAAAGTTATGCTAAGTCTGATTCTTCTTATGAAGTAGCGAATTATGAATTAAATAGACATAGACTAAATATACAAAATATTATTTCTGAAAATGCAGGTATGGATAGAGTAAAAGAACAAGTTACAGAAGATAGAGATGTAGAATTTGAAACAAATTACAATGACAATCCAACTCTTCCAAAGGGAGAAGAAGTTGTAAATCAAGAAGGTATTCTTGGTAAAGATAGAGTTACTGTTGTTAAAACATATGAAAATGGTGAGTTCATAGAAGAAACTATCCTTGCAAAAGAAACTTTAACTGAACCTACACCTAAGATAATTGATCGTGGTACTTCTGAATTCTTAGCTAAGCATAAAGTACATATCGGAGATACTATGTATCTTGTAAATGCTGATACATTAAAAGATAAAGCCGAAGACAATGCTAATGTTGTCGCTGATGTTAAAAAAAGTTTAGATGTAAAACTTTTAGAATTGCCAAATGAAGATTGGTGTAAAGTTTCTTTTGATGGTGTTGAAGGATATATCAAGACTTCTAATTTAACTTCTGCTTATACTACACCAAATATTGTTGAAAAAAATAGAATACAAAGAATTTTACTAAAAGTTAATATTGGTATGGAATTAAATAAAACGAGTGGTTTAACTTTAAATGATTATAAAAAGATATTTACAGGATTACCAAATGACACAAACAAAATTTTCCAAGATAATTATCAAGCTTTTTACAATGCAGAAAAACAATATAATATTAACGGTATTTTCTTAGCATCAATTGCTATTCATGAAAGTGCTTGGGGAACTTCACAAATAGCTAAAGATAAATATAATTTATTTGGTTATGGTTCTTATGATGAAACACCTTATGAATCTTCACTAGATTTTATAAGTTATGAAGAATGTATTGATACAGTCGCAAGATCTTTAGTTAAATATTATTTGAATCCTGCCGGTACTAGAATTTATGGCGGTGAAACTGCTGAAGGTTGGTATTATAATGGTCCTACAATTGAAGGCGTTAATACAAGATATGCATCAGATGATGAATGGCATGAAAAAGTATTCAATTATATGGAACTTTTATATAATAGATTGGATTCATAAGATAAAATAGGAAGGGAGAAAACATGAAAATTTCTAATTTTAAAATTAAAAATGTAAAACTTGCTTTTGTTATTTTAATAATTTTAGCAATTATAGTATTATTACTTTATTATAATTTCGTGTTTTCTACTGCTTTTTCTAGAAATAATTATGCTAATCAAATGGAAGAAATTGCAGAAGAAAATGAAAATCCTATTTTCAGTGTTCAAAGAATATTATTATATAGTAATGCAAATGCTGTTGATAATTCAGAAAATCAATCTTTAAGTGATGTTGCAATTTCACAATATACTGATATTTCTATTTTTATAGACAATGCTCAAACTGTTTCTGATTTAACTGATGAAAATACTGTTAAAGAACTATATATTGATAATATTTCAATGACAACAAAATCTGAAAATGGCGAAAAATTATTAAATTATAAAAACCCTTTAAATTTTGGTAAATATCAAGATATCTCTAAACCTGAAAATGATAGAATAGATTTTAATATTGTAAATACTAATGAAGAAAATGAAAATCATAATTATGATGAACCTACATTTTATACAGATTGCTCTAATCCTATTTCATTAGGTTATTTAAATAAAGATTTATTAACTAATTATTCTGTTTCTGATAATTCAAAATCAATTTCTTTTAATGGTAAGGTTTTACAAGAAGCTAATGTAAATTTAGATGATATTAATGCTACTTTAAATTTTACAATTCATATTGTAAATAATTTAAATCAAAAATTTTCTTACAATATGAAACTTGATATTGATTTGAACGGAATTTATGATGGATATACTTATAAAGGTAAAAATACTTCTGGTACAGAATACCAATTTTTTAAAGAACTAAGCTAATTAATTAAAAAAAGACCTCAAAATATTTAATATAAATATGTATTGACACATCTAACTAGGGAAAGTTTACAGATGTGTCTTTTTTTGGTTTATTTGCTCTTATAATGTTTGTATTTCTACTATATGCTTCACCTTCTTATTTGGAGGCAAACCACATATGCTTATTCTCATTTCCATGTTTTACACTATACAATATTTTTAAATAAAAAACAAGCTTATATACTGACTTTTAATTATTACTATATTTCATTTTAACCCATTTGGTTTTACTTTGAAAATTATTTGACTTTTTCTATAAATCTGTGTATAATAAGTATAGAAAATGGAGAAACCACAAACGTGGTTCGCCTCGTTTATAATATGTAAAACACATCTAAACGGTGCAAATGTTACAGATGTGTTTTTTTATTGGTTTTATTGTTTGCTAATAATTACAACTAAGGCTATAACTAAGGCAAACGTAATGATAGTTACTGATACAAGACCAGCAAAAAGTAATTTTATTATTAATAATAATGCTTTTATTTCTACCATACGCCTCACCTCCTTGTTGGAGGCAAACCACATCTGCTTATTCTCATCTACACATTTTGCACTATACAACATTTTTAAGAAAAAAAAAAAAAAAGCGAGCATGTAAAATTTTATTTATAAATTTTATTTTTTAAAAATAAAAATCTTATAACTACTTTCTTAACTGAGTTATAAGATTTTTTAGTGGAGGCGAGTATCGGAGTCGAACCGATCATCAGAGTTTTGCAGACTCGCGCCTTACCGCTTGGCTAACTCGCCACATATGGAGCAGGTAGTGGGAATCGAACCCGCAACTAAACCTTGGCAAGGTTTTATTTTACCATTAAACTATACCTGCATAAATTTGTTATTCTTTTATATAATATGCTTAAGCATTTAAAATAATACCAAAAATACGCCACATTGTCAAGTACTATGGCGTATTTTTCTAAATCACTTTATTTTTTCTTTGCTGATTTTTTTCTTTTAGTTTTTGGTTTTGTTTCCTTTTTAGCTTTTTCAAATTCTTTTGCTTCTTCTGGATTCCATTTCTCACCTAGTTTTGGTTTGTTCCACGAAATATAATCACAGCTTTTTGGATTATTCTCACAAATATAATATTTTCTTCCTCTCTTAGTCTTTCTAATTTGCACTTTAGCTCCACATTTTGGACAAGGTACATCAATTGTCTCTACAATTGGTTTAGTATTTTTACATTCCGGATATCCTGGACAAGCTAAAAATTTTCCAAATCTTCCATATTTATATACCATCATTCTTCCACATTTTTCACAAGGTATATCTGAAACTTCATCTTTTATCTCTACATGTTCCAAATTCTTTTCAGCTTTGCTTAATTCTTTTTCAAAAGGTCCATAGAATTCTCTTATCATTTTTTTCCATTCTTCTTTTCCTTCTGCTATTTCATCAAACTCATTTTCTATTTTAGCTGTAAACTCTACATTTATTATATCGCTAAAATTATCTGTTAATAATTTATTTACAACCTTTCCAAGTTCAGTCGGAACTAATTGTTTTTGTTCCTTTTCAATATATCTTCTTTCCAAAATAGTTGTAATAGTTGGTGAATAAGTACTTGGCCTTCCTATTCCTTTTTCTTCTAATGCTTTTACTAATGTTGCTTCTGTATATCTTGGAGGTGGCTCTGTAAAACTTTGCTTTGGATTTATTTTATTCTTTTTTAATTCTTGATTTTCTTCTAAATCTGGTAACATTCCAACTTCTTGTTCTTTCGTATCTGTCCCTTCCACATATAAAGCCATAAAACCTTTAAATTTTATATTTTGTCCATTGGCTTTAAAGGTATAATTATTAGCATCTATTGTTACTGCCATTGTATTATATATAGCTGATGACATTTGACTTGCCATAAATCTGTTATATATTAATTTATATAACTTGTATTGGTCTTTTGTTAATGCATCTTTTATAGAATCTGGTTCTAAATCCGCATATGTAGGTCTTATTGCTTCATGTGCATCTTGGGAATCTTTACTTGTCTTGTAATATCTATTCTCATAATACTTTTCGCCATATGTTTTAATAATATGTTCTTTTGCTGCTGCTCTTGCTTCTTCTGAAATTCTTGTTGAATCTGTTCTCATATATGTAATTAAACCAACTGTTCCTCTTTCCGGTATTTTTACACCTTCATACAATCCTTGTGCAATTGACATGGTTTTCTTTAATGTAAAATTCAATTTTCTTGAAGCTTCTTGTTGCATCGTACTTGTTGTGAATGGTGGAGCTGCATTTCTCTTCTTTTCTCCTTTTTTTACTTCCTTAACTATATATTTAGCATTTTCTATATTTTTTAAAATCTCATCTACTTCTTCTTTATTGTGAATTTCTTGTTTTTTACCATCTTTACCAAAAAATCTTGCTTCAAATTCTTTTTTAGTATTCTTATCTTCTAAATCTGCATAAATATTCCAATACTCTTCTGGAACAAATTTCTCTATTTCTTCTTCTCTATCAACAATTAATTTTACAGCAACAGATTGCACACGTCCTGCTGATAATCCTCTTTTTACTTTATTCCATAAAAGTGGACTTATTTTATAACCTACAATTCTATCTAATACACGTCTTGCTTGTTGAGCATCCACTAAATTATAATCTATATTTCTTGGCTTGTTTATAGCGTTTTTAACAGCATTTTTGGTTATTTCATTAAAAGTTACTCTTACTATCTTATTATTCTCGTCTTTTAGAATATATGCTAAATGCCATGCAATAGCTTCTCCTTCACGGTCAGGGTCAGTTGCAAGATATATTTTTTTTGCCTGTTTTGCATCTTTTTTTAAAGATTTTATTAAATCTCCTTTTCCTCTTATATTTATATATTCTGGTTCAAAATCATGTTCTATATCAACACCTAGTTTTGATTTTGGTAAATCTCGTATATGACCCATAGATGCTACTACTTTTGTGTTACCACCTAGGAATTTTTTTATAGTATTAGCTTTTGCTGGTGATTCTACTATTACTAATTTATCTGCCATAATTCCTCCTTATATAACTTCCCTTTTATCCATTATAAGTTATTCTAGAACAAATTTATTTATTTTGCAAGTTTTTTACATAAAAGATTTTGAAATATCTGATATAACATCTTGTACACAAACTGGTGTTACTTCATTAACTTTTAGTATTTTTAATATTTTATCTACTTTTTCTTCATTACTAGATAAATATTCTATTGTTTTATCTTCTATGTTTTTATCTCCTTTTAAATATTCTGTTTTTACTATTTTTATTCCATATTTCGCTTTATTTCCTTTAGTTAATTCATCCTCATTTATAATTTTATAATATTCTAATTTTATAGGATAGTCAATTCCAGCTTCTTCTAGCTTTTCTTTTTCTATAAAATTACCTCCAAAAAATATTTTCATTTCATTCCCCTCCTCTTTCGTATCGCACGCTTTTTATCCTAACACTAATTTCCAATATTTTCAAGTGCTTTTCATCGCAATATTCTACAAATTTCGATGGATTTTGCACTTTTAAAGTGGTATATTTAATATAGATACATTATTTTATTCTTATACTATAGTATATATTCATTTAAATTCAAAATAGTAGTAATTTTTTATATTACTACTACTTTCTTTTATTATTTTAATTCTTCATAATAATTGTATTTATCTTCAATGGCTTTTTCCTTTAGAATTTCATATAATTCTGTACTTGTTGCAACTTTATATGGATTTACATATAATATGTTTAATATTCCAAATGTTAAAATTGAAAGTATATTCCAAAATATAAAAGATAAATCTAAGATAAAAGCTTTCCATTTGTTTCCATTCATCATTTGTTTTGATAATTCAAATGCTTTTTTTCTTTCTATTTTAGGATTATCTGCTAATATATATGGTATCATTTTATATTCATATAGTTTAATAAATCCACCTATAATTGTTATAAACCATAACAAATTATAAATATCTCTTAAAATCATTGTAACTGCAATATTTTTCCAAGAACCTTTTTTAAATACTTCTGCCATAATACCTACCTTAGTATCTTCACCATTTCTAGCTTTTATAAAATATCTTTTTTCTCCTACTGTTAATGGTTCTGCTAATATTATTATATATATAAGTGCTATAAAAGCTGCTATCATAAGCCCTATTCCTAAATACAATTGATTTATATTAAACATTTCTATAGCGTCCCAAATTTTAAATACATACTTTTGAGATTTAGTTAAACTATTAAAGTTTGATTGTATTACATCCCATATCTTTAACTCTATATTATTTAGGTTTGACTTTTTTTCTTCTAATTCTTGTGATTCTTGTTGTGCTTCCTGTATCTTTTCTTCATTTAATTCATTTTGTATTATCATATCATCATTTAAGATTGCATAATTAGGGTCAAGTGAATCATCTGTTTTCCATATTATAGATGTTCCAAACTCTCCTGTAAATATTGCAATTATGAAGCACACTATAATCGCCGTCCAATAATTTTTCTTAACTACTTTACGTGCCTTTTCTTTTAAATCCTTTCTTTTCCACATATACTTCTCCTGATTTCTTCTTTCCTCAAAAAAATTATAAACTAAATTATTGTCTTAAGCAAGTAGTTTTTTATATTCTTTATATTTTGGCATATTTTTCTCAACTAAATTCCAAAAACTTTTTGAATGATTCATATATATCAAATGACACATTTCATGTAAAACAACATATTCTATTGCATTTTCATCCTTTAGTGCTAGTTTCAAATTAATTGATATATTTTTATTACTTGAACAGCTTCCCCATGCATATTTTAAATCTCTTATTCTTACCTTATTAGGACTTTTACCTAATATTTTTGAATATTTATATATGCTTTTCTTTACTATTCTTTGTAATCTTTCTATATCTTTTTGTTCTATTTTTTCTTCCTTTTCTTTTTTTACTTTTTCTTTACTTTTCTCTAAATTCCTATAAATCCATTCTGATTTTTTATTTAAAAAATCTTGTACTTTCTTTTCGTTTACTCTATTTGGAACTTTTACTAAAACTTTTCCTTCTTTTATGTATATATACATATTCTTTATTTTTGCTTTATACAAAGTATATGGTATTATATGTCCATTATATTCGATATTTTGCATTCTTTTACCTCTTTATTTTTTTATATCTTTTAATTTTAAATAATCTCCTGCATTCATCTTACCTGCTCTTGTTATTTTATTATATCCATACTTATTTTTCAACTCATCTACAACTTTATCTAGTTTTTCTTGTTTTTCGTCCCTTTTATCAAACAATGATAATTGCATTTGTTCTTTTTCAACTAAATTATCTACTCTTACTCCTACTAATCTTATTGACATTGGTTTATGAAACATCTCTTGTAATATTTCTTTTGCTTTTTTTGATATTTCTTTTGTTGATGCTGTTGCTTCTGGTAATTTTTTTTGATGTGATGTATCTATAAAATCCTTCGTTCTTAATTGTACACTTACAGTCTTAGCTAACATGTCATATTTTCTTAATCTATATGTTACTTGTTCTGCTAATGCGAGTACAATCTCTTCTAATTTTTCTATTTCAGTAATATTTTCTGGTAAAGTTATGGAATTTCCTATTCCTTTTGGCTTTTCTTTTTCATAATGTACCTCTGAATTATCTATTCCATTTGCATATTCCCACATTTGTAAACCATGTTTTCCAAATTTTTTATGTAATAATTCTTTATTTGCTTTTGCTAAATCTCCTATTGTCCTTATCTGCATATTATAAAGTTTAGGCACTGTTTTTTTACCTAACATAAATAATTCTGATACAGGAAGTGGCCACATCTTGCTTTCTATTTCTTCTTCAAATAATGTATGTACTCTATCTGGTTTTGTAAAATCTGATGCCATTTTAGCTAAAAGCTTGTTATGTGCAACTCCTACATTTACAGTAAAACCCAATTCTTCTTTTACTCTTCTGTTTATTTCTTTTCCTTTATTTAATAAAGTATCTTTCATTAAATATTCTGTCATATCTAAAAAACATTCATCTATACTAAATCTTTCTATTTTATCTGTATATTGTCTTAACAAATTATACAAACTGTCTGAATATTTTCTATATATATTAAAATTAGATTGAAATATTTTAACTCCAGGACATTTTAATTTTGCCTGATATATTGTGTCTGCTGTTTTTACTCCACATTCTTTTGCTTTCATACTTTTGGCTAAAACTATTCCTGAACGTTTTGTTTCATCTCCACCAATAACAGCAGGTATTTCTCTTATATCTATATCGCTCCCATTTTTTAACATTTCTACTGCTGTCCAACTTAAGAAAGCATTGTTAACATCCACGTGTAATATTTGTTTTTTCATATTATCACCGCTTTAATTATAGAATGTTTGTTTGCCGTTGTCAAGAAATTTTATTCTAAATACTATTAAATATTTTTATTTTTTATATAACTTTCTTTAAATTCTTCTTTTAGTATATCCATACTTATTACATCATAATATTTACAATTTATATATACACATTCTCTTCTTCTTCCATATTCTTTAAACCCAACTTTTTCGTAGCATTTTATAGCTCTCTTATTAAATTCATATACATCTAATTTTATTTCATGTAAATTTAGATAATTAAACCCAAAGTCTAATAACAATCTAATTGCTTCTGCTCCATATCCTTTATTTCTTTCTTCTTTTTCTCCTATAAATATTCCTAAAGTTGCTGTTCTAGATATTCCATTTTCCTCTTTTAATCCACAATTTCCTATTAATTTATCATTTTCTAATTTTACAATTCCTAAAGTTATATCATTTTTATCTTCTAAACATTTTTCTAAAAATCTTTTTTCACTTTCTATTGTATATATTCTATTACTTTGTCCTAAATAATCAGTTGTTCCAAAATCATTCATCCATTTAGTATAGTTTTCCACATCTTCTTCACTTATTGGTGATAAATATATATGTTCTCCTAATAATTTTTTAAAATATTGCATAAAATCACTCCTTACATTTTTCTATATCATATTTATAACAAACTTCAGGATATTTTTTATTCCCTATTTCTATATTTCTTGTTTTATATAATTTACCTCCCATCTTTTCATAAAACTTTCTTGCATTTTTATTTTTTTCTAGGCACCATATTACCATTTCTTTATATCCTCTTTTACTTAATATATCGGCTGTTTTTTTTAATAATCTTTCTCCGATTTTTTTGCCTCTTTCATCTGCTTTTACGTATAACGTATACAATTCTCCTAATTCTTTTTCTTCGTCTCGATTTTCGCCAAATCTAGAATATCCTTTTATATATCCTTCTTCTAAAACAATTGATTTTTGCTTTTGGTATTTTTCTCTTATTGATTTTTCTTTATCTTTATAATCTAAATTTTTTAAATATTCATCATCTATAATTCCTTTATATGATATTTTCTGTTAATGTCAATATAAAAATGTACATTTTTTTGAAAATAATTTTGTACAAAATTGTACATTTTTATTTTCAATT
>CALXAD010000006.1 GCA_944386195.1 uncultured Clostridia bacterium
GTAGTAGAAGGAATGCAATTTGATAAAGGATATTTATCACCATATATGGCAACAGATACAGAAAAAATGGAAGCTGTATTAGATAATCCATATATATTAATAACAGACAAAAAGATTAGTAATATACAAGAGATATTACCATTACTAGAAAGTTTAATGCAAGAATCTGGAAAATTATTAATTATATGTGATGATATGGAAGGAGAAGCATTATCTACATTAATATTAAATAAATTAAGAGGAGTATTAAATGTAGTTGCAGTAAAAGCTCCTGGATTTGGAGATAAGAGAAAAGCAATGCTTCAAGATATTGCAACATTAACAGGTGGAGAAGTAATTACATCTGATTTAGGATTAGAGTTAAAAGATACAACAATTGCACAACTAGGTCGTGCAAAACAAGTTAAAGTACAAAAAGAAAACACAATTATAGTTGATGGTGCAGGAGATAAACAACAAATTGCTGATAGAGTAGCACAAATAAGAGCTCAAATAAATGAAACAAAGAGTGATTATGATAAAGAGGCTTTACAAGAAAGATTAGCTAAAATTGCTGGAGGAGTTGCAGTAATTGGAGTTGGAGCAGCAACAGAAGTAGAAATGAAAGATAAAAAATTAAGAATTGAAGATGCTTTATCTGCAACAAAAGCAGCCGTAGAAGAAGGAATAGTAGCAGGTGGAGGAACAGCACTTCTTAATGTAACACCAAAAGTAAAAGAATTAGTAGATACATTAAAAGGTGGAGAAAAATTAGGAGCTGAAATAGTATTAAGAGCATTAGAAGAACCAGCAAGACAAATTGCAAGAAATAGTGGATTAGAACCAGCTGTTATTATTGAAAAAGTTAAAGCTGAAAAAGAAGGAATTGGTTTTGATGCAGCAACAGAAACTTATGTTGATATGAAAAAAGCAGGAATTGTTGACCCAACAAAGGTTACAAGAAGTGCTTTACAAAATGCAGCATCAATTGCTTCAATGGTACTTACAACTGAAAGTATTGTAACAGATGCTCCAGAAAACAAATGTAAATGTGGAAATCATGGAGAAGGAACACAAGGTGGAATGGACGGAATGTACTAAAAAATAGGAAAAGGGGCAAGCTAAAAAAGCTTGTCTTTTTTTTTCTAAAAAATGTAACTTTTTTTGTTTTTTATTGTATATATAGTATGAACTTAAATAATTTTTTATAAAAAGGAGAAAAGGTTATGGAAAATGAACAATCTAAAATAAAGATGGGGATAGGTTTTGTAACTGGTAGAAGTAATGTATGTACGATAATTAATAGTTATTATAAAAATATATTAGAACAAATTAAGAAAACAAAATATAATGTAGAAGTAACATTTTTTATTCTTTATGATACTACATATCAAGGAACTAAAGAAGAAGAATTTTATAAGATAAAAAAAGATGTTTTCAATGAATTTAAAATTATATATATTTCTCCAGAAGATAGAGAAAATGAAAAGAAAAAATTAGCTAAAGAAAAAATAATAACAGATAAAGAAGCAGAGTTGTTCTTTGGTAATGGGCATGCGAAAGGAAGAAATACAATATTGTATTTTGCGTTAAAGAGAGGAATGGATTATTTATTATTCTGGGATGATGATGAATATCCTGTAGCTTGTATAAAAGATAAAGATAATATCATTTGGAAAAAACAAGATAATGTAATAAAACATGTAGAAGAAATGGAAGAAAAGAATGCAGATGTAACAATTGGATATCATTGTGGATATATTTCACCAATTCCATATTTAAATGTAAGTGAAGAGATAGAAGAGGAAAATATACAAGATTTTATAGAAGCAATTAGTAATGAACTTGTATCTTATAAATCAATAAAAGAAAAGTTTGAAAAAGATAGAGGTGTTACATATGCCAATAAGGATTTAGCAAATGGAAAAGGTGATTTTGAAATAACAGGAGAAAATAAATTTGTTGCAGGCTCAACCTTATGTTTAAATTTAAAACATTTGGATAAAATACCAGCATTTTATAATCCACCACAGGCAAGAGGAGAAGATACATTCTTTTCAATGAACTTAGGTAATTCAAAAGTGATAAAAGTACCAGTATATCATTTTCATGATGGATTTTTGAAATATAAATGCATAATGAAAGAAGATTATCCAAAAGAATTTAAATTAATAAAAGCTTCAGATAAAACTATTGAAAAAAGATTTTTTAAAGCTTGCCAAGGTTGGATAAAATACAAACCATTATTGCTTTATTTATTAAAAAGAGATAATTACGATTATGAAATAAGAAAAGTTAAGGTAAAATTAAAGAGAAGTATAAGAAGAATAGATTATTTGTTTGATGATAGCAACTTTAAAAGATTAACTGATGATTTGGAGGAATATTCAAGTAAAGTAAAAGAGCATTATAATGATTTTATAGAAGTAAATGAAATTTGGAAAGAAATAAAAGCAAATAAAGAAAAGATAAGAAGCTTATAAAAGTTTCTTATCTTATAATTTTGAATATTGTGGTGCCAAAAAGCAGAATCGAACTGCTGACCTCCGGGTTACGAATCCGTTGCTCTACCAACTGAGCTATTTTGGCATATTGCTGGGTTTGGTTGATATTTAAATGGTTTGACAACTTTTTTTGTCTGATTTTAGTTGTCTATTTAGTCTATTTTTTACATTATTTCTATTAAGAAAGTTGTCAAAATTATTATAATATATTTGTTTTTTAAAAGCAATATTTTTAATTTTTTATATAAGCATTGATTAAATTTTGGTTGATATATCAACCAAAATTAAGTTTTTGACTACTTGAAAATTGTTAAAAATTGTGCTATAATATTGACATATAATAAAAAAAATGTTACAATTTCATTACATGAATATTTTTATAAATTATTCATATAATAATGTTTATAAAGCTATTTAATAGTTTTTATATATGCAGTCGGCAGTGTATTCCAATGCGGAGTACCTCAACATCGCCGATTGCAATTTTTTATATAAAAAATGAATCAACAATCTTTAAAAGGGAAGAATCCCTACAATCTATAAATAAAGGGGTTAGTTTTTCATACATTTTTAGACAATGCTCTTTTTTTAACGGATTTTTAATAGCATTATATCTAGTAATACTTAAATATTTATTTATATAAAAATTACAAATATCTGATAGTTGTATAAAATTGCTTTTATGAGATTGTAAAAACAAAGCATTTTCTATTATATTATTAGTGTCACATTCAAAGTCATCTAATAAAAGTTTTTTATACACATTATCTAATTTATCTATCATATTTTTATTTTCATCTAAAAATATCATACCGTTAGAATTATGTTCTATTAAAAATCTATTATAATTTATACTTAGTAATATAAAAGAATATATATATGGGTCTATTTTTATTCCAGGTCCAAGTTTTTTTAATAAATAGTACTTGTAATTACTTTTATCTATTGAACTTAGAAAAATTGGAATTTTTAATTGCACTATTAAATCAATAAGTTTTTCCATAATTAACAAATTTTCTTCAATAGTATTTTTAAAGAAGATAGAATCTTTTTTAGGATTAAAAATTTCAGTCGCATGAATTTCATGATTTTTTAAATCAGAAGATATTTGTATTTTTTCATTTTCTATAATATGATTTAAGTCATACCAATCTGAATCATTGATAGCTATTCCAGAAAGAGAAAATATTGGTTGGGCTGGATTATCATAATCAGTTCCTGTATGACCACTTTCATCAGCATATAAAATATACATAAATTATTCCTCCATGAAATTTTTTCTATTATACTATTTATGACTTCAGACTGGATGAATCCGTTGCTTTACCAACTGAGCTATTTTGGCATATCGCAGAAATATTATAACATAATAAAAATAAAAGTCAAATAATAAAATTGAAAAATTATGTAAAGTGTGCTATAATGTATTTATTAGCAAAAGCTAATATTATATCTTCAAAATGTTACAATTTGGAGGAAAAATGGAAAAATTACTAAACCTGCTTTCAAGCAAGCTTCAAATTCGAACCCATGCGGCTCAACAACCCACTACTATTTCGGTAGGAGATAGGGAATTTGTTGGACTTTTTAAGAGGTTTGAATATAGAGATGCTCCGGAGAGGGTTAAAGCATTATTCAAAGAAAAGCTAGAAGAGCATATTTTTTCTAAAACTGAAAAACTTAATGTTGGAGAAAAAATTGCCTATAGCTTTGACTATAGAAATGTAAGACCTCTTGGAACACTTATGTATGAAGCCAATGATAACATGGCTGAAGTTTTGCTTGCATTGCCAAAACTTGGTAATGGAGAGTATTATGCTCTTCCACTTGATACATATTTTAGTCTTGAAGTTACGGAAAAAACTGGAATATCTACTACTTCAAAACTAAAGGATATGTCATGGTGGATTAATAAAGAATATAATAAATAGTAATAATTTCCAAAAACAGCTCATTCTTTAATAAGAATGGGCTGTTTTAATGGTTGCCATTTTATGTAAAATGTAGTATAATAAAATTAGTTCGTTACATAACGAATATTTTATAAATATCGTTACTTTAAATTTAGTAATGAAACAAAAGATTAGGAGCAATATAATGTTAAAGAGAGTTACATATGTAAGGTATCTCCTTACTGGAAATTTTTTCAGAGATGAAAAAATCGAAAAAGTCGAAAACCGAGGACTCGAGAATTTAAAAATTCCGGAAAATGCTTATGCCATTCAATTCTTTGAACAGAACGAAACTCATACTATAGATGGAAAAGTCTGGGTAGGGAGCAAAATTCGTTTTTCAAAGATTAAATATTTTGGAACACTTTATAAATGGGAAGATATTATTAAGAAATTCCCTGAATTAAAAGAATTGATTCCAAAAATGAAAGAAGATGGATGGGCTGGAATAGTAAAAACTCGATGCGGAAATTGGCGATTACTAGAGAAAGGAGATACAGTACAATTTGCTTGTTAACTAATCTAAAAAGAAAAATTTTTTCTTCCTCGAAAGAGGTTTCTTTTTTTGTCTAAAAATTGCAAAAAAGATATATAAGTGATATAATACTTAAAGTTCGTTAAATTAACGAATTATATTATTAAAATATTACTATAAATATAGTGATATCTAGTAGATTAGGAGAAGAAAATGAAAAAGCATTACCTTGAAGTATTTGATGCTTTAGAGCCTTGGAAAGGTAAAAAAATTGAAATTGAAGTCGCAAGGCGGAATTTCAATATAAGCCCACCTTTCGAAGGAGCAATAGCTTATAGATATTTTGACCAAAGGGAAATAAATATTTTAGGGCTTACCATTAAAGGGGTAAGAACTAATGTGTCTAGTCTAACTTATTGGGGTAAAGCCTATACGTTAGAAGAGCTTGAAAGAACATTCCCCAAAAAGAAGAATCTCATTTTAAACATGAGAGAAAATGGCTGGAAACGTTTGGTTAAAACAGTCTATGGTGGCTGGTATCCTTTAAGAAATAATGAACGTGTAAGTTCTTGTTTCTGATTTTCCTAATATAAAATGAACTCTGTTTAGACACTGATGTTTAGATAGGGTTCATTTTTATTTGAGTTTTTTATAAAAAGGTAGTATAATAATAAAAGTTCGCAATTTGCGAATGTAAAATTTATTACTAAAAATTTAGTAATATACTAATTAGGAGAATACAATGTTAAAGCATTATGTAGAAATTTTCTATCCAGGAGAAGAATTCTTTTATAAAACTACAGAAGAAGAAGTTGACCAAAGAAATTCCAAACTTGTAACAATACCTAAAGAAGCTATAGGATATAGGTTCTTTGACCGTTCAGAATGGAGTTTTAAAGGTCAAAATTTTGTGGGATTA
This sequence comes from uncultured Clostridia bacterium, assembly GCA_944386195.1. Taxonomy (GTDB): domain Bacteria; phylum Bacillota; class Clostridia; order TANB77; family CAG-508; genus CAG-269. The sequence goes on from CALXAD010000006.1 coordinate 5,830, forward strand.
AAAAAGAATTTCTCAAGGATGACATACTTCGGAAAAGCATATACTTTAGAAGAAGTAGAAGCATATTTCCCAAAGTGTGAAAATCTTATTAATAATATGAAAAGCCAAGGATATAGCAGAGTTGTAAAGACTCGGGCTGGAAATTGGCAATTCCTAGAAGAAGGAGACATCGTAAAATCCTAAAAAGAATAATATTCTTCCCCTCGAAAGAGGGGTCTTTTTTTCTTGAAAAACAGGAAAAATAATGTTATAATATATATTATGTAAAACTAAGAACTCCATATTTCATCTTAGTTTGGCAGTAAAATTAAATAATTTTAAGGAGTTAAAATGCTTGACTATGCTGAAGAGGTTACAAAAGGCCTTTGTATTGTCAAAAAAACTGGTAAAAAACCAGTAAGTGCAGGTGTCAAGAAGAGTTTTAAAAAGAAGTATAAGGAATATGTTGAAAGGAGATTGAGTGAAGTAACTCAAGAACTTCCTGTAACAATTATATTTCAAGCAACTCAAGTTGCACTTGCAAGAAGAAATCAAAAACAAGATATTGATTTCCGAGAAGATAATTTAAAGGAAGTTGTAAAAACTTTGCCAAGACTTCCTCTTAATGAAAACTATGAATTTCCTATTCTTAAGGTTGAAATAACTGAGAACGGAAGAAAGTTTTCATTAATTTAATAGTTTAAGCAAAAAAGTCAGTCTATATGGCTGACTTTTTTATTGTCAAATTCTTTAAAAAGGTACACATATTAGGAAAAATATGTTATACTATAATTGATTTTTTTAAGGAGGTTATTTAATATGGATATAAAAATATCAGATGATATAATCCATCTTGGTGGAAGTGATTATGAAATAAAGTTATTTGAAAATCAATATAACTTAGAAAGAGGAATGGGATATAATTCTTATTTAATAAAAGATGAAAAAAATGTAATATTAGATACAATAGATAGACACTTAACAAATACATGGCTTGAAAAATTAGAAAAAGGATTAAATGGTGAAAAACCAGATTATTTAATAGTATCACATATGGAACCAGACCATGCATATAATATTGGATTAATTGCAGAAAAATACCCAGACATGAAAATAGTAGGAAATCAAATAACATTTAATATATTATCAAATTTCTTTGATTTTGATTTAAGTAAAAGAAAAGTAATAGTAACAGAAGGGGATATTTTAGATATAGGAAAACACAAGTTACAATTTATTATGGCACCAATGGTACATTGGCCAGAGGTAATGATGACATATGAGCAAACAGAAAAAATACTATTTTCAGCAGATGCATTTGGAAAATTTGGTGCTTTAGATGCTGATGAAGAATGGGATTGTGAAGCAAGAAGATATTATTTTGGAATAGTTGGAAAATATGGACAACAAGTACAAAATTTATTGAAAAAAGCCAGTGGATTAGAAATAAAGATGATATGTCCTTTACACGGCCCTATTTTAAAAGAAAATATAGAATATTATCTAAATAAATATAATACATGGAGTAGCTATGAGCCAGAAGATGAAGGTGTATTTATAGCAGTAGCAACAATTTATGGAAATACATTAGAGGCTGCAAATAAACTAAAAGAAATATTAGAAGAAAAAGGAGCAAAAAAAGTAGTTGTTTCTGATTTATCAAGAGAAGATTGGGCAGAAGCGGTAGAAGATGCTTTTAGATATTCTAAATTAATAGTTGCATCATCTAGTTATAATATGGGAATATTTCCTCCAATGGAACATTTCCTAAATCATATAAAAGATAGAAATTTCCAAAAAAGAACTGTAGGAATAATTGAAAATGGCTCATGGGCACCATCAGCAGGAAGAGGAATGAAAGCTATTTTATCACAGATGAAAGATTTAAAAATAGTAGAGCCAATGGTAACTATTAAATCAAGAATGAATGAAGATAATATTAAACAATTAGAAAATTTAGCAGATGAAATTTTGAAAGATTAGAAAGGAGAAATAAAATTGGGCTTTTTTGAAAAATTAAAACAAGGAATGAATAAAACGAAAAATTCCTTCGATGAAAAAATAAATAATATATTTAAAAGTTTTAAAAAAGTAGATGAAGATTTTCTAGATGAATTAGAGGAAATACTTATTATGTCTGATATAGGAGTAGATACATCAGTAAAAATAATAGGTAATTTAAGAAATAGAATCAAAAAAGAAAAAATACAAGATGAAGAAGATGTAAAAAGAGCATTAAGAGAAGAAATGCAGAAAATATTAGATATTACAGATATAAGTTTACATTTAAATACAAAGCCATCTGTAATATTAGTAGTAGGAGTAAATGGAGTAGGAAAAACAACTTCAATTGGAAAAATTGCAAATAGATTAGCAAAAGATGGTAAAAAAGTAGTAGTGGCAGCAGCAGATACATTTAGAGCAGCAGCAGTTGAACAATTAGAAATTTGGGCAAATAGAGCAGGAGCAGATATTGTAAAAAGAGAAGAAGGTTCAGACCCAGCATCTGTTGTATATGATGCAATAAGAATAACAAGAGAAAAAAATGCAGATGTATTAATAGTAGATACGGCAGGAAGATTGCATAATAAAAAATATTTAATGGACGAGCTAAATAAAATTCAAAAAGTAATAAATAAAGAAATGGCAGATTGTGATAAAGAAGTTTTATTAGTAATAGATGGAACAACAGGACAAAATGCAATATCACAAGTAAAAGCGTTTAAAGAAGAAGCTGATTTAACAGGATTAGTAATAACAAAATTAGATGGAACAGCAAAAGGTGGAGTTGCAATTGGTATAGTAGCAGAAAATCATATTCCTATTAAATTTATAGGAGTAGGAGAACAAATAGATGATATGGAAGTATTTAATTCAGAAGATTTTGTAAAAGCTATTATCTAAAAGGAGGTAAGAAGTGGATAATAAAGAGCAAGTAAAAGATAAAATTGAAACAAATGAAAATAAAACAGAGATAAAAAATAAGAAGAAGAATAGTAAACTCAGAATGATTCTTGTAATTATATTTTTATTATTGTTTGCAGTAATTAGTTATATTCAATTAAGAGGTAGTTATCTAGAATATCTAGAATTAGGAGAAAAATATACCAGTATATTTCATACTAATATGATATATAGATATACAATAATGGCAATTAATTTTGTATTAATATATTTAATTGTATATTTTACAAATAGAGGAATAAAGAAAGGATTGAAAGCTTTCTTTGATAAAGAGAAAAAGACAATGCCAAAACTTCCTAATAAGTCTTTAGCTTTAGTAATATCAGCGATTGTAAGTTTTGTAGTATCTTCAGCACTTATGCAAAAAATAATGCTTATAATGAATGGAACAGCTTTTGGAATACAAGACCCAATATTTGGACTAGATATTTCGTATTATATGTTCCAAAAACCAGTTTTAGAAACATTAACATTTTATTTTGTTGTATTTGTTATTGGATTATCTTTATACATGGCATTGTATTATATAATTGTATTTAACAGATACTTTGATGGAATAGATGGAAAAATGTTGAAAGAAAGTCTATTTATGAAAAAGTTAACAAGAAATATATTGCTTATTGTTATTGGAATTGCTATAAGTACAGTATTAAATACTCAAAATATAATGTTAGGGAAAATACTAACAGTAGATGATGATATAGAAATAACAGGTGCGGGAATGACTGAAGCAACTGTTGAGTTGTGGGGATATATAATATTTGCATTTGTAATAATAATATTTGCATATAGAGCAATAAGAGCTTTTAGAAATGGTAGTACAAGTAAAGTATTAAAAAATTTAGCAGTGATACCAGGATATTTAGTAGTGTTATTTGTAGTTATGGTAGCTTTTGATTTAATATATGTAAATTCAAATGAATTAGATAAAGAAAAAGAATATATAGCTGAAAATATTAGGAATACTAAAAATGCTTATAATATAAATATAGAAGAAACTAATTTAGAGAATTCTGGAACAATTACACAAGAAGAGGTAGATGATAATTCGAACATAATAGATAATATTCCAGTGATAAGTGAAGACTCAGTAACAGAAACATTACAAAATAATCAAACAAGAACGGGATATTATGTATATCCAAGTGTTAACCTTGCTAAATATAATATAAATGGAAAAGATTCTCTTGTATATTTAGCTCCAAGAGAAATAACAAATTCAGGAAGAACTTATAATAATAAAACTTATGAATATACTCATGGAATGGGAGAAATAATTGCATCTGCAACGCAAAGTGACCAATCAGGAAATGTACAGTATATACAAAAAGAAGTTTCAGGAACAGATGAAGTAATTCCAATATCACAACCAAGAATTTATTTTGGATTAGAAACAAGTGAAACAATAGCAACAAATGCAAAAAATAAACAAGAATATGATTATACAGATGAAAATGGAAATGACCAAGTTTCAACATATGAAGGACAAGCTGGATTACAATTAGGATTTTTAGATAGATTAATACTTGGAATTTCAAAAGGTGATTTAAACTTAGCTTTTTCAAGTGAAATGACGGAAGATAGTAAAATATTAATAAATAGAGATGTTATAACAAGAGCAAAAAAAGCAATGCCATATTTAATTTATGATGAAAATCCATATACAGTAATTACAGATGATGGAAGAATTGTATGGGTATTAGATGCATATACAGTATCTTCAAGTTATCCATATTCACAATATACAAAGATTGAACATGATGGAATAAGTGAAAATATAAATTATATAAGAAATTCAGTAAAAGTAATAATAGATAGTTATAATGGCACAATGCAATTCTATATAACAGATAGAACAGACCCAATTGCAATGGCATATAGGAATATATATCCAGAATTATTTGTTGATTTAGATGAGCAAATACCAGAAGATATAGCAAAACATTTAACATATCCGGAATTTTTATACAATGTACAAGCCGAAGTTCTAAAATTATACCATAATGAAAGAACAGATGTATTATATAGAGGAGATGACTTATGGGATATTGCAAGATACAATACATCAAGAGCAACTAATTCAACAGGAATATATATGAAACCATATTATACAATGGTGAAAAATAATGGAAAAGAAGAATTAGGGTTAGTTCAAATATATACACCAAATGAAAAACAAAACATAATATCTTATTTAGTAGGAACAAGTAATAATGGAACTAATGAATTAAAATTATATAGATTTTCAGCAGATAGTAATGTAGTAGGTCCAATGCAATTAGATAGGCAAATAGAAGAAGACGAAGCAATTAGTAGTGAACTTGATTCTTTAAATGTAACTGGAACTAGATTAACAAAACAAATGATAATAGTACCAATTAATAATACATTATTATATGTAGAACCAATTTATCAAACAATGCTTAACGAATCAGATATACCAGTATTGAAAAAGGTAATAGTAGCATCAGGAAATAAAGTTGCAATGGGAGATAATCTAACACAAGCTTTACAAAATTTACTTTCAAGATATGCTGTTGATATCGAGGTAGAAAATACAGATGATATAGAAGGAATAATAGATGCTATTATAAAAGCAAATCAAAACTTAACAGAGTCAAACCAAAATAATGATTGGGAGATGATGGGAAGTGATATTGCAAGACTTCAAGAATTAATAAATTCATTAGAGGAAGCAAAAGAGGAAGAAGATAAAAAACAAGAAGAACAAGCAGAAAATAATGTAAATAATGTAGTAAATGAAAATGAAATAAATTCTACTACAAATATGAATTATAATAATTCTTCTAATAATAGTGTAGTAAGCAATAGAAATACACAAAATAATGTTGTAAATGATAATACAGTAAATTAATAAAATATGATAAAATTAAAAAATAACAAAAAAATAATAAAAAGAATAAAAAAGTAATAAAAAATCCACCATATATAAAGGTGGATTTTTTATGTTTGTTAAAAAGAAAAAAATAAATATTTTAAGTAAAGCTGTTAATGAATTAAATAAAACTCTTCAAGAAGGAAATTTTGTGGAACTTACTTATTTAATAGGAAATAAAAAAGAAATGATTATAAGAAATCTAATAGCAGGAATATTTAGAGGAATTGGAATAGGTATTGGAGTAACAGTAATTACAGCAATATTAATATATATATTACAAAAAATAGTGACATTAAATATACCAATAATAGGAGAATATATTTCAGATATAGTAGAAATAGTAGAAAGAAGTAGGTGAGACAAAAGGGGGACGGAGCTTTTTTGTCTCATTTGTTTAATTGTTTAAAAATTTTTATACCTATGTTATAATTAATGAAATAAATATATATAAAGAAGGGATGAAAATGGAAGAATTAAAAAAAGAAGATATTAAATGTATATTTCCAAAAAGAGATGAAAATTCAAATAAAGGAGATTTTGGCTATGTAGGAATAATGGGAGGATGCATAGAATATTCGGGTGCTGTTAAACTTGCTAATTTAAGTAGTAGTGCTTTAACCTCAGGTGCAGGAGTTGTAAGATTAATAGTACCAAAAGAGATAGCAAATGGAGTTATGCCATATCTTCTAGAACAAACGTTATTTACAATAGAAAGTAAAGATGGACATATGTTATTTAAAAAGCAAAAAATAGATAAGTCTTTAGAAAAATTAAAAGCTTTAGCAATTGGAATGGGATGGGGAGAAAGCAAAGATAATGAAAAAATATTAAGTTACATATTAGAGTCAAAAGAAATGCCAATTGTAATAGATGCAGATGGATTAAATATGCTAGCTAAGATGGATAAAAACATTTTAAATAAAACTAAGTGTAAAGTAATATTAACGCCACATCCAAAAGAGTTTGAAAGAATAAGTGGCTATAGTTTTAAGGATATTATCAGTAATCCACAGGAACTAGCAATTGATTTTGCTAAAAAATATAATGTTATTTTATTACTTAAAGGACATACAACTACTGTTACTGATGGGAAAACAACGTATTTAGTAAAAAGAGGTTGTAGTGGAATGGCAACAGCTGGAAGCGGAGATGTTTTATCTGGTATTTTGGTTGGGATTTTAGGTTATAACGAACCAACAGTTTTAAGTGTATCAGCTGGAAGTTATTTAGCAGGTTTAGCAGGAGAGTTAGCAGAAAAAGAATTAAATGATATTTCTATGAAAGCATCTGATACAATATCTAAAATACCAGAAGCAATCAATATAATAAGAAAATAAAAATGAGGGCTAAATGCTCTCATTAATTTTTTTTACTAATTCTCATCTGTATCTTCCATAATTTTTAGGTTCTTAATTGCAAATTTTAAACTATCATTTATAAATTCGTTTATAGATACTAAATTATTGTCATTTACAATTTTTCTAACACTTTCTAAAACATCAGTTTCTATTCTTGCAGTAAATTGTGTATAATCTTTTTTCTTTCTACTTTTTACTATAAAATCAGCCATTTTTACCACCTCAAGTAGATTTTAATATAATAAATTTAATGTGAATATATTCGTAAGTGAAATTAACACTGAATTCACTGTTGACTTATAAAAGGAAATAGTATAGAATAAATAGCGAAAATATTATTAAATTTATTACAAGAGAAAAGGAGAGAGAGTTTATGAAGAATTTAAAAGAAAAACAAGGAATTACTTTAATTGCATTAGTTATTACAGATGGTTAGCCAGAATAAGAAAGTGGTATTAGAGGAAACTTTTTTGCTGGCTAACCATCAGTAATTTCCTATACATTATCGTATTATTAATTTTAGCTGGTGTATCAATAGCAATGCTAACAGGACAAAATGGAATACTGACCCAAGCACAGAATGCTAAAAATCAAACAGAAAAAGCAGAAGATAAAGAAAGAATAAAATTAGCAGTGAATGCGGCACAAATAGGTGATAATGGATTTGAAGAGTTAGGGCAAAATAATTTACAAGAAGAATTAGACAAAGAATTTGGAGAAGGAAAAACAGGTGTAAGAGATAATGGAGATGGAAGCTTTACTGTAAATTTAAGAGATGATAAAAAAGATTATATAATATTGTCAAATGGTCAAATTCAAAATGGAGTAGACTGGAATGAAGTAATGGCAGATGCAAAAGCACCAGAAGAGCAGGAAACAACTAGTAAAAATGTAATAGGAATAGGAACAAATGGGACAGAGGGACAAGCAGTAGATATGGATTTATGGTCATATGCTTTTGACTCAGTAACAAATGGTTATGGTTTAAATAGTAAAGAGGTATTTCAAAATACAGAATATAATACTAATGGAACAAATTCAGATACAATAAGAACAGCAGGATATAAAGGAACGGAAACGGATGGAAAAAATATTATAATACCACAATATATAAGTGAGGATGGAGGAAAAACATATAAGCCAGTTACAAGTTTGTATAGAACATTTAGTAATAATAAAAATATTACAACAATTCCATTAATACCAACAACTGTTACAAGTATGGTTGCTACATTTGAAAATTGTACAAAGTTAAAAGAATGTAGTATGCCAAGTTTAGTAGAGGACATAAGATGGTGTTGGAATGTTAGTGGTATAGAAGAAATAAAAGAAATCCCTAATAGTGTTATTTATATGGAGGGAAGTTTTAGTTTGTGTAATTCTTTAGAATATGTTAATTTGAAAATACCAGATAAAGTAAAATCTTTATATGGTACATTTAGAAATTGCATAAATTTAAAAGAAGCAAACTTGATTTTACCAGAGGGATTAGAAAATATGAGGATGACATTGTATTATTGCACAAGTTTAACAAAAGGACCAGATGTTATACCTGAAAGTGTGACAGATATGGGAAAAACTTTTGAAGGAGATGAAAAACTTACAGGAGAGATGACAATAAAAGCATCACCTACTGTTTATGGAAACATTTTTAGAGGTAATTCTACAGATGCAGAAGCTAAACTTATAATAAAAGCAGGAAATAATAATGGAGAATTTTTAAGAAATATGATTAAAACAGAAGGAATGTATAATGGAGAACATATAGTTGTAGAATAGTGATTATAAATAAAAATAGACCTCTAGAAAATAGAGGTTTATTTTTATACTAATTTATTAAATACCTTTTTACCTTTTTTAAGGATTGCATAACCATCTTTAAAATCTTTATCTGAAAGTTGGTAATTAGTGTCAGTAACTTTTTCATCATTTAAAGTAATACCACCTTGGTTAATAAGAGTTCTTGCTTGTCCTTTAGAAGGAGCCATATTGCATTTAATAATTGCATCTAGAATTGAAATATTTCTATTATCTAACTTAGTAGTAGGCATATTATCTAAGTTACCTTTACCACTAAATAGGGCATTAGAAGCTTCTTCAGCTTTTTTAGCTTCAACTTCTCCATGAACTAGTTTTGTAATTTCAAAAGCTAAGACTTTTTTTGCCTCATTAATTTTTTCATCTTTTAGATTTGCAAGTTCATTTATTTTTTCAATAGGTAAGAAAGTAAGCATTTTTAATACATTTTCAACGCTATCATCTTCAACATTTCTCCAATATTGGTAAAATTCATAAGGAGAAGTCTTATTTGGGTCAAGCCATAGGGCACCTTTTTCAGTTTTACCCATTTTCTTACCTTCTTTAGTTGTAAGAAGTTTAAATGTCAAACCAAAAGAATCATCTTTTCCAATTTTTCTAATTAATTCAACACCACCTATGATATTAGACCATTGGTCATTTCCACCAATTTCTAATTTACAACCATATTCATTATATAAATGCCAAAAGTCATAAGATTGCATAAGCATATAACTCATCTCAAAAAAAGTAAGACCAGTTTCTAATCTTTGTTTATAACATTCAGCAGCAAGCATTTTGTTAACTGAAAATAGACTTCCAATTTCACGAACAAAATCAACAAATTTTAAATCTAAAAGCCAATCAGCATTATTAACAATTATAGCTGCATTTTCACCTTCAAAGCTAACAAATTTTTCAACTTGTTTTTTTATACAAGAAACATTGTAATCAATTTGTTCACGAGAAAGCATTTTTCTCATATCAGTTTTTCCAGATGGGTCACCAATAGTAGCAGTACCTCCGCCGACTAAAATAATTGGTCTATGACCGCATTTTTGCATATGAGAAGCAACCATTAAAGAAACAAAATGACCAACATGTAAACTATCAGCTGTAGGGTCAATTCCTATATAAAAAGAAATTGGTTTACTAGAAAGTAAATCATTTAATTCCTTTTTATGAGTAATTTGTTCTATATAACCTCTTTCATTTAAAATATCAAGTACGTTTTTCATAAAATCAAAATCCTTTCTTAGTTAAGAGTAATTCCGTTAAAACCAGTATTTTGGTTTAAATTTATATGATTTTTAAATTCTTTTTTATAAGGTTTGAATTCAGGATAGTCTATAAAGCGATTTAAATTCTTTATAGAAATACCAGTTTGATTTGAAATTGTATCTAAAGAATTTTCAAAACCATTTTCATTTAGGTAGGTCTTAAAACTTGAAAATTCAGCATTGTCCTTTTTACTACAATTTGGACAAACATTACCTTCTGAAATATAAAAACTTCCACATCTACTACATCTATTAAATTCCATTTAAAATTCCTCCTTGTTTTATCTTTTGACAAATACTTTTAAAATCTACTACATTGTAACATAAAATCTGGAAAAATTAAAGACCTTTTTCTTTCAAATCAATAAATTTTTGATAAAATTCTGGCATTTTTCTTTGTAAACGAACAGGTCTTAAATTTTTATCAGTAAAACAATGCTTAGTTTCGCCTGTAAAAACAATTTCACCAGTATTTTTTTCAGTAGCAGAATATCCCATAGTAAGTCTAACACCATTAAATTCTTTAACAAATAATTTAATTAAAATAACATCATCAAAAGTAACATGATGTTTAAATTCACAATTAACACCTAAAACAGGAATCATAATATCATTATCTTCATATGCAGAATAAGGCATGCCAACTTTTTCAAGAAGATAACATCTTGCTTCTTCCATAAAGCGAATATAATTAGAATGATGAACAATTCCCATTCTATCAGTTTCATAATAATTAATTCTTCTTTCAAAAACATAATCCATTCTTATCAAATCCTTTCAAGAAAGAATTATAGTAGAATTTCAAAAATATGTCAAATACAATAGGATTTTAAGAAAATTTGTGATATAATCGAGAAAAAAATTAGGAGAAAAATAATGAAACAAATAAATGGAATAATAATGCAATATTTTGAGTGGTATATGAATTGTAATCAAAACTTATGGAATGATATAGCAAAAAAAGCTTTAGAGTTAGCAGACATAGGAATAACAGCATTATGGTTGCCTCCAGCATATAAAGGAATAGGAGGAAAAGACGAAGTAGGGTATGGTGTGTATGATGTATATGATTTAGGAGAATTTGACCAAAAAGGAACTATAAAAACAAAGTATGGTTCAAAAGATGAATATTTAAATTGTATACAAGCATTAAACCAAGCAGGAATAGAAGCATATGCAGATATAGTATTAAATCATAAAATGGGAGCAGATATGCTCCAAACAATACCAGCAAATAAAGTAGATTGGGGAAATCATAATGTACTAACATCAGGTCAGGAAGTAGTAAGAGTTGCAACCAAATTTACATTTCCAGCAAGAAAACATAAATATTCAGATTTTGAATGGAACTGGACACATTTTGATGGAATAGATTATGATGAAAATTCAAAAGAACATGCAATATTTAAATTTAAAGATAAAAATTGGAATAATGCAGTAGATGAAGAATATGGAAATTATGACTATTTAATGGGAGCAGATATAGATTTTTCAAATCCAGAAGTAATAGAAGAATGTGATAAATGGGGAAAATGGTATTTAGAACTTACAGGTGTAGATGGATTTAGACTAGATGCAGTAAAACATATAAGTGCACAATTTTATAAAAACTGGATAAGAAAATTAAGAAAAGAATCAAAACAAGAATTATTTACAGTAGGCGAATATTGGAGTGCGGATGTTTCTAAATTACATAGATATATAACAGAAACAGAAGGAGAAATATCACTTTTTGATGTACCATTACACTATAATTTCTATAATGCTTCAAAAGATACAAATTACGACTTGAGTAAAATATTAGACCATACATTACTTAAGGAAAATTCAAGTAAAGCAGTAACATTTGTAGATAATCATGACACTCAACCAGGACAAAGTTTAGTAAGTTTTGTAGAAAGATGGTTTAAACCTGCAGCATATAGCATAATTTTATTAAGAAATGCAGGATATCCATGTGTATTTTATGGAGATTTTTATGGAATACCACATGACAATATAGAGCCAATGCAAGAATTAAAAACTTTAATAGAATTAAGAAAAGAAAAATCATATGGAGAAGAACATGATTATTTTGATAATAAAAATATAATAGGATGGACAAGAGAAGGGGATGAAGAACATCTACAATCTGGATTAGCAGTAGTAATTTCAAATGCAGGAGCAGGAGAAAAGAAAATGTATATAGGAACTAAATTTGCAGGAGAAAAATTTATAGACAGTTTAGCAAACTGTAACGATGAAATAATAATAGACAATGAAGGATATGGAGTATTCAAAGTAAAAGAAAAATCAACATCAGTATGGGTTGAAGGATAGGAGAAATGGGGCAACTGGGGACGTTTCTTTTTGGACATTTTGTCCATTTGGGGACATATCTAAGTAAAGAAGTGTCCCGGTTTGGACATTTTGTCCAAAATGAAACGTCCCTAATGGGACAAAACAGAAAGGAGTTTTATGATGTCAAAGTTTGTTCATTTACATATACATAGTGAGTTTAGCTTATTAGATGGAGCAAATAGGATAAAGGATTTACCAGTAAGAGCAAAAGAACTTGGTATGGATGCAATGGCAATTACAGACCATGGAGTTATGTATGGAGCTATTGACTTCTACAAAGCATGTAAAAAAGAAGGAATAAAGCCGATAATTGGTTGTGAAGTATATGTGGCACCAAGAAGTCGTTTTGATAAAGAGCCAAATATTGATAATAAATATAATCATTTAATTATACTTGCAAAAAATAACCAAGGGTATAAAAATCTAAGTAAATTAGTATCACTTGGATTTACTGAAGGGTATTATTATAAACCACGTATAGATTTAGAAATATTAGAAAAATATCATGAAGGATTAATCGTTTTAAGCGGATGTTTAGCAGGGTCAGTAAATCAAGCTTTATTAAATGGAAACTATGAAAAGGCAGAAGAGATTGCTTTATGGCATAAAAGAGTATTTGGAGAGGATTATTATATAGAAATTCAAAATAATGGTATAAAAGAACAAGTGTTAGCGAACCAAAGATTAATTGAGCTTGCTAGAAAGTTAGATATACCATTAGTTGCAACAAATGATGCTCATTATTTAAAAAAGGAAGATGCATATAATCATGAAGTTCTACTTTGTATACAAACAGGTAAAAGAATGAGTGACGCAGATAGAATGAGATTTGATACTGATGAGTTATATGTAAAGTCTCCAGAAGAAATGGCAGAGTATTTTAAAGCATTCCCAGACGCAATAGAAAATACAGTTAAAATAGCAGAAAAGTGTAATGTTGAATTTGAGTTTGGACATACAATCTTACCTAATTATGATGTACCACCTGAATATCCAACACATTTTGATTTCTTTAAGAAACTTTGTGATGATGGAATTAAAAAACGTTATGGAGAAAATCCAAGCAAGGAAATAATAGATAGAGCAGAATATGAAATTAGTGTTATTAAGAAGATGGGATATGTTGATTATTTCCTAATCGTTTGGGATTTTATTCATTATGCTAAAACACATGGAATATCAGTAGGACCTCGGACGTGGTTCTGGTGCAGGTTCTATAATTGCATATGCAATTGAAATAACAGATATAGACCCAATGAAATATGATTTACTTTTTGAAAGATTTTTAAATCCCGAAAGAATTAGTATGCCTGATTTCGATGTAGATTTTAGTGATACACGTAGGCAAGAAGTAATTGATTATGTATCTAGAAAATATGGTCATGACCATGTGTCACAGATTATAACATTTGGAACTATGGCTGCTAAGATGGTAATAAGGGATGTTGCAAGAGTATTAGATGTGCCATATTCAGAAGCTGATACTTTAGCTAAAATGATACCAAATGAACTTCATATAACAATAAAAAAAGCATTAGAAGAAAATAAGGAACTAAAGGAAAAATATGATACAGATGAAACTGTAAAAAAAGTATTGGACATAGCTATGGGATTGGAAGGGATGCCAAGGCAAGCTTCAACACATGCATGTGGTATAGTTATTACAAAAGAACCAGTAGATACCTATGTTCCGTTATATGTTCGTGACGGACAGATTTCAACACAATATATAATGACAACATTAGAAGAATTAGGTCTTCTAAAAATGGATTTTCTAGGGTTAAGAACTTTAACCGTAATACAAGATACTATAGAAATGGTAAAAGAAGATAGAGGAATAGATGTAGAATATGATAAAGAAATGTCAGACCCAAAAGTTTATAAATTATGGCAAGAGGGAAAAACTTGTGGAATATTTCAATTTGAATCACAAGGTATGACAAACTTTATGAAAGAATTACAACCAGACTGTTTGGAAGACTTAATAGCTGGGGTATCATTATATAGACCAGGACCAATGGACCAAATTCCAAGATATATAAAAGGAAAAAAACATCCAGGACATAATGAATATACACATCCAAGATTAGAGCCAATTTTAAATGTAACTTATGGATGTATGGTATACCAAGAACAAGTTATGCAAATAGTTCGTGATTTAGCTGGTTATTCTTTAGGAAGAGCAGATTTAGTAAGACGTGCTATGGGAAAGAAAAAGCTAGATGTTATGGCAAAAGAAAGAGAAATATTTATTCATGGTCAAGTAGATGAAAACGGAAATGTTGTAGTACCAGGTTGTGTAAGAAATGGAATAGATGAGGAATCAGCAAATAAAATATTTGATGAAATGGCAGAATTCGCAAAATATGCATTTAATAAAAGTCATGCTGCTTGTTATGCTGTAGTAGCCTATAGAACAGCATATTTAAAAGCATATTATCCAGCAGAATTTATGGCAGCTACATTAAATAGTTTTTTAGGAAATTTAGACAAAATACCACAATATATAGATGAATGTAAATCTCTAGGAATTGCAATATTAAAACCAGAAATTAATAAAAGTAATTCTAAATTTACAGTAGAAGATGGAAAAATACGTTTTGGATTAGGAAGTATAAAAAATGTAGGAATAACACCTGTAGAAACAATTGTAAAAGAAAGAAAAGAAAATGGAGAATATAAAAGTTTTGTCGATTTTTGTGAAAGAATTTCAGATGAAGGCGTAAATAAAAAGTGTATAGAAAGTTTGATAAAAGCAGGAGCATTTGACGAGTTTGAACAAACAAGAAGCACACTTTTAGCATCATTTGAAGGAATAATAGATTCAATACAAAGTGAGAAGAAAAAAGGTCTAGCAGGTCAAGTGTCAATGTTTGATTTAGGAACAGAAACTCAAAAAGAAGAATTAAATGAAATGAAATATACATTTGAAGAGCATGAAGAGTTACCAACAAAAGAATTATTATCATTAGAAAAAGAAATGCTTGGAATATATATTTCTGGTCATCCATTAGAAAAATTAAGAAATCAAATAGAAATGCAAACTAATATAAATACAATAGAGTTAAAAAAGTTGGGTGAGCAAATGACAACTAATTTAGATGAAGATAATTTGCAAATCCAAAATGAAAAACCAAAATATCATGATGGGCAAAATGTAAAATATGCAGGAATAATAACTTCAATAAAGAAAAAATATACAAAAAATAATAAAATAATGGCATTTGTGACAATAGAAGATTTATACGGTACTGCAGAAGTTATTGTTTTTGAAAATGCATATTTAAAAGCCGGAAAAAGTTTGGTTGAAGAAAATATAGTAATGGTAGACCGGAAGACTAAGCATTAGAGAAGATGAAGATGCAACTATTATTGCAAATGACATAAAAGATTTTGGAGAGCAAAAACAAAAAATATTAACATTAAATATAACAAATTTAGATGAAGTACATAAAGATAAATTAAGAGGAGCGTTACATTACTTCCATGGAGATAAAAACAATATAAATGTTCAAGTAAAAGTGGGCGAGGAATATAGACCTTGTGGACAGTTATATGTAACAGATGAAATATTTGAATTTTTAGGACAAATAATAGGAAAAGAAAACGTAACCTTGTAAGGACTGTTTTTTGGACGGAGTCAAAAAACAGTCCTTTAATTTTAAAATACATAAAAAATATTTATTGATAAATCTGAATAGAAAAAAGCTGTTTTTGACTCCATGTCCAAAAAAACAGCTTTTCTAATTTAAATCCATTCTCCATATTTTTTAATATATACTTTTTTAGCAAACATAGCTAAAATACAATATAGGAATGTTACAACAAAAATTAATACAATATCTTCTGCTTGCATTGGAACTAATCCAATGAAGCTTCCTAAAGGTGTAAATGGTACTATAAGTCCTACCAAAATTAATAGTGTAGAAGAGAAATATACCATTTTATTTGCATTACTTTGGATGAAAGGTATTTTTGCAGTTCTAATAATATGCATTCCAATCAAGTTTGAAACAATACTATATGAGAACCAAATTGTTTGGAATAGAGCTGCTTCTCTAACACCAAATATAAACCATAATGATGCAAATACAATTAAGTCAAATATTGAACTTACAGGTCCCATAAATAACATAAAATGTTTTAGACTTTTTATATCTAATTTTTTAGGTTTTTTTATGATTTCAGGATCTACATCATCAAATGGAAGTGTCATTTGACCAAAATCATATAATAAACCTTCTACTAATAATTGAATAGGTGTTTCTGGTAAAAATGGTAAAGCAATACTTGCAACAATAACAGATAATACTTCACCAAAATTGAAACTTGTTGCCATTTTAATATATTTCATTAAGTTGGCAAATGTTTTTCTTCCTTCAGTTACACCATCTAATAATACATTTAAATCTTTTTCTAAAAGAATAATGTCTGCAGATTCTTTAGCAATATCAACAGCTGTATCAACTGAAATACCAACGTCTGAATTTGTAAGTGATGGACTATCATTAATTCCATCTCCCATATATCCTACAACATTTCCATCTTCTTTTAAAAGTCTTACAATTCTGGCTTTTTGAATAGGAGATAGTTTTGCGAAAATATTATTTTTTCTAATTAACCTAGTAACAGCTAAATCAGATAATTTATCTAATTCGTTTCCCAAAATAATATGTTTAGATTTAATATTTACTTTATCACAAATACATTTTGTAACTTCTGCATTATCTCCGGTTAGAACAATTACACGAATGCCAGCTTTATTCATTTTTTCAACAGCTTGTTTAGCACTTTCTTTAGGTGGGTCTAAGAAACCAATGAACCCAATTAATATCATATTTTTTTCATCTTTTACATCAAAATCATAACCAGCTTCATTACTATATTTTTTACAAACTGCAATAACTCTTAAACCTTCTTTATTTAAATTTTTACTAATTCTTTGTATATTTTCTTTAATATCTCTAGTTAGAGGTGAAACTACTCCTTTATATTCTACGGAAGTAGAAATATTTAAAATTTCTTCTACTGCACCTTTTGTGATTAATTCATCTTGACCTTTGTCATTTTTAACAGCAATAGATAAACGTCTACGAGAAAAATCAAAAGGAATTTCATCTAGTTTAATATAATTTTTAGTTAAGTCAGCCATATTATATTCAGCAGCACGTTTTATTACAGCTTCATCAATGTTACTTCTTAAACCAGTTTGAAGACTAGCGTTTAAATAAGCATATTTTAGAACACCTAAGTCTTCATCACCATTTATGTCTAAATATTTTTCAAGAACTATTTTATCCTCTGTTAATGTTCCTGTTTTATCAGTACATAATATATTCATAGCTCCAAAGTTTTGGATAGAGTCTAATTTTTTTACAATAGTCTTTTTCTTAGACATTTTAACAGCACCTTTTGATAAGCATGAAGATAAAATAACAGGAAGAAGAAGAGGTGTAATTGCAATTGAAATAGCTACTGCAAATGTAAAGGCTGTAACAATACTATGTTTTGAAAAGTTTAAAATAAATACAATTGGTATAATAATTAACATGAAACGAATTAGCAATTTACTAATACTTTCAATACCTTTTTGGAAAGCTGTTTTAGGTTTACCAGTAGTTAAGGTATGAGCAATTTTTCCAAAATATGTGGAATCTGCAGTTTTAATAACAACACCTTTGGCACTACCAGAAATAACATTTGTTCCCATAAAGCAAATTGTATCTATATCTGCAATGCTATCTAATTCTTCTTTACTTTTTTCTGTATTTACTACTTTTTTTACAGCATCTGATTCACCTGTTAAAGAGGATTGTCCAACATAGAGGTCATTTGATTCAATTATTCTTAAATCAGCCGGAATCATACTACCAGCAGAAAGATTAACAATATCTCCAAGGGTTACTTCTTTTATTGGTACTTGAACTTCTTTACCATCTCTTATAACATGACAAGTTGTAGCCACTAATTCTTTTAGTTCATTTGCTGCTTTATTAGAACGATATTCCTCAAAAAAGTCTAATAATGTACTTGCAGCAACTAAGATAGCAATAACAATAATGTTTGCGTAACTAGGTGTTTCTGGTAAAATTACGTCTGTGTAACATAAAAGTAGAGTAATTCCTAGTAATATTAAATTAAATGGTGTAAATAAACTTTCAAAAAAGTAGTTGTACCATCTTTTGGGTTTGGATTGTTTAATTTCATTTAATCCTAAATTTTTAATCAGCTCATTAGCTTTTTGTGAAGAAAGCCCATTTTCATTTATTTTATATTTTTTTATGAATTCATCTCTAGGTAATGTACATTCTTCACCATACATTTTGCTTATATTAACTTCTTCTTTAGCGTTTGACAAAATACCATCTCCTTTGTGTAACTTTTTTATACTTTAAAATTATACCACTAATAAAAAAAATTACTACAAAATATATAAAAAAAATAAAAAAAGTGTTAGAATGAATAAGAAAAAGGAGGAAAATATGGAAAGAATAAGAGTTGCAGGAATTATTAAAATAGGAAATGGTTTTGCTTTGATGCATAGAAAAAATGTTAAAAAAAGAAACGATATACAAGAGTATTATACATTTCCAGGTGGAGGTTTGGAAGAAGGAGAGTCTTTAGAAGAGGGAGTAATTAGAGAAATTAAGGAAGAGTTTGGAATTAAAGTTAAGGTTATAAAGAAATTATATGAAATGGAATCAGAAAAATTTAATCAAAAGGAGTATTTTTTCCTTTGTGAATATATAGATGGAAAGTTTGGAACTGGTGATGGTCCAGAGTTTAATCATGACCCTAAATATGCAGATAGTGGTGATTATTTACCAGAGATTATAAATAAAGAGGATATAGAAAATTTGTTACTTTTACCACCTGAAATAAAGGAAAAGTTTGTTAATGATATAAAGGAAGGAAAGATAAAATAGGTATTCTATTTATGAGAATACCTATTTTAAATATTTATTTTTTTAATATAAGATAGCTAAATATCAAAATTGAAACCAAAATAACAAATAGTATTACGATTTTATTTATATTTATATCTGAAGATGATAATTTTTCAGGACCTGTTGCAGAATCTATTTCATCATGTATCATTTCTTTTTCATGAATTTCTTCTTCATTTTCTTCATTATTAGATTCTTCTAATAAAGTATCATTTAAAGAAGTATCAAGAATTTGATTAGATGTATCCTTAATTGTTTCATTATTTGGTTCATTTTTATTATTATTTTCTATTTTTGATTGATTATTATTTTTATTTGTTAGAGTTGGTTTTATTTCAACGTTTGGAGTAGTATTATATTCAGGTAATTTTGGTATTTCAGGTTTAGTGTCTTCAACTGGTAAATTAGGTTCTTCTTCAGGAATATTGTTGTCATCATCAGAAGGCAAGTTAGGTTCTTCTTCAGGTGTATTGTTGTCATCATCAGTAGGTAAGTCAGGTTCTTCTTCAGGAGTGTTGTTATCATCATCAGAAGGCAAGTCAGGCTCTTCAGGTTTTGGTGTTTCTTCTTTATCCGGAATTTCTGGAAGTACAGGATTCTCTGGTTCTTCTGGTATAGAATTATCAACTATTTCTATATATATAATCTTAGTTGATATATTATTATCAGAATCAGAAACTTTGTAAGTTATTTTATAATTTCCAGCAACATTATTGTTAAATTTGGTGTCAATAATTGTACTATTTTTATCTATTATAATTATTCCGTCTTCATTATCAGTTGCAGTAATCAAATTATATAGATTTATTGTGGTTCCTATTTCATATTTTAAATTTTCAGACTTGACTGTAATGATAGGAGAGCCACCTTTTTGAATTGCAGTAATTAAGCTAGTATATGGAGCTTGGTCTTTTTCTTTTAATCTCATATATGCGTCAACAACTTTAGCTTTTTCTTTAAAATTTATAAATTTATTATTAAGTTCAGCATTAGTAACTTTTGATTTATATTCTTCAATAATAGCTATT
Organism: uncultured Clostridia bacterium; assembly: GCA_944386195.1. Taxonomy (GTDB): domain Bacteria; phylum Bacillota; class Clostridia; order TANB77; family CAG-508; genus CAG-269. The sequence goes on from CALXAD010000006.1 coordinate 26,422, forward strand.
AAAGAAGGTTTTAATTGTTCATAAGCTATTTCGTTTGCAATATCCTCATCCATATCTTCTTTAATTAATCCATTATTAATTACAACATATCTAGTAATTGTATTAGTAGCACTATATTCAGGTAATACATTTCCAGATAAAGTACTAAATATTTTTATTTTGTCTTGATATTTATTAGGGTAATTGATTTCTATTACATATCCAATATCTAAATCAATTTCATGTGTACCTTTATTAAAATCAAAATATCCACCAGTTGAAATATCTTCAGTTACTAAAGAGCCTTTTTCATCATAAATTTTAATATATTCATTACCGCTCATACCAGATTGATTTGGATATGAAATTTCTGCTTTCGTATATTTATCTTTAAAAATTAATTGATAGGCAATTGTATCATAGTTATATCCTAATACTTGCAATTTTAAATAATTATTATAATCTACATCTTCTTGTTTATAATAAGTATGAGTATAGCTTAAAGTTTGATTTTCTATTACTTGAACATACGTATAATCTTGACTATAACCTTCTATAATAGGCATTTGTAAATAATATGTTCCTATTGGTAAATTATTTATTTCCATATAAAGATTATCAATTTTTATGGATTTTACTGTGCTATTTCCATCTTTTATCAAAATGAATTTCCCATTGATTTTATTAAAATCATCAATATCAATATTAAGATAAATATTTGAATTTATACCATATTTCATTAATACTTCGTTTGTAACTAAAGAATATTTTCTATCCAAGTCTTCATTTGTCATAATTGTATTTAAAGTATCATCATCAACAAAATCTTTTAAAATACTTATTAAAGGATAATTTCTTTGATATATATTAGATTTTGTTTCATCTGAAATTTTTAATCCCCAAGATTCCATATATGGAATGATATTTATATTGTAAATATCAGCAATTGATTCTACATAAGCATCTTGGTTTGTCATTGTTCTTCTTGAGTTTAATTGTTCACGATACCAAGAGAACATTTTTCCATATGTTGTTCCTTTTTCAAATGAATTTAATAAATTTACAATAACATATAATCTAGTTGGCTCGTCTACATCTAAAAATGTTTTACCACTTAGTCTTTGTGAATTCCTTTCATCTTCTATTGAAGAAAGTTCTCCAAGCCAATTACCTGGATGAAAATATATATTTTTATCTGTTTGAATATAATGACCTATAATATTGTTAGATACCTCTCCAAGTGGCATTTCACCTTTTCCAAGTGAGCCTTGATATCCGTGAGCTAGTTCATGTAATCCACCCCAGTTCATTTCAAAAAAAGATGCCATACTAGAATTATTTACACCAACATGATTACCAGCATAATAGGCAGCACCAGCACCATGAGCATTTGCTTTTATTAAATATTTTGTTCTAACATTTTGGTCTGTTATTTTTACAGGATTAAAATCTAATCCAACGTATTCATCCATTTTTTCTACCACTTTTTGATAGTAATCAAAAAATGAATCAAGAGATGTAAATCCATTTTTATAAAAATTTGTCATGTAATTAATATCTTTAAGAGGAACTACTAAAATAAGTGTTTCACTTTCAAGTACGCCAAAGTTAGTTCCACTTTTTAGCCATTTTGTTCTAAATTCCTGCTCATTATCTTGATAATGGTAATAGCTTAATGGTTTTATTTTTTCATCATATTCTAATTCAATTTTAAATGTTTTATTTATTAGAGTATTTGATTTAGACAAAACAGTAGATGTAAGTAGTGGAACAGAATCAAATCCGATATTATTTACTTTGTTTTCTAAAGTAATCCATTCACCATTTGTAGGTAATGTGGTAGAAGATTCTGTATGTGAGTCATTATTTAAAAAGGAAATAGCTATATTATTTTCAGAAGAGATAACTCGTGCTTTAATGCTTTGATTAGCAGAAAGGTAAATACCTAAAATTTGTCTATCACCATAATTACATCTTGAAAACTCAGCTAAGTCCATATTCCAAACAGATGGAATTGTATAAAGTGTTCTTTCTACATTTATTTTAGTATTTTCATCATCTGTTACAATTACAGGAACAACTAAGCTTGTTTTATTATTATGAGAATCTGTTACTTTATATGTAATTTCATAAGTTCCTACTTCATTTATATTTATGTTCCCAGAATAAGTAATTTTTTGTGTTAAATCTCCGTCTTCAAAATCAGTAGCAAATATTCTAAATCTACTATCAAAAACATTAAATTCGTTTAATAAATCTTTCTTTAAAGTTATTTTAGTTGCGCCATAAAAAATAGGAGCATTTGTTGTACTCCAATAACTATTTGGATTTCTTTTTTTGCTATTTGCAAATGAGAAGTTATAAAATAAGCTTGAGAAGATATTTACAAGAAGAATAATAAAAATAATAATAGAAATTTTTCTTTTCATAAACAACCTCCATCATTATTTGTTTACATAACAATTTTATTCTAACATGAAATTATTTTATATACAACAAGTAAATTTTGGTAATATAATGTATAATATAAATAAATTTTGTAACTTTTTTTATTAATATAAGTATGTATTAATAAAGGAGGATGAACATGGAAAAAGATATAGATACAAAATTATATAATGAATATTTAAATGGAGAAAAAGAAGCTTTTGAAATTTTATATAATAAATATAAAAATAAAATTAAATATTTTGTTTTTAACATTGTAAAAGATTATGAAAAAGCAGAAGACATAACTCAAGATGTGTTTTTATATGTCTTAGAGCATAAATTAAGGGAAGGATATAGTTTTAAATATTATATATTTTTAGTTGCAAAAAGTAGGGCATTAAATTATAAAAATATGGAGAAAAGAAGAGCAGATATTAATGAGAAATATCTGTTTAAAGAAGCGGAAAATAAGAAACAAGATATAGTTGATATAATCGAAAAGGAAGAAAATAAAAAGAAAATAATAGAAGCAATAAATGAATTAGATGATAAATATAAAAATGCAATATATCTAGTAAAAATAGAAGGATTATCATACAAAGAAACAGCACAAATACTTGGAATATCCTTATCTAATATAAAAGTTCTTATACATAGAGGAAAAAAAGAATTAAGAAAAATTTTATTAAAGAAAGGATTAAATCAAATGAATAATGTAGCAAAAGTATTATTAGTTATATTATGTACTACAATTTTATTATCTGGAATAGTATATGCAGGAGTTTTAATATATAAAAATTTAAATAAAAATCATAATGTCACATTTAATCCTACATATCAAAGCACTTTAGATGAACATACTGTTAATAATTTGTGGATAGGAACTTTAGATTTAGCATGGAAGGATTTAGAAGAAAAAATAGGAGGAAGAATAGAATTAGAAGAAAATGTTGATATTGCAAATGAATTAAATAATAGTAGTTTTTCTAAAGACATGTTAGATGAAAATGATTACACAATAAATGTTACAAGAACAGTTACTAATGGTTATAATATAGAAACTAAATTAAATAAAAATCTTAATTTTTTGTATTCATTTGATAATTTTAATAACGATTATAATTATACTTTTGGAAAAGATGGAAATGATTATATAAAATATTTTGGAATTAATAATGCAAGTAAAGAAGATCTTAATCAAAATGTAGAAGTCTTATTTTATAATGGAAATAATGATTTTGCTGTATTATTAAATACTAAAGAAGGGGATGAAATAATATTATATAGAACTGATGAGAATAAATCTTTTAATGAATATTATGAAGATATAAAAAATAAGAAGGACAATTACAATGGAAGCATAACTTTTGAAGAAAATGATGAGTTATTAGTCCCATATGTTAATGTAAATGGAACAGTAGCTTATAATGAACTTGCAGATAAAATAATAAAAAATACAAATGGAATGTATATTTCAAATGTAATACAAGATGTAAATTTTAATTTAAATGAATCAGGTTGTAATATGCAAAGTCATGCAACTATGACAACAGAATATTTATCTATAGGTAGTAGATATTTCTGGTTTAGAGATACTTTTATAATATTTATGAAAGAAGAAAATTCTAATATGCCATATTTTGCATTAAAGGTAGATAATCAAGATATTTTAGAGAAGAAAGATGAAAGTGATGAACCTAAAATAGTAGATTCAACAGTAATTGCTCCAGAAAATTATAAAAAGTATTTACAAGGTGGAGAATATAAATTTTTCGAAGATGAAAATTATGAATATTATTATCCTAGTCACAAAACAGAGGTGGTACAAGTTTTCTTTAAAAATGGAGATATTATGACTGTAGAAGATGCTTTAAAAGAAGGAAAAATTACAATAGAGTTACTTGATAAATATGGGGTAGAGTATAAAAAGATACCCAAACAATAAGCCTAGTTGTTACTAGGCTTTAATTAGTATATTATAAAGAAAAGGTAAAATAAAATTATTTTTAGTGTTACTTTTTCTTTAAGAAATTGTAATAAAGTTAAAAGATTTTAATCATGGTTGAAACTTTTAACAAAGCAGAGGGGAGAAAATTGATAAGATGTGATAAAGATTTTTTTGATATTCAAGTAAAAAGGAGTATAAGATATGGTAAAGGAAGAAAATATGCAGAAAGAGAAAACAGATATAGAATTGTATAATGGTTTTTTAAAAGGTGATAAAGAAGCTTTTAATCTTATAGTTAAAAGATATATGAAATTACTTATATCTTTTATTATGGGATATGTTAAAAATCAAGATGTGGCTGAAGATTTGGCACAGGACACATTTTTATATATGTTAATAAATAAGAAAGAATATGATTTTAAATATACTTTAAAAACATATTTATATACTATTGCAAAATGTAGAGCAATAAACTATTTGAAGAAAAATAAAAAGAATGTATGTTTTGAAGAACAATATGTAAATAGCCTTATTACAGAAGATATAAGTGATTCTTTAATAAGTAAAGAAAATACAAAACAAATACATGATGCAATAAAAAAATTAAAAAAAGATTATCAAATTATAATATATTTAAAAGATTTTCAAGGGTTTCATCATAGAGAAATTTCAAAAATATTAAATAAAACAATACCACAAACCAAAATGTTAATACATAGAGCTAGAAAATCCTTAAAAAAGATATTAAAAAAGGAGGGATTTGAATGTTAAAAGAAGATGATTTCATTAATGATATATGGAAGAAACATGATGAATATAATAGAACTAGAAATAAAGATAAGTTTTTTTTAAAACATTTATATAGAAATACAGAAAATCTGTTAACTTTAAAATCACTTTTGACATTAGTTATTGCAATAATTGCAACTGCTGGTGCTACATATGCCGGGGTTATAACATATAATTATATAACAAAAGAAACATATACAGATTTTAAAGAAAATCCAAATTATGATTATTCACAAGATATGATATATCAAAATAATTTTTATTACAAAAAAGTAATGAGTTATGAAGAGTATGAAAAATGTAAAGGAGTATGGAATGATTTGGTAGGAATGAATGAAGAAGATTTTAAGGATAATTTTGTTGTTATAGTAGCGGTAGAAAATACCTCTATGTTAGGATTAACAGTTTCAGATGTATCAGCAGATGATACAACATTATATATTAAGTTTAAAAAAGATGAAAATGAAGATTATAATAAAACAGTAACATCAATAAAGATTTCGAAGAATTTAGATAGAGATATAATAAAAATAGAAAAAGTAGAAAAAAATATAGATTATACGGATTATGAAAGATTAGAAGATTTACCACATAATTACAGTAAAGAGCAAGCAATAAAAGATAATTGTTTTGTTTTAGAAAATAACGAAATAATATCATCAAATAAAGAACAATTGGATGAATTTGTAGATAATGCAAGAAATGGTATAAATTCTTTTATAAGAATAGTAAGTTATTTTGATGAGCAAGTTAAAATAAAAGACCTTGAATATAAAGATGGAGAATATATATTAGTTTCAGATGATAGTAGAACTAGAGATAAGATTGAAAAGTTTTATTATAATTATGGAGATGAAATAGTTGTAGAACATAAATCTATTGGAACCATCTATGCGATAAAAGATAACAAGAGTAATAGTAAAATTTATTTTGCTAGTGTAAAATAAAATATTTTAACTTATTTTAGTATGAGATATAACTCCAAATTTTTCATTTGGCCAATGTAAATTAATGTGTTATTATTTAGTTACATAATAAATGAACTTTGAATGTCGTTAGTGCTCAAAGCATAATAGTATGTGTACCGCGAATACACATACTTTTTTGCACTAAAATTTGACAATTATAAATTAATGTGTTATTATTTAGTCACAGAATAAATGTATTTGATGCCGATAGACATTTTGTAGAGTGTATGTGTAGCTGGAAGTACACATACTTTTTTATTGCAAAAATAGAGCAAATCTGGAAGAATTTGCCCTATCGACTATGTATGTCTACAATTAGTCTTTATTTGATTGTTCATCTTCGTTTGGTTGAAATTGTTGTGAAATTTCAAGTCTAACGACTTTTTCTCTTTCGGTTAATAAACTATCAACTAAACTAAGAATCACATCACCGATAGACATAGAGTAGACCTCCTTTCCGCCTTTAAGAAAAGACTAACCTTTTCAAGCGAAAGGTTGGAATTATTTTATAATATTTTTCTAAGAAAAACAAGCGAACAGTAAAAATTTTCTTAAAAGTAAAAAGTCTAGTATTTCTACTAGACAAAAATATTATAAACAAAAGTAGTAAGCATACAAAGAATTATGCCGCAAACTGTTGGAAGTATGAAACTGATAAAAGTCCATTTAAGACTACCAGTTTCTTTTTTTATTGTAAGAAGAGTAGTAGCACAAGGAAAATGTAAACAAGTAAAAATCATAACATTTATAGCAGTAAGAATAGTCCAACCATTTTGTATTAAAATTTGACCAATTGAGTATGTATCTTCAATGTTTACTAAGGAAGTTCCACCAAGGTAACACATAAGTATTATTGGAAGTACAATTTCATTTGCAGGAATACCAAATATAAAGGCTGTTAAAATATAACCATCTAAACCAAGTAAATTAGCAAAAGGGTCTAAGAAATTGGCGATTATAGTAAGTAAGCTTTCTCCATTAATACCAATATTAGCAAAAATCCAAATAACAAGACCTGCAGGTGCTGTAACACTAATTGCCCTTCCTAAGACAAATAAAGTTCTATCAAAAATTGAACGAATAAGTATTTTACCAAATTGAGGTTTTCTGTATGGTGGAAGTTCAAGTACAAATGAAGAAGGCATACCCTTTAAAATGGTTTTGGATAATATTTTAGATACCAATAATGCAAAAAATATACCTATTAAAATAACCAATATAACAGTAAGGGTGGAAATTATAGAGGCACAAAATCCTTGCATGGTTCCTGCTATAAAAACAGTTGTAATTGTTATAAGAAAAGGAAACCTACCATTACATGGAACAAAGTTATTAGTAAGTATTGCGATAAGTTTTTCTCTAGGAGAATTTATTATTCTACAACCAGTAACACCCGCAGCATTACAGCCAAACCCCATACACATAGTAATCATCTGTTTTCCTGTACATGAACATTTCTTAAAAAATCCATCCATATTAAAAGCAATTCTAGGTAAATAGCCAAGGTCTTCTAAAAAGGTAAATAAAGGGAAGAAAATAGCCATAGGAGGGAGCATAACAGATATTATCCATGTTAGAGTATGATAAATACCGTTTATTAACATATCAGTAATCCAAGTAGGAAGATTTATAAAATGAGCAAAAGCGAGCAATTTTTCTTGTAGAGAGCTGAACATAGAAAAGAGTAATTCAGACGGATAATTTGCACCAACAATAGTAATCCAAAATATAATTCCTAAAAATAAAATCATAATTGGAAAACCGAAAATTTTAGAAGTTAGTAGTTTATCAATTTTTCTATTTCTTCCAGAATAGTTAGTATTTTCATAAGTACAAACAGATTTACAAATGTTTTCAGCTTCTTTCATAATTGAGCTAACAACAGTATCTTTAAAATTTTCAGAATTATTCTTAAATTTTAAAATAATAGAATTTATATTAACATTATCAATAATAGAAATATTAAAGTTATTTTCAATTGCTTTTAAAATTTTTTCTTCTCCATCAATTATTTTTAGTGAAATCCATCTTAATAAATAACTAGGAATACAATCATATGTTTTTAATACTTTTTCAAGTTCTTTTATATATTCTTCAATATAGTCTGGGTATGTAATTAATTTAGGGTTAGGTATAATTTCTTTTTTACAAACTTTTAAAATAATATTCATTAAATTATTTAATGTTTTCTTTTTTCTTGCAATTGTTCCGAACTACTGGAACTCCTAATAGTTTAGATAGTTTGGATAAATCTATATTAATTTTTTTGTTTTTTGCTTCATCTAATAAATTTACACAAACTATTATATTAGGTGTAATTTCCATTATTTGAAAAACTAAATTTAAATTCCTTTCTAAACAGGTAGCATCTAAAACAATTACAGTAGCATCAGGATTTTCAAAACATATATAATTACGTGCAATTTCTTCTTCTTCAGAACAAGACATAATAGAGTAAGTTCCAGGAATATCAATAAATAAAAAATCTGTATTTTTAAAATAACAGTGACCACTTGCATTAGCAACAGTTTTGCCTGGCCAATTTCCAGTATGTTGGTGCATGCCAGTTAAATTATTAAAAATTGTGGACTTACCAACATTAGGATTACCAGCAAGTGCAATGGTATATGAATTATCATTGGAAATTGTTTCTTTTTTTAATAAATTAAATCCACAAGAAGAATTGGTAAGCATATAAACCTCCTTATGTCACTAACAAAGTGACATTAATATAAATTAAAATTATTTTTTATTATTAAATTTTATAAATAAAAATATTTAAAGCATCTTCATCTCTAATTGCAAGTAAAGAGCCTCTTACATAAAAAGCCCTAAGGCCTTTAGATGGGCTTGTGAGAACTGGCGTAATAAAGGTATCTTTAACTAATCCTAAGTCTAAAAGTCTACGTTTTATATTACCTTTGCAGTTTAAATATTTTATTTTCCCTTTTATATTTAAAGGTAAATCATTTAATGTGTAACTCATAATATCACCATAATAAAAAGTATCTACTTTATTATATTTTGTCGAAAAACTATTTGTTACTATTGACAAAAAAATTTTAGTATGAAAGAATAAACAAAAAATATATAAGGAGGAATAAATATGAGTAGAACAAGAGGATTTGAAATAGCAAAAGGTTTTGAGAATAAAAATATTAATTTACCTGTTAGAAAAACTAAATATTCAGCAGGATATGATATTGAAGCTGCAGAAGATACTGTAGTTCCTAGTTTTAAGAAAGGAATGAACCCAACACTTGTAAAAACAGGATTAAAAGCATATATGCAAGATGATGAAGTTCTTATGTTATATAATAGAAGTTCTAATCCAAAGAAGAAAGGATTAATTCTTGCAAATAGTGTAGGTGTAATTGATAAAGACTATTATGGTAATGTAGATAATGATGGACATATTATGTTTGCTTTTTATAACATAAAAGATGAAGATATAGTTATAAAAAAGGGTGAAGCTATAGGACAAGGAGTTTTCCAAAAATACTTAGTAACAGAGGATGACAATGCAGAAGGAGAGAGAGTAGGAGGGTTTGGTTCTACTAGTAAATAGAAAAAAATAAAAAAATTTTAAAACAATATATCCTTAGAAAATCAAGGAAAACAGACATAAGAAACATAAAAAATTGAAGGCAAAGGTTTTGACTTTTGCCTTTTTTTGTAGTATAATAAATATGGTTAGAAAATCCAATAAAGTTATTTTAAACCATAGTTTGACATAACTTTATTATCTTTTTTTCGCCGAAAATATAGATTATGCTGAAAGGAGTTGACTTACATGTTTAATGTAGGGGATAAAATCGTATATCCAATGCATGGAGCAGGGGTAATTGATGCGATAGAAGAAAAAGATATTTTAGGGGAGAAACAATCTTATTACATATTAAAAATGCCAGGAGAAGTAAAAGTAATGGTACCAACAGCAAAGGCAGAAGAAATAGGTGTAAGAAATGTTATAGATAAAAGTTCAGCAGATAAAGTCATAAGTGTACTAGAGCAAGATGAAACTGCAATGGATAAAAACTGGAATAAAAGATATAGAGACAATATGGAAAAAATGAAAAGCGGAGATGCTTATGAAATTGCAGATGTTGTAAGAAATTTGAGTTTTAAACAAAAAGAAAAGGGCTTATCAACAGGCGAAAAGAAAATGTTAAATAATGCAAAACAAATATTAGTTAGTGAATTAGTATTAGCAGAACATGCTTCTCAAGAAGAGGTAGAACAATTAGTTGAAAATAAAATAAATACATCATATAAAATGTTTAGAGCAGATGATGTTGAGCCACAAAGTGTAGTAAATAAATTTATACCTTTTGATGGAACAGGAACAGAAGAATAGATATTGTAATCCGATAGTCATTTGGCTATCGTTTTGCTTTTGCTTTTTTAAAAAATTTTAAAAATTCTATTGACAAATTATATTTATCATATTATAATAACAATTGTCGTAAGGAAAACCAATTTGCAGATGTGGCGGAATTGGTAGACGCACAGGACTTAAAATCCTGCGGGACTTATACTCCCGTGCCGGTTCGATTCCGGCCATCTGCACCATGGATTTATCAGTACTTTTTAGTAATTGATAAATCTATTTTTTTACAAAAAAATAGACGGTTGGCTAGGCCGTCTTCCACTAGATTATACTAGTTTTGAGAATTTTGACTATCTTTTTTATTATCATTACTAAGTAATAATAATATAATTAGATGCCAAATTAGTTCGTAAGATGACATTTAAGTACACCTCCTTTCATAAAAATTCCTTTATGAAAAGGAGGTTTTTATTATACTTTATTTTTCTTTTAAAAACAATATTAAATTTCCAAAAATAGTTAATACATTCAAATATTAAATATATGAAAAAAATTTGATTTGAACTTCTATGTGAAATGTAGTATAATATATGTATGTGCTAAATAGCACGCGTTTATAGAAAGGAAGAATAATGCAAAACATTGTTACAAAATCCAACATGTCAGAATGGGTAAAATATGCTTTTAATAAGTGTATTATTCAAGAAGGTGAAGATACATCAGTTCAGACTAAAGTTAATGGACTAAATAAAATGTATGGCTTTAATACTAAAAGGCTAGAACAATGTCGGTTGCTTATAACTGAAATTGTTTCCAATTTGTCAGAAAGTTTTAGTACTGAACATGGAGATTCTTTTCTTGATGTTTGGAAATATAAAGATGATGATTATTGGACCAAAGACATTAAAGTTTGTGAGCAACTTGTTGTTTTAGCAATTGGCTTGGGACTGATGGAATATACCTTTGAACCTGGCATGTGGAAGTTTCTTCCCAATAATGGCACACCAATTATTAGAGTATGCCATAAATAAGAAATAATTTCTTTCCCCCTTTTGTATATAAAAAAAGGGGGTTTCTTTTTATTTGTAAAAAAATTATATAATAATTGTAAATAAATAAGATAGATGTTATAATAGAAAAGATGAACATTTTTTAACTTTCTGTTTCATCATAGTATTATACATCAAAGATAAGGCAATTGCCTAAGAAAGGAAAATATTCATGTTGGATACCAAAGAAATAGAGCGAATAAAGAACTTGGTAAGTGATAAGCTTAGGTCAAGTAATATTACCTTAGAAGATATTTCTAAGATGATAGAAGTACCAACTTCTGGGAAAAAGAATACATATAGCACTACCTATGTTCTTAATTATGAAGGTGTAACAATCTTAGTGAATAAGACATATCTCCATTTAGGAGCTTATGAATTCCATGTTAATATAATTCGCTGGTAAACCAACTAAAAAATACCTTGTTTTCTTGTAAGAAAGCAGGGTATTTTTAAAAAAAATTTTGATTTGGAAAATTTTAATTATTAAATTTATAAATATTTATATAAAAATTCGGAAAAAATAAATAAAAAATTAGGAGGTGAAAGAATGAAAAATACAATAAAATTAATAGTATTTTTTACAATTTTATTAGGTAGCTTTTTTATAATACCAAACTTAAGTAATGCAGCAACACAAGTTACAGATGAAGAAAGTTTAAATTCAGCAGTGCAAAGTGCGAATTCAGGAGACACAATAGAAATACAAAATGATATTACAATAACAAAACCAATAGTAATACAAAAAGAACTTACAATAGATGGCAAAGGTCACAATTTAGTAGGTTCACCTGATTGGACATCAACATCAGGAAATCAAACAATGTTTACAGCACAATTCTCTGCTGGAAAATTAACTTTAAAAAATATTAATCTAAAAAACGGACCTAAATATGGAGTACAGTCATATGATGGAGCAACTGTAATACTAGATAATGTTTTTATAACAGGATTTAAATATGGTGGAGTTCTTGCAAATGGTGGTAATGTAGAAGTTAGAAATTTACACTTAGGAAATAATGGAACAGGAGCAAATAATGGTATCGAAATTGATAAAGGTGCATCAGCTACTAATAATCCAAGTTTAACAATGAATGGAGTATTAATAACAGATTCAAATGAAAATGTAGTAAGACCAGCTGAAAATGGACATCTTACAGATTTTATTATAACAAATACAGAAAATACAACAAATAAAATTGTAATAGCAGGAGGAAATGTAGTTCTTACAGATAAAAACGATAATGTTATTTCAGAAACTAAAATACCAGATAAAGCAAAACCTAATATAGATACTAAAAAAGTTATAGTAACATTAGTTGTAAATGATAAAAGCTATAAGATAGCAGTAGACTCTGGAGAAATAATAACACAAAGTTTATTAGAATCACATGTTGAATTAGAATCAGGTTATGAAATAAAAGGATATTATAGTGATTCAGCATATACAAAAGAATTTGATTTTACTACTCCAATAAGTAATGAAACAACTATTTTTGTTAAAATAGGACAATTAGAAGAAATGCCAGAAGAACCAGAAAATAATGAAAATGATACTGAAAATGTAGTGGAAAGTACTAAAAAAGATGAAACACCAAAAACTGGAGTAGTAAGCTATTTAGGAATTGCAATGTTAGTAATACTATTCTCAGCAATTACTATTGTAGCATTAAAAAAGAAAAATATAAGAGGATAGGCTAAAAGTCTATCCTTTATTAATCAAATGAAGAAAAAAATAAATATAAAAAATACTAAAATATATATTTTAATATATTGGATTTTAATTTCTTTAATAATAATATCAATAATATATATATTAAAATATATTTTTACAAATATTTCTTTAAAAAAAGAAATAATAGAAGAAACTAATTTGTTAAATACAATAGAAATTGACGAGAGTAAATTAGAAAACGTAGAAGAAAATAAAGAAAGAGAAGAACCTAAAGAAACGGAAAAAGTATTAAAAGTAAAAGAACTAAGAAAAGAAAATCAAGATATTGTAGGCTGGCTTGAAATAGAAAATACAAATATAAATTATCCTGTATTGCAAGGTAAAGATAATGAGTATTATATGAGTCATAATTATAAAAAGCAGAAATCAAAAAATGGAGCAATATTTTTAGATAAAGATTATGATTGGAATATAAAAAGTAATAATTTATTAATATATGGTCATAATTTAAATAATGGAACAATGTTTCAAGAATTATTAAAATATGAAAAAGAAAGTTTTTATAAAGAACATCAGATTATTAATTTTATTACAGAAAAAGAAGAAGCAAATTATGAAATAATTTCAGTAATAAAAACAAGAGTTTATTATAAAAACGAGAAAAATGTATTTAGATATTACTTTTTTATAAATCCAAAAAGTGAAAAAGAATATAATGAATTTATTACAAACGCAAAAAAGGAATCTTTATATGAAACTAATAAAACAGCAAATTATGGTGATGAATTAATTACGTTATCTACATGTTCATATCATGTAAAAGATGGAAGATTTGCAGTTATAGGAAAGAAGATAGAAAATTAAAAATATAAATTTTAAGCTATAAAAATAGATTTTATTACTATTTTTATAGCTTTTGCTATTTATATATGATATTATTTATAAAAAAATAAAGAGGTAAGAAATGGAAAAAATATTGATAGCAACAAATAATAAGGGAAAATTAGAAGAAATAAAAGAGATTTTAAATGGTTATAATGTAGTAAGTCTAAAGGATATAGGATGTAAAATAGAGGTAGAAGAAGATGGTAAAACTTTTAAAGAAAATGCCATAAAAAAAGCCAAAGAAATATCAAAAATAACCAATATGCCATGTATTGCAGATGATAGTGGATTATGTATAGAGGTATTAAATGGATGGCCAGGAGTTCATACAGCAAGATTTTTAGGAGAAAGAGCAACATATGAAGATAGAAATAATTACATATTAGAAAAGATGAAAAATGAAAAAAATAGAAACGCAAAAGTTGTTTGTGCTATAGCATATTTCTATGATGAGAAAGAAATTGTAGTAACAGGAGAGATACAAGGAAGAATATCAAAAAAGGCAAGAGGAGAAAATGGATTTGGCTTTGATAGTATATTTGAATTAGAAAGCGGAAAAACATTAGCAGAATTAACAAGCAAAGAAAAAAATAAAATAAGTAGCAGAAAAATAGCACTTGAAAAATTAAAAGAAGAATTATAAAAGCAAACAGACCCCTTATTTAAGAGGTCTGTTTACTAAAATATTTATATTTCTATCCAAGAATTATAGTTTCCAATGTTAGTAACTATACAATCCAAAGTGAAAATGGCTCTAATAGGTAAGTGATGTAAATTGTTAATATTACAAAGTTTATTTTCTCCATTAGATATAGCACGCATATAAAAAGAATTGTCTTTTTTAAAATTATTAGCAACCCAATATATTAATTTCTCTTTTTGGTAATCAAAAAATCTTAAATCAGATTCTTTAATGCTCCTTGCAGAAAGAAAACCTTCTCTTGAAAATGTTTTTTTACATATTGTATCTAAAATATCAGGACCATTATTGTATCCGTTAAATTTTTCAAGAAATAAATCTTCAAGACTTATTTCTGACACATATGTAGGATGAGCATTTCCGTCTTCTGTTTTTGATAAACCAATAAATTGTGAACTAATATTTTGAGCAAATGTATTTTGGGCAAAAACTTGAATGCTATCGTAACCACTTTCTTCAGGTGTTACTATATGTACCATTGGATTTTCTATATTAGGAACTATAAATATTTTGGGAATTGCATCAAGAGAAATTGTTTCAGTGATGCTCATTTTTAGTCCTTTCTATAAATGACTTATTGTTATAGCTTTTGCTGAACCATATTATTTTACCACAAAATATAAGTGATAACAAGAAAAAAATAAGAATAACAGGAAAAAATTTGACTTTCGATATGGAAAAATAAACTAAAAGCATTGACAAAAGATGGTTATATGTGTTAAAATTAATAACTGTAATCCGCTTAGTCAAGGTTCCAAAATATTAACATGTTGTTAATTACCTGAATGTAAGGATTAGCGAGTATACAAATAAGGGAGGTGCATTTTAAGATGTACGCAATAATCGAAAGCTGTGGAAAACAATACAAAGTAGCAGAAGGAGATGTAGTATTTTTCGAAAAATTAAATGCAGAGGAAGGAAAGAAAGTTACATTTGATAACGTAATTTTAGTTTCTGATGAAGGAAAAGTACAAGTTGGAAATCCTTATGTAAAAGGCGTAAAAGTAGAAGGAAAAGTAGTTTCTCATGGTAAAGCTAAAAAAGTTATTGTTTTCAAAATGAAATCTAAAGCTAATTATAGAAGAAAATATGGACATAGACAACCATATACAAAAGTGGAAATTACAGCAATAAAAACAGCTGCAAAGAAGACAGCAGAAACAACAGCTAAGAAAACAGAAAAAGCTGAAAAAGTAGAAGCTTAATTATTTATTAGTTTATAATTAACGAAAATATAAAATGAAAAACCGAAAGGAGTGAAAAGTCATGGCTCATAAAAAAGGTCAAAGTAGTACACGTAACGGTAGAGATAGTGAATCAAAGAGACTTGGAGTAAAAAGAGCAGATGGACAATTTGTTTTAGCAGGAAATATCCTAGTTAGACAAAGAGGAACAAAAGTACATCCAGGAATCAATGTAGGAATTGGAAGCGATGACACTTTATTTGCTTTAGTAGACGGAAATGTAAAATTTGAAAGAAAAGGTAAAGATAAAAAACAAGTAAGTGTATATCCAGTTCAAGCGTAATTTGATTTAGTATATTAAATAAGGAAATTCTTTTTTGAATTCCCTTATTTTTTTTGCTTTAAAAAGCCCAAAATAATTGACTAACTATGTAAATGCTGATAAAATGAAAGAAAAAATAAGGTGAAGAAAATGAAAAAGTTATTATTTGCAGCACATTCGTTAGAATTAGGTGGAATAGAAAAGGCATTAGTAACATTATTGAACTATTTAGTAGCTAAAAATAAATATGAAATAACATTAATTTTAGAAGAAAAAAAGGGAATATTTTTAGAAGAATTAGATAAAAAAGTAAAAATAATTGAATATAAACCAAGTGAAAGTAAAAATGTTTTAATAAGAAAATTGATAAATTTATTAAAGAGAATAATTTTTATATTAAAATATAAAAATAAATTTGACTTTTCAGCTTCATTTGCAACATATTCAATACCAGCTTCATTTGTATCAAGAACAGCATCTAAAAACTCAGCACTTTGGGGTCATGCAGATTATTATACCTTATTTAATTATAATAGAAGTGAAATGGTAAAATTCTTTGAAGAAAGAAAATATAAAAAATTCAAAAATATCATATTTGTATCAAAAGAAGGAAAAGACACTTTTGTAAACATATTCCCAGAGATGAGAGATAAGACTATAGTATGTAATAATTTAATAGATGCAAAAAAAATAATAAATTTATCAAAAGAAAAAATAAAATTAGAAAAAGAAAAAAATGTTGTTACATTTATAAATGTAGGAAGACATGATGAAAGACAAAAGAAATTATCAAGATTAATCGAAGCTTCAAAAAAATTAGATGAAGAAAAATATAAATTTAAAGTATTGCTAATAGGTGATGGGCAAGATACAAATATGTATAAAGAAATGGTAGAAAAAAATAATTTACAAGAGAAAATTAAATTTATAGGAAGAAAACAAAATCCATATCCATATTTTAATATAGCAGATTGTGTAATATTAACATCAGATTATGAAGGATATCCTGTAGTATTTTTAGAAAGTTTTGTTTTAAATAAACCCATAATAACAACAAAAGTATCAGATTATAAAGAGGTTGATGGAAAATATGGATATATTACGGAGAAAAATACAGAAGATATTTATGAAAAGATGAAATTATTTATAGAAAAAGGCTTTGAAATAAAGAAAAAATTTGATAGTAAAAAATATAATGAGGAAATAATAAAAAAATTAGAAAAATTATTTTGAAAGGATTTGTAATATGCCTAAAGTAAGTATAATTATTCCTGTATATAATGCAGAAAAACATATTGAAAGATGTTTAGAATCAATAAAATGCCAAGAATATAAAGATATGGAAATAATATTAATAAATGATGGTTCAAATGACGATTCCGAAAAAGTAATAAAAAATTATATGAAAAATAACTTAGAAGGATATAATGTTAGTTATTACACAAAGAAAAATGAAGGAGTTGCAAAAACAAGAAATTATGGAATAAAAAAAGCAAAAGGAGAATATATCTTTTTTGTTGATTCAGATGATTATATATCAAAAGAAACAATGGAAGTACTAGAGCCATATATAAGAAGAAATTTTGATTTAATTAAATTTAAATTACAAAGAGTTAATGAAAATAATAATATTATAGAAAGAGTTGATGGTCCGGTTTTTGAAGAAAAAACTGGAAGAGAAGCTTTTAACTTATTATATAGCCAAGATGTTTTATTAGATTCACCATGTGTATATTTAATAAAAAAAGAACTATTTACAAAAAATAAATATGAATTTCAAGGTACATATCATGAAGATTTTGGTTTAATACCACTTATAATATTACAAGCAAAAAAAGTTGTATCACTTCCAGATTATTTATATCAATATGTACAAGAAAAAAATAGTATTACAAGAAATGATGATTATAAAAAAACATTAAAGAAAATGGATGATGTATTTTTCCATTATGATAGGATGTTAAAAGAAATATCTAAAATGAATTTAGATAGGATAACAAAAGAAAATGTTAAAATATATTATACAAATGCAATTATATTAAAATTACAAGAATTGAATAATGAAGATAGAAAAAAATATATAGAAGAGATAAAGAAAAGAAATATGTATAAAAATATAAAAATAAGAAATATAAAACAATTAATAAAAAGATTACTTTTGAATGTAAATGTTAATTGGTATTTAAAGATGAGGTGAGAGTGTGCCAAAGGTAAGTATAATTGTTCCTTTTTATAATGTAGAAAATTATATAGAAAAATGTTTAGAAACATTAGTAAATCAAAGTTTAAAAGATATAGAGATAATTTTAGTAAATGATGGCTCAAAAGATAGAAGTGCATATGTAGTAAATAAGTTTTTAAAACAATATCCAGAAAAAATTATATATTTAGAAAAAGAAAATGGTGGATTATCAGATGCAAGAAATTTTGGTATTCCTCATGCTAAAGGAGAGTATATTGCATTTTTGGATTCAGATGATTATGTAGAAAAAGATATGTATGAAAATATGTACGAACTAGCTAAAAAAGAAGATAGTGACATGGTAGAATGTGATTTTTATTGGCAATATCCTGATAAATTAAAAAAAGATGAGGGTGTTATCTATCAAGGAAAAAAGGAAATGATAGAAAAGGTAAGAGTGGTTGCATGGAATAAATTGATAAAAAGAGAAATATTAGAAAAAAATCAAGAAATTAGATTTCCAAAAGGGCTAAGATATGAAGATGTAGAATTTACATATAAATTAGTGCCATATATAGAAAAAGTTTCATTTCTAAAAAAGCCATGTATACATTATATTCAAAGAGAAGGCTCTATATCAAATAAACAAAATGAAAGAAATAAAGAAATATTTGATGTTTTAGATAATGTAATAAATTATTATAAAGAAAAAGAAATCTATGATACATATAAAGATGAATTAGAATATATATATATTCGTTATGCATTTTGCAGTTCTTTACTTAGAATTGTAAAAATTCAAGATGCAGAAGCAGAAGAAAAATTATTAAACTTAACATGGGGAAAAGTAAATAGTACATTTCCAAATTGGAAAAAAAATCCAATATTAAAAAATAATAAAAGTTTGAAAAATCTATATTTAAGAACTATAAATAAATTTACATTTAATATGTATACAACATTATTATCATTATTTCAAAAATAAAGAAAGGATTTAATTGTGAAAAAAATTATATTTGGAATAACAGGATTAACTTTAGGTGGAGCAGAAAGAGTATTAGTAGATATAGCAAATAATTTATGTGATAAATATGATATAACTATTTTTACAATATATGCAAAAGGTGAATTAGAAAAACAATTAGATAGTAGAGTAAAACTCAAAAGTTTATATAATGTTTCATATTTAGAGCTTCCTACTATAAAAAGAAAAATATTAGCTCCTTTAAAAATACTTGTTTTAAAAAGATATATTTATAAAAAATATATAAAGAAAGATTATGATGTTGAAATTTCATTTTTAGAAGGACCAATAACAAGATTATTTAGTGTTAAAAATAAATTTGCTAGAAAAATAACGTGGATACATAATGATATTTCAAAAGTTTTTGGTAAAGGCTTTAAGTCAAAATTAAAAAGATATATAGATAAGAAAATATATAGTAAATATTCTGAATTAATATTTGTAAGTAAAGAAAACTTAAACAATTTTAATGAGATTTATAATACTAAAAAAATAAGAGAAATACCTAAAAAAGTGATATATAATTATATTGATTCTAAAAGAGTTATTGAAAAATCAAATGAGAAAGTAAATATAGAGTTTAACAAAGATAAGATAAACTTTGTAAGTGTAGCAAGATTAGTAGAACAAAAAGCTATTGATAGATTAATAAAAGTACATAAAAAGTTAATTGAAAAATATGGAGATAATCATAATTTTTGGATTATTGGAGATGGTCCAGAAAAAGAAGATTTAGTAAATTTGATTAAGAAATACAATGTTGAGAAAAGTTTTTTCTTAGTTGGAAAAAAAGAAAATCCATATCCTTATATAAAGAAAGCTGATTATTTTTGTTTGCTTTCAAAGTTTGAAGGTTATGGGATGGTTTTAGAAGAAGCAAAGATTTTAAATAAATTTATCATTATAACTGATACTGCTGCAAGAGAAGCGGTAGATGGATATAATAATAAAATTATTTTAGAAAATACAGAAGACCGGAATTTATAAAGGATTATCAGAAGTATTGGAAAATAAAAATATAGAAAAAATAGATGAAAATAAGTTTTATGATAATAGAAAGAATTTAGATGAAATTATAAAATTAATAGGAGAATAGAATGAAAATTTCAGTTCTTACACCAACATATAATAGAGCAAGTTTATTAAAAAATTTATATAATAGTTTAGTTAAAAATAGTCAATATGGAATTAAAATAGAATGGTTAATTCAAGATGACGGCTCAGTGGATGATACTAAAACTGTTGTAGAAGGATTTAAGGAAAATGATAATTTAGAAATAAGATATTTTTACCAAGAAAATCAAGGAAAGATGGTTGCAATAAATAAATTAGTAGATATAGCAACAGGTGATTTAATAGTTGATTGTGATTCAGATGATTATTTTACTCATGATGCTTTTAAAATAATAGGACAAGCTTATGAAGAAAGTAAAGATGAAAAAAATATATATGCTTTATGTTTCTTAAAATATGACCAAGATGGAAATAATATAGGAAATGAATTTAAAGAGAAAAAAACAACAATGTTTGACTTATATTTTAAAGAAGGAGAAACTGGAGAAAAGGCATTAGTATTTTTTAGTAATGTAAGAAAAAAATATAAGCATGAATTAGAAGAAAACGAAAAATTTGTTACAGAAGCTAAAATGTATCATAAGATGGATGAAGAATATCAAATGATTTGCATAAATAAAGAAATTATGATATGTGAATACCAAAAAGATGGATATACAAAAAATATATTAAAACAATTTAAAGAAAATCCAGAAGGATACTTTAAGTATTTCAAAGAAATTTTAACAGAACATGATATGAAAGGTGTTCCTTTTAAAAAGAGACTATATGTTATTAAACATTATATATTATTTACAACATTAACTAAGAGTAAAAAGATTTTAAAAGGTGTAAAAGGTGCTTTAAATAAAGTTTTAATTATATTGTTGTACATACCAGGAAGAATAAAGACAAATATTAGTTTAAAAAAGAGAAGATAAAATAATATATTAATATGTTTTGCAAAATTGGGTGCTGGAGTAATAGAAATAGCGTGTATTACACAAATAAAAGAATTTACAAGAAGAGAATATAATGTATTTGTATTAGCAGAGGAATGAATATAAATTCTTGAAATGATATTATAAATTTGCATATAAAATAAATTACTATTGCAGAATTACCCAAAGAGGAAAATAGAAAAAGATAAGTTAAATGGAATATTAAAAAGTAATTCATGGAAATTAATTAATAAAATAGTATCAAAACTTATAAAAAAATAAATAATATATTTATAATAAAATTGATAAATAATTAGTTACTAATTTAGGAGGAAGAAATGGATAACGTATTTAATTTTTCAATAGAACCAGGACTAAAAAAATATAATAACAGAGATTATAAGGAGAAAGAACCTATAATCTCTGTTATTATACCTTTTTTTAATAGTGAGAAATATATAGAGCAAACGGTTACATCTGTTTTAAATCAAACATTTCCATATTATGAGATTTTAATAATAGATGATGGTTCAAAAGATGAAAAATCATTAGAAAAGTTAGAAAAAATAGAAAAATTAGATAAAAGAATAAAAGTATTTCATAAAGAAAATGAGGGGTTAGCAGCAACTAGAGATTTTGGAGCTTCTAAATCATCTAGTTGTTGTAAATATTTAATGTTTTTAGATGATGATGATTTGATAGAACCAACATTTTTAGAATGTGGATATTGGACATTAGAAACAAATAAAGAGGCTTCATGGGCATATTCAGATTCAGTAGGATTTGGAACTCAAGAATATGTGTGGAATAAATATTTTGATTCAGATAAGATGAAAAAGGTAAATGAACTTGTTTCTTGTAATTTAGTTAGAAAAAGTGATTTCGAATTAGTAAATGGATATGAATTAAGAGAAAAAGCTGTTAATGAAGATTGGAATTTTTGGCTTAAATTATTAGCAAAAGGAAAATATCCTGTACATATGAGCTTTTATGGTCAATGGTATAGAAGAAAAGTGACAGGAGAATTACAAAAATCAAGAGATAATAAAGAAAGAGCTTTAGAAATAATAAATGAAACAGCAAGTAAAATAACTAAAAGAGTAGAAGCAATTCAATATCCTAGATATAATTATAATTATGATTTAATCCTAGAAAAGGTTGAAAGTATTGTAATACCAGAAAAAGAAAAAGAGGGAAAAATAAATCTTTTATTTATAATGCCTTGGATGATTACAGGTGGAGCAGATTTATTTAATTTGAATTTAGTAAAAGGATTAGATAAAAATAAATTTACAATAACTATAATTACAACAGAGCCAAATAAGAATGTTTTAAGACAAGAATTTGAAAAATATGCCACTGTATATGATTTAACATCATTTTTAGACCAAAAATATTGGATTGCATTTATTGATTATATAATAAAGAAAGAAAATATAAATCTAATATTAAATTCAAATAGTAAATTTGGATATACAATACTTCCATATATAAAGAGCAAATATATAAATATTCCAATTTTAGATTATGTACATATGGAAGAATGGTATAATAGAAATGGTGGATATTCAAGATATTCTGCTATGTATGAATCAGTAATTGATAAAACTTTAGTATGTAATGAGAATAGTAGAAAAATTTTAATAAATCATTTTGGAAAAAATGCAAATGAAGTTGAAACAGTTTATATTGGAGTAGATGAAAATAAATTTAATCCTGAAAAATATAATAAAGAAGAGATAAAGAAAAAATATTTAGGAGAAGCAAGTAATAAAAAAGTATTGTCATATATTTGTAGAATTTCAGAACAAAAAAGACCTATGTTACTTTTACAAATTATAGCTAAGTTAAAGCAAAAAAGACAAGATTTTAAAGTATTAGTAGTAGGCGATGGGAATTTATTAGGAAAAATGAAGGAAAAAGCAAAAGAATTAAATATATATGATGATATAGTGTTTACTGGAGCTTTAAGTAATACTTCTGAAATTTATGCAATAAGTGATTTAACAATTAATTGTTCTTTAAAGGAAGGACTAGCTTTAACATCATATGAATCATTAAGTATGGGAGTACCAGTAGTTTCAAGTGATGTTGGAGGACAAAAAGAATTAATTACAAGTGAAGTTGGTAAAACAATAGAAGTTATACAAAATGAAGAAGATATTTATTTAGAAAAATATGATGAAAAAGAAATAAATAATTTTGTTTTAGCTATTGATGAAATTTTGAATAATTTAGAAAAGTATAAAGCAAATTGCAGAAAAAGAATTATTGAGAATTTTACAATAAATAAAATGATAGAAAAGATGACTGCTATATTTGAAGAAATAAAGAAACATCCAAATGAGGTAAAAGTAGAAAATGGAAAAGGATTAAGTAAAAATAAGGAGCTAACTAAAGAAATTGTAACAATTAATTTAAAAAATGATGAGATTGAATATAAGTGGGAATGTACTGAATATGAAAGAAAAGTATATGGAAGAGCTTATTCAATAGAAGGAATGAACTATAAAAAAGAATTATTAAAAGAGAAATTATGGAAGATTCCTTTGTGGAGAGATTTTATTAAAATAGTACATAAATTTAGAAAATAAATGAAGTAAGAGCACAAATTTGTTTGATTGACATTAACGTTAATAGAAGATATAATACCCAAAGGATAAGAAGTATCTAATAAGAATATGTTAGGGTGATGGTATGAAGAATATTTTATTGTGTAATAATGCAATGGGAATAGGAGGTGTAGAAACTGTAATATTAAATCAAGTTACAGCTTTTACAAAAAAAGGATATAATGTGTATGTGATAGCAGGAAAAGGCGTTTTCTCTGACAGAATTGAAGAGTTAGGAGGAAAGTTTATTCAATTTGAATTTCCAGAAGAAAATGTGATAAATGGAGAAAAAATAAATGAATTAGTAAAAATAATAAAAGAAAAAAATATAACTGAAATTCACATTCATAAATACCAATGTGTACCTTTAGTTGTGCCATCAGCATTAATAACGAGAGTACCTTATTTTGCTTATGAGCATGGAATTAGAGACACGAAAAAATATTATACATGGAATTATCCTATATATAAAATAATGTTTCCTATATATTTTAAAAATGCATATAAAATAATTGCAATTACACCAAAAGTAGTTGAATTTACACAAAAAGATTATGATATACCAAAAGAAAAATATGTTATAATTCATAATGGGATAGATTTTGATATTTATAAGAATGATTGCCCTAAGTATGAAGGAAAAATCGAAAAAATACTAATAGTATCAAGACTTAGTGATGAAAAATTAAAGACTATATTTGAAGGAATAGATATATTTCAGAAAATATTAGATAAATATCCTAATGCAAAGTTAGAAATAATAGGTGATGGAACAGAAAAAAACAAGGTAGAACAATATTTAACGCAGATAGGGTTAGATTACGAAACTGGTTCAAATGATAGTAAAAAAGTAAATTTACTAGGAAACCAAAGTGATGTTATAAGTTATTTAAAACAAGCAGATTTATTATTAGGAGTAGACAGATGTATATTAGAAGCTATTTCAATGAAGGTACCAGCTGTTATTACTGGATATGATGGAATAAAAGGTTTAGTTACAAAAGATAATATAGATTTAGCAATAGAAGAAAACTTTTCTGGAGACAATATGCCAACTATTGATATTGATAATTGCATAAATCAAATATTTGAACTAGAAAGCAAAAGAAAAGAAATAATAGAAGAAAATTATAAAATTGCGTTAGAAAAATTAGATTGTTATAAAAATTATATAAATATTCCAGATGATATAAAAGTTGAATTTGATTGGATTGGTTTGATGAAAATTCTAAAAAAATGTTCAGACTTGATAGAAGAACAATCTAAAGATATAAAAGCAAAATATGAATGGATTCAAAAAATAGAAAAAGAAAATAAAGACTTATGGGAAGAAAAAGAAAAATTAGAAGAAAAACAACAGAAACTTAAAGAGGATGCAAAAAAAATTGAAGATGAACTTCAAGAGAAAAATAATGCTTTGCAGAAAGAATTAAATGAAGTATATAATAGTAAACGTTGGAAATATACCGAAAAATTAAGCAATATATTTCATAAGAAGAACTAAAACAAAACGGAGGTAAAAATAATGACTAATACTGAAAAGAATAAGAAGATTTCAATAATAATACCAGTATATAATTCTGAAGAATATCTTAATAAAGGTTTAGATTCATTAACTAAGCAGTCATATAAAAATTTGGAGATAATAATTGTAAATGATGGTTCACCTAAAAATTGTAAAGAAATTGCTAGTGAATATATGAAAAAAGATAATAGAATAAAATATGTTGAACATGAAAAAAATAAAGGTTTATTTCAAGCAAGGATAACAGGATTTGAAAATTCAACTGGAGACTATATTGCATATTTAGATGCAGATGATTATGTATCAAATGATTTTTACAGAGAATTATTAGAAAAAGCAGAAGAAACAAATTCTGATATTGTAATTTCACAATTGGTTTTGGATTATGGAAAAGGTGATAGAAGAGTATATAATTTATTTGATTTTCCTTTCCAAGAATTAAACGGAGAACAATGTTATGAAGAATTTTATAATCAAGAAGGATTAAATTTTGCATGGCATATAACTCCAAATAAAATATATTCAAGAAGAATATGGGAAAAAGCAGTTGTAGAATATAGAAAAATAAATAAACATTTAGTAATGATAGAGGATTTTTCATTTGCAAATGTATTATTTTACTATGCCAAAAAAATAACTAGGGTAGATAGAGTGGCATTTTTCTATACTAAACATGAAGGAGCATCTACTTCAGTAAATGATATGACATTTAAAAAAGCTAGCAAAAATCTGGAAGATTTAAATACATCTTTTTCATTTGTAGAAAATTTCTTAAAAGAAAAAAATGTATATGAAAAATATAAAGAAAAATTTGAAAAATGGAGAGCTTTATATTGTCAAATGCATAAATCATATATGTTAAATTTGAATTTTTCAAAAGAAGAAAAAGAAGAATTAGAAAGAAAGTTTAATGAATTTTGTCCAAAACAATTTGAAGTGCAAAATTCAGGATTCTTTAGCTCAGCAGAAACTCCTTGGAATGATGGATTGGACAAGTTAAAAGAAAAAGTTATGGATGAGGATATAAAGGTTGTAAGTTTTGATATATTTGATACACTAATTACAAGACCATTTGTATATCCGAAAGATTTATTTACATTTTTAAATGAAGACTATAGAAAAATGTCTAATAATTTAGAAATTGATTTTTCAAAAATAAGAGAAGATTGTGAAGTATTGGCAAGAACAGAAGCTCATGAAAACAAAAAAGAAGAAGTAACATTAGAAAGAATTTATGAAATAATAAAAGAAGAATATGATATATCAGATGAAATAATAAAAACATTAAAACAAAAAGAAATAGATTTAGAATTAAGATTTTGTAAAAGAAGAGAAACGGCTTATTCAATATATAAATTAGCAAAATATTTAGGAAAAAGAGTAATATGCACATCTGATATGTATTTACCAATAGATGTTATAAAACAAATTTTAAATGAAAACGGATTTTGCGATATAGATAAAATATATTTATCTTGTGAAATAATGAAAACAAAAGCAATAGGAAATTTATATGAATATGTTTTAAAAGAAGAAAATGTAGAACCAGAGAAAATGATACATATAGGTGATAATTATAAATCAGATTATGAAATACCAAAAAAACATAAAATAAATTCAATATATTTTCCAAAGACTACTACAATAATGTTTGATAGAAATTCTACAAATAATTTAGCTCAAATGTTAACTACTAGTATGCCATTTTGGAGAGATAACCAAACAAGTATGAATTTTATTGGAATAAGAAGTATGTTAGCAGTAGTGGCCAATAAATATTTTGATAATCCATATAGAATATTTAATAAAGAATCTGATTATAATATAGATCCATATCTAATAGGATATTATGCAGTAGGAATGTATATGTTCGGAGTTGCAAATTGGTTACTTAGAGAGACTGAAAATAAAGGATACAAAAATCTAGTGTTTATGGCAAGAGATGGATACTTACCTATGGAAATTTATAATATACTAAAAAAATATTATACAAATGTACCAGATGCTAAATATTTAAGAGTATCAAGAAAAGCTTTAATTTCAGCCATGATAATAAATAAGATGGATTTATATAAATTAACAGATGTAATAAATATAGAAAATCATAATCCTAAATATATAATTAAATATACTAGAGATAGTCTTAAGGATTATACAGAAGATGAAATCAAAGATATTATAGAAAAAAATGGTATAAAGTATGAAGAAGATATTAAGACTAAGCAAAAATTTAATAAACTAGTAAAAGTTATAATAAATGAATTATTTGATGATGATAAAAATAAAACAAAGATACAAAAATTAAGAGGATTCTTTGGAAAATATTTTGAAGAAAAATCAGCAACTTTTGATATAGGATATAGTGGTAGGCCAGAATTGTATTTATCAATTTTATGTGGTAAACCAATAAATACATATTTTTTAAATATAAATCAAGATGAAGCTCTTAAATATTCAAAAGTAGCAGGATATAATCTAACAACGTATTTTGATGCAAAACCGGCTGTTACAGGGTTTGCTTATGAATCTATAATTTCTGAATTGGCACCATCAACAATAGGATATGATTTAACAGGAAAAGAGGTAAAACCAATTCTAGAGAAAAATAACAAAACTTATCAAGAAAGATATATAATCGGTGTGATGCAAGAAGCAGCAGAAGAGTTTATAAAAGATATTCTAACAATATTTGGAGAAGAGTTTAAGAACTTATATTATCAAGATTATTATATTTCTTTGCCATTTATGTCATACATAAATTCTTCAAGACCAGTTGATATGTTAATGTTTAATTCAATTGGATTTGAGGATACAGTAAGAAATAAGGAAATAAAACCAATTACAGAGGATTGGCTAAAAGAAAGACAATATAGAAATCAACGTGATATGAATGCTTTAATAAATATAGGACATGTATCTATTGTTAATAATAGTTATTTAGACTATAATAATGTGGTAGATTTAGAAAATCATAGTAAAATGCTTAGATTTTTATACTATGCATTATATGACAGACCAACATTTAAAAGAAGAATGAGAGAAATATTTAAAAATCACAAGATTGTTTTAAAAGTTGGAAAAGTAGGATATTCTTTTGTAAGAGGAACAAAAAATGTAATATATAAAGGAATTCGTAAGATAAAAGGAGGGAACTAAGAGTGAAAAAGGAAGAAGAATATGCAATAGAAGTACAAGATGTATATAAAACATTTGATGTGTATTTAGATAAAGCAAATAGTCTAAAAGAAAAAATGCTCTTCTGGAAAAGAAATAGAAAAGAAGTAAGAGAAGTTCTAAAAGGAATTAATCTAAACATAAAAAAAGGAGAGGCTGTTGCTCTTATAGGTGTAAATGGAAGTGGAAAATCTACTTTATTAAAACTTATGACTAAAATAATTTATCCAAATAAAGGAAAGATAATAACACATGGTAAATTAACATCATTACTTGAACTTGGAGCAGGTTTTCATGCAGATTTTTCTGGAAGAGAAAATATCTATTTTAATGCATCCATATTTGGATTAACTAAAAAAGAAATAGATAATAGGTTAGAACAAATTATAGAATTTTCTGAATTAAAAGATTATATTGATAATCCAGTTAGAACATATTCATCAGGAATGTTCATGAGATTGGCTTTTGCAGTTGCAATAAATGTAGATGCAGATATTTTATTAGTAGATGAAATTCTTTCTGTTGGAGATCAACATTTCCAAGCAAAATGTATAGATAAAATGAAAGAATTGAGAAATGAAGGAAAAACAATGGTATTTGTAACACACAGTTTGGGGTCAGCAAAAGAATTATGTGATAGAGCAGTTTGGCTTAGTAATGGAGTTATAAAGATGGATGGTGATACTAATACAGTTGTAGAAAGATACATAGAAGAGACAAAGTAAGTAGGAGGAATAGTAATGGGATTTTTTAAAGGCTTATATGATTATAGAGAATTATTAAAAACAAGTATAAGTAAAGATATCAGAGGAAAATATAAAAATTCTATTTTAGGAATTTTTTGGTCATTTTTGAATCCTCTTTTACAAATTGCAGTTTATGCATTAGTATTTCCACTTCTTATGCGTGGAAGTACAGTAGAAAATTATACAGTATTTATTTGTTGTGGTTTAATACCATGGACATTCTTCTCAACAGCAATATCAAGAACATCATTTACTATTATTGAGAATGGAAATATTGTAAAAAAGGTATATTTCCCAAGAGAAATACTACCAATATCGGTTGTAACAAGTGAAGCAATAAATTTTGTTATATCAACAATAATTATTATAGCATTTGTTTTAGGATATGGAATAGGACTTAGTAAATACATAATATTTTATCCAATAGTGTTATTAGTGCAATACTTTTTATTAATAGGAATTTCATTTATAGTATCAAGTGTAACAGTATATTTTAGAGATTTACAACATTTTATAGGGATTGCTTTGCAATTACTATTTTATGCAACACCAATAGTATATGCACCAGGACAAATACCAGAAAGCTTTCAATGGATAATTCAATATAATCCAATGACATATATAATAAATGCTTTTAGAGATATTTTCTATTATCAACAAATGCCTGATTTTGTTTCATTAGGAGTTGTTCTGGCAATAAGTATAGCATTATGTTTTATAGGATATTTTATATTCCATAAATTACAAAAGAAATTTGCAGAGGAAATGTAAAAAAGGAGAACTTTTATGAAAGAGAAAATTCAAAATATAATGCAAAAATTTTTAACAAGAGAAGTAATAATGTATATTATATTTGGAGTTTTAACGACCCTTGTGAATTTAGTCATATCCTTTGTTCTTGTAGGAGCATTTGAAATAGATGGCTCAATTTCCAGTGCAATTGGAATAGTTGCATCTATTTTATTTGCATATTTTACTAATAGAAAATGGGTTTTTAATACTCAAGCAAAAGGCTTTAAAGAAAATCTTAATGAATTTTGGAAATTTATTGCTGGAAGAGCAGTTACGATGGTAATAGAACAAGGAGGTGTAATGATATTTTATGGTGCTTTAGAAATGCCTTTTGCACCAGTTAAATTGTCATTAACCATTATTGTTATAATTTTAAATTATATATTTAGCAAATTTTTTGCATTTAAAAAGAGAATAAAAGAAGATAAAGAAGAAAGAAGTTTAACCAAAATGAAAAATGAGCATAATATAGGAAACTTTATAAAAAGAAACAAAGTAAATATATGCATTTTAATAGGAATGCTGGCATTTACATTTATAATATGTTTTAATTTTTTGAAACCACATTTTTCCAATGATGCATATTATATAGCTTCTTATGGATACGATTATTATATAAATCATTTTTTAGCTTCAAATAGAATTTTTAGTGCATTAATATTAAAGATATTTTTGATATTAGATATTCCATTTGAAAAAGAACTTTTTATAATGGGGATTGTATTAACATTTGTTATGGCAATATCTTGGTTTATTTTATATAAATTTGTGATTAAACTTATAAAAAGAGAACATTCAATTATCCATAATATACTAATAGGTGCTGCATCGTTTTTAGTAGTGTTTAATATTTGTACAGCGGAAGGATTGCTATTTGTAGAAGTTGGAACAATGCCATTTGGAATTTTATTTGCTATTTTAGGAGCTTGTATTTTATCAACTGATAGAAAATATAGATATATAATAAGTTTAATTTTAATTACTATATCAGGATTATTTTACCAAGTTACTAGTTCGATATTTGTATTGTTAGCATT
The DNA here is from genome assembly GCA_944386195.1 of uncultured Clostridia bacterium. Lineage (GTDB taxonomy): Bacteria > Bacillota > Clostridia > TANB77 > CAG-508 > CAG-269. The sequence goes on from CALXAD010000006.1 coordinate 57,767, forward strand.
AGTTCTAATTGCTATAAAGAATAAAGGAAATATAAAGCTAATTATAAAGGATACTATAATTGTAGGATTAATATATGCTTTTGCAATGGTGGTAAATTTTGTAGGAGTTAAAATATGGGATAATGTTTTGGATAACCAATTTAGAGAATTTACATTTCCTTCTATTTCAGTAATAATAGATACTGTATTAAATTTTGGAGAAATTATATTGATTTATAATGCTGGAATAGGACCAAAATATTGGTATCTTATAACATTAGTGATAATTAGTATAATATTTATTGTTAATATAATGCTTAAGAAAAAAGATTACTTTGAAATATTAGAATATGTTACATTGGTAATATTAAGTATTTTAATACCAATAATTCCAATACTTGCAACTCCGGTAGATTCACAATATATAGAGCCAAGGATGGCAATGTGTTTTGGGTCCGTTATTGGAATATTAGTGATTTTCTTACTTTCAGTAATCAAAATTGATAAAAATAGAATTTTATTAACAATAGTTGGAATAATTACGTTATTAAATTTTATTGGAATTTCGATATTTTTAGTAGTAGCCTCAACTTCAACTTTAATAGCCAATCAAATGGATAAACTTATAGCAGAACAAATAATAAATGAAATTAAAGAGTATGAGGAAAGTACTGGAGAAGAAATAACATCAATAGGAGTTGCTTTTGATAAAAATTATACAATGTATTATAATGGACAACCAGCATTAAGATGTTTTAATGTAAGGAGTTTGGGAACTAGTTGGGCTGTAAAAGAGGTTATAACAACATATACAGGAAAAGGCTATAAAAATGTTGAAGTTCCAAAAGAAATACAAGATGAGTTCTTGAGCAAAGATTGGAATACATATGATAAAGAACAATTAGTATTTGATGGAGAAAATTTATATATTTGTATTTTTTAATAAAGTAAAAGAAGGGAAGAAAAAATGAAAAAAATATCAGTTGTAGTACCAATGTATTATGAAGAAGAAGTGGCAAAGGAATGTTATACTAGATTAAAAGGAGTATTAGATAAAATAGAAAACTATAGTTATGAGATTATATTTGTAAATGATGGAAGTAAAGATAAAACGTTGGAAATATTAAAAGATATTGCAAAAGAAGATGAAAATTCAAAAATAATTTCATTTGCAAGAAATTTTGGACACCAATGTGCAGTAACAGCAGGACTTCGTTATGTAACAGGAGATGCAATAGTAATAATAGATGCAGACCTACAAGACCCACCAGAATTAATACCAGAAATGTTAAAGTTATGGGAAGATGGAAATGATGTAATATATGGAAAAAGAAAATCTAGAGAAGGTGAATCAAGATTTAAGTTACTTACAGCATCTATGTTTTATAAAACATTAAATGAATTATCAGATGTTGAGATACCAAAAGACACAGGAGATTTTAGATTAGTAGATAGAAAAGTGGTAGATGTTATAAATTCGTTACCAGAGCATAATAAATTTTTGAGAGGATTATTTAGTTGGGTAGGATTTAAACAAAAAGCGTATGAATATGAAAGAAAAGAAAGATATGCAGGAAAAACAAAATATCCATTAAAGAAGATGTTAAAATTAGCACAAGATGGAATATTTAGTTTTTCAATAAAACCATTAAAAATAGTAGGAGCAATGGGAATATTATCTGTAGTAATTTCAATAATTATTTTGCTATATGCGATTTTATCATATATTTTTAATTGGAATAACTTAACTGCTGGTTGGACTTCACTAATGGTTACAATGACATTTTTAAGCGGAATGATACTAATTTCACTATGGATGATAGGTGAATATATAGGAAGAATATATGATGAAACAAAAAGAAGGCCAGAATATATAATAGAAAAAACTTTTAATGTTGATGAGAATGAGATTAGTAATAATTAAAAAGTACAAGTTATATAAACTTGTGCTTTTTTCTAGAAAAAATTAACAAAAATAATTAAAAGATAATGCTTGACACTAAAAATTAGGTATATTAAAATTTATATAGAAAAAGAGAAGGGGGAGGATTTTAATGAAAAATACAATAAAAATCTTTACACTAATTTTATTGATTATAATATTTTTATTTTCTATTAATGTAAATACATATGCAGCAATAATAAATGAGGTAAAAGAAAATACAAGCAGTAATGAAAGTATAAATGTAATTAATGATGAAAATGATAATCAGTTAAATAATGAGGTAATGGTTGAAAATACAAATAAAGAAATGGAAGAAGAAAGTAATGAAACAAAAGAAGAAAAAGAAGAGATAAATAATACAGTAGAAAAAGATGAAAATGCAATAGAAAATAATAGTACAGTAAATAACGAAATACTTACAGAAGATGCTAAGGAAAATAATATAGTACAACAAGAAAAGAAAAATACAAAAACTGATTACAAAAAGACAAAAGATAATGGAATATATAAAATGGCAGTAGGAGAAGATTCAAGTAAGACAATAGAAGTTGCAGGAAGTAGTACATCAAATAATGCAAAAGTAGATATATGGAGTTATGGAAATGTACCTGCACAGAAATTTTACTTTACATATGATGAATCAGGCTTTTATAAAATAACAGCAATGCATACAGGAAAAAGTTTAACAGTAAAAGGAAATAAATTAACAGAAGGAACAGAAATAGTACAGGAAGAATATAAAGGATTAGACTCACAAAAATGGATATTAAGAGATAGTGGAAAAAATGGATGGGTAATATCATTACAAAGCAATTCTGAATTGTCAATAAGTATAGATGGAAAAATAGCTAATGGTTCAAAATTAGTTTTGAAAAAAACACAAGATAATAAAAACCAAATGTTTTATTTGTTTGATATAACAAAGGATGAACAACATAAAGTAAATGGAACGTATAGAATAGCTGTAGGAACTAATCTAGAAAAAGCAATAGAGATAAAAGAAAATATAAAATTACAAATAGGAAAATACGGAAATAAATCATCACAAAAATTTAATTTAGAATATATAGATGGGTATTATAAAATAACAGAACTAAGTTCAGCAAAAAGCTTAACAGTAAAAGATAACAATTTACAACAAGGAGAAGAAATAACATTATCAGAATATCAAGGACTAGACTCACAAAAATGGATATTAAGAGATAGTAATAAAAATGGATGGATTATATCTTTATTTAATAATCCACAATTATCAATAACAATAAAAGGTAACATAGTAAATGGAGCTAGTTTAATATTATCAAAAACAGAAGATAATAATAAACAAATGTATAATGTATTAAAAGTAAGTACAGAAGAAGGAATAAAAAAAGTAAATGGAATATATAAAATGGCAGTGGGAAAAGACTCTAGTAAAACAATAGAAGTTGCAGGAAGTAGTACAGCGGATAATGCAAAAGTAGATATATGGAGTTATGGAAATGTGCCAGCACAAAAATTTTATTTTACATATGAAGATGGATTTTATAAAATAACAGCAATGCATACAGGAAAAAGTTTAACAGTAAAAGATAATAAGATAGCAGAAGGAACAGATATAGTACAAGCAGAATATCAAGGTTTAGATTCACAAAAATGGATATTTAGGGATACAACAGTAAATGGTTGGGTAATATCACCACAAAGTAATCCTGAATTATCATTAACTGTGGAAGGTAAAATATCAAATGGTTCAAAAATTGTCTTAAAAAAGACAGAAGATAGCAATAATCAAATGTTTTATTTATTTAATATAACTGGAGATGAGCAATATAAGGAAAACGGAATATATAAAATGGCAGTGGGAAAAGACTCTAGTAAAACAATAGAAGTAGCAGGAAGTAGTAAATCAAATAATGCAAAAGTAGATATTTGGAGTTATGGAAATGTACCAGCACAAAAATTTTATTTTACATATGACAAGTCAGGTTTTTATAAAATAACAGCAATGCATACAGGAAAAAGTTTAACAGTAAAAGGAAATAAATTGGCAGAAGGAACAGAAATAGTACAGGAAGAATATAAAGGCTTAGATTCACAAAAATGGATATTAAGAGATAGTAATAAAAATGGTTGGATAATATCATTACAGAGTAATCCAGAATTATCAATAACGATAAAAGGAAATATAAAAAATGGGGCAATTCTAATATTATCAAAAACAAAAGATAATAATAATCAAATGTTTTACTTATATAATATAACAAATAGTGAGCAACAAAAAGTTAACAGTGAGTACAAAATTTTAGTAGGTGCAAATTCTAGTAAAGGAATAGAAATAGCAGGAAGTAGTAAGTCAAATAATGCCAAAGTTGATATATGGGATTATGGAAATGTGCCTGCACAAAAATTTAATTTTGAATATATAGACGGATTTTATAAGATAACAGCTACACATACTGGAAAAAGTTTAACTGTGAAAAATAATAATTTAGTAGAAGGAGCAGAAATAGTACAATATGATTATAAGGGATTAGATTCACAAAAATGGATATTAAGAGATAGCGGAAAAAATGGTTGGGTTATTTCATTATTAAGTAATCCAGAATTATCAATAACGATAAAAGGAAATATAAAAAATGGGGCAATTTTAATATTATCAGCAACAAAAGATAATAATAATCAAATGTTTTATTTATATAAAACAAAGATTACTATAGTAATAAATCCAGGACATGGTGGCTCAGACCCAGGATGTGCAAATGGCGGAATAGTAGAAAAAAATGTAACATTACAAATTGCAAAAAAAATACAAGCAAATTTAAGTAAATACCCAGAAATTAATGCTATTTTAACACGTACTAGCGATTATTTTATAGATTTAGCACCAAGAGCAATGATTGCAAGGAACAATAACGCAGATTTATATATTAGTTTACATATAAATGATGAAGCAAGTCATAGAGCAACTGGAAGTCAAATGTATGTACCATTTTATGAAGGAACAAAGCATTATAATAGTAATATGACAAAACTTGCAAATTTAATACAAGATAAATTAGGAGCAATTGGAATAAGAGAGAATCTTTCAGGAGGAATTACAAGAAGAAATATAGACCAATTACCAAAATACCAATATTTAATGAACGGACAAGTAGTACAAGCTGATTATTATGCAGATATAAGACATGCTATGAAAGGTGACACAATGGATTATGGACCAGATTTAAATACTAATACAGGAGTTCCTGCAATTTTAGTAGAACATTGTTTTATGAACAGTTCAGATTCAAGATTTTTAGATTCAGACTATGATTTACAAAGGATTGCTGATGCAGATACTGCAGCAATAGTTGAGTATTTTAATTTATAATTTCGATTGACAGTAAAGATGTGTTATGATAGAATAAAGTCAATTTATAAGGGATAGTGAGGAATAAACTATGAAATGTTTTGTAAAAATATTGTTAGTAATACTTTTAACATTAATATTAATATGCAATTTTAATGTAAGTGCTTATGCAATTAATGAAGTTGTTGAAAATAATACAGAAAAAAATAACATTCAAAATGAAGAAAAAGAAAAAATAGATAGTAATAATGTTGTAGAAAAAGAAGAAAAAGAAATTATTAATGAAACAGAAAATAATACTACAAATAACGTATTAAATAAAGAAAATAATATAACAACAAATGAGACTACAACAAATACTAGTGTTGAAATGCAAAATGAAATTAATAATGAAATAATGGAAGCTAGGAGTATAAGTACATATAGTGCAGAAAAAACAAAAGACAATGGAATATACAAAATAGCAGTAGGAAAAGACTCAAGTAAAACAATAGAAATAGCAGGAAGTAATACAGCAGATAATTCAAAAGTGGATATATGGAATTATGGAAATGTACCAGCACAAAAATTTTACTTAAGTTATGATAAAGAAGGCTTTTATAAAATAACAGCAATGCATACAGGGAAAAGTTTAACAGTAAAAGGAAATAAATTGACAGAAGGAACAGAAATAGTACAATCAGAGTATAAAGGACTAGACTCACAAAAATGGATATTACGTGATAGTGGAAAAAATGGATGGGTAATATCATTATTAAGTAATCCACAATTATCAATAAGTGTAAAAGGAAGTATAAAAAACGGAGCAATATTAATATTATCAAAAACAAAAGATAATGATAGTCAAATGTTTTATATGTATAATATAACAGCAGATGAAAGAACAAAACAAGATGGAATATATAAAATAGCAATAGGAAAAGACTCAAGTAAAACAATAGAAGTAGCAGGAAGTAATACAGCAGATAATTCAAAAGTGGATATATGGAATTATGGAAATGCAACAGCACAAAAATTTTACTTAAGTTATGATAAAGAAGGCTTTTATAAAATAACAGCAATGCATACAGGAAAAAGTTTAACAGTAAAAGGAAATAAATTGACAGAAGGAACAGAAATAGTACAATCAGAATATAAAGGATTAGACTCACAAAAATGGATATTACGTGATAGTGGAAAAAATGGATGGGTAATATCATTATTAAGTAATCCACAATTA
>CALXAD010000007.1 GCA_944386195.1 uncultured Clostridia bacterium
TATGAAATGGTATATTCCACTTTTTTAGTATTTTTAACTTTCCACTTTTTATGGATTTTTTACTTGACATTTACAATGATGTATGATCAAATATCAATAAAAGAATATAAAGACCCGTTCAACGGGTCATAAGAGACGCATGCGTCGGAATAGCCATGAGCCTTGAGGTTCTGCTTGTAAAAGAGCCTTTTAGGCGTAAAGTAAAAAGCCCCCGGCTAAGCCGGGGGATAATTACTTTATTTAATTGTCAATGTACACTACTTTATAAGTCTAAGTATTTTGCATATCTTTTCCTAAATATTCCCATTAATTGTTGTTGTATCTTTTTCCAGTTAGCTATTGGTCTTTTCCATTTTTCTATTAATTCTCTTATTCTTAAATATAATATTTTAAATACAGAACTTTCAGAAGGAAACGAACCTTTTCCTCTTGTTACTTTTCTTAAAGCTGAATTAACAGATTCCATAGCATTTGATGTATATATACATTTTCTTATTTCTTGTGGTAACTCAAATAATGGTTCAAGATATTGTATAAAACCTTCTACTTTTTTTACTATTCTTTTTTGTTCTTTATATTTTTCTCTAAAGGCTTCTAACATTAAATTTGCTTCCTCTTGTGTTATACTTGTATATATATTTTTAAAATCGGCTATTATTTGTTTAGCTTCTTTTTTAGGGCATATACTATATAAATTCCTTACCAAATGTACTACACATCTTTGACTTTGAGCTTTAGGAAATACCATTTCTAATGAGCCTTTAAATCCAGCAATTCCATCGCTAGACATATATAAAATATCATTAACTCCTCTTTCTTTTAAATCTTCAAATACACTCTCTAATATAATCAACTCACTTTAAAAGAGCCATTGGCTCTTTCTTCTTTTCTAGAACATTAAAATATGGTAAAATATGTGTGGTGATAATATGAAGACCAATACAGAAAAAGAAATGTTTGAGGAAATAAAGAGAATTCTTGATGGAGAAGAAGGAGAAAGTAAAGAAGATATAGAAATAAAGCTAGCTTTGTATGTATATATAAAACTAGCTAAGTTAAAATCATGTGATGAAAGAATATATTTTGGAAATAAACAAGAAATAGCAAGATGTATAAGAGAATCAAGAAGAGATAGTGTAGAAATAGATAGAGCAATAAGAAAAAGAAAACTTACTTGTATATCACTATCACATTTATATAAAAAAATATTAAATAGTATTGGAATAAAATGTGATGTAGTACAAGAAGATTTAAGAGATGCACATTTAAATAATGTAATAACATTAAAAAATGGGAAAAAAATAACAGCAGACTTACAACAAGATTTATATAGAATTCAAGCAAAAATGAAACCATTATTTTTTGGAGAAAATGAAATAAGCAAAGATAAACTAACACAAATGTTAATAGATATAGGTTATGTAGATAGAAAAGAAGATTTTAGAAATCATACATTATGGAAAGTAAAGAAAAGAGTGGAAGGTTTAGATTTAGATGAAGCATTAAAAGAAATGTTAGAAAGTAAAGAAACATATGAAGGAATGGAATCGGTAGAAGCATCAGAAGCTTATAAATATTATAATGCAGTAAGAATACAAATACTTGGAAATGAAAGAACATATCAATTTCCATGTTTCTTAAAAGATGAAGAAGGTAGAAAAATAGGGTATACATTTTGTATATATGCAGATACAGGAGATTATAGAAAAGTTATGCCATATTTATATTCAAAAAAAAGAGGCAGAATGATACCAACAAGTCTAGAATTATTAGAAGAAATGGAAGATGAAGGTTTACAACTCGGAAAAAATAAATCATCAAAAAAAGTAAGAAAATTAAAAAAATACATGAAACAATTTGAAAAAAATGTACAAGAAGAAAGATAACTGTGCCTGTTTTTAATATAAAAATTATGTTACTTAACACTTTTCACTAAAAACACTTAACACTTTTCAGAAAAACTAATGAAATTATTTATAAATTACAATAATTATTAATAATAGTATATAAATAAAAAATAAAATAATACACAAAACAAAAATATACAAAAATTTGTTTTGTATTTCTATTGACTTTTGCTAGCTTAATGTATATAATTAGCAAAGTTAAAAGAAAGAATAGGTGATAAAATGAAAGAAGAATTTTTAAAATTATTAAGACAAGTAAAAAGAGAAGGAATAGAAGATTTAATAAAATTTTTAGAAAAATCAGACTTCTTTACAGCACCAGCCAGTACTAGATTTCATGGAGACCATGAAGGTGGATTAGTAGAACATAGTATGAAAGTATATGAAATTTTAAAATATAAAGTAGAAAATTCTGTAATTGATATAAATATACCGGAAGAATCAATAATAATAATCGGATTATTACATGATATATGTAAAACAAACTTCTATAAAGTAGATTATAGAAATGCTAAAAATGAATTAGGAGTATGGGAAAAAGTACCATATTATAGAGTAGAAGATACAATACCATATGGACATGGAGAAAAATCAGTAATGATGATAACAGAATATATGAAATTAACACCAGAAGAAAAATACTCAATAAGATGGCATATGGGATATACAGAACCTAAAGAAAATTATAATGCAATTGGAGCAACATATACGAAATATCCAATAGCATTATTAACACATGAAGCAGATTTAGAAGCAACTTATTTTTATAATACATAATAAATAGAAAAGAAAGAGGAAAGAAAATGTTAGCATATATTAAAGGAAAATTAGAAATGAAAATGACAGAATATGTTGTAATAGATATAGGAGGATTAGGTTACAAGGTATTCATGTCAGAAGCAGGAATAGAAAAATTAGGGAATATTGGAGATACAGTAAAAGTACATACATATTACAGAGTAAGAGAAGATGATATTAGTATATTTGGATTTAATACATTAGAAGAATTAAAAATGTTTGAATTACTTTTAGGAGTAAGTGGAGTTGGAGCAAAAACAGCCTTAACGATGCTTACAACATGTACTCCATCAGAATTTGCATTAGCAGTAGTAACAGAAGATATAAAAACATTAACATCTATACCAGGAATAGGACCAAAATCAGCAAAAAGAATAGTATTAGAATTAAAGGATAAAATAAAGAAGGAACAAGAAGTAGAAGCAATAAAAGAAGAGATTGACAAAAAACAAGAAATTGATAATAAAAAGATAGATATAAAAGAAGTAAAAGAAAAAGTAAATGAAGCAATAGCAGCACTTCAAGTATTAGGATATAACAAAAAAGAAATAGAAAAAGCATTTGAAAAAGTAGATTATAAAGAATTATCAACAGAGGAAATAATTAAAAAAGGATTAAATTTATTAGGTAGATAGGAGGCATAAAAATGAACTCAAATGAGCCTTTAGCATTTCGTATGAGACCAAGAACATTAGATGAATACGTAGGACAAGAACATGTTTTAGGAAAAGATAAAGTATTGTATAGAACAATAAAAGCAGACAGATTATCAAGTATCATTTTATTTGGACCTCCAGGATGTGGAAAAACATCACTTGCAAGAGTAATAAGTGAAACGACAAAATATAAATTTTATAAAATAAATGCAGTAACAGCAGGAGTTGCAGATATTAAAAGGGTAATAGAAGAAACAAAAAACTTTATGTTAAATCCAGCAGGAAAAAGTATTTTATTTATAGATGAGATACATAGATTTAATAAATTACAACAAGATGCATTATTACCTTATGTAGAAAATGGAACAATTATATTAATAGGAGCAACAACAGAAAATCCATATTTTGAAGTAAATAAAGCTTTAATTTCAAGGTCAATGGTAATAAAATTAGAACCACTAACTGAAGAAAATATCTTACAAATATTAAAAAATGCACTAGAAAGAAAAGATGGACTAGGAGAATATAAAATAAAAATAGAAGAAGAAACATTAAAAAAATTAGCTATAATTAGTAATGGAGATGTAAGAACAGCTTTAAATGGATTAGAAATTGCAACACTGACTACAGCAATGTCAGAAGATGGATATATTCATTTAACAGATGAAGTAATAAAAAATAGTGTACAAGAAAGAAAAGCTATATTTGATAAAAATGGAGAATCTCATTATGATAATATAAGTGCATTTATAAAATCAATGAGGGGCTCAGACCCAGATGCAGCTGTATTTTATTTAGCAAGGGCATTAAATGGTGGAGAAGACCCAATGTTTATTGCAAGAAGGATAGTAATATGTGCATCAGAAGATGTTGGTATGGCAAATCCAAATGCATTAGTAGTAGCAAATAGCGCAATGCAAGCAGTACATATGATAGGAATGCCTGAAGCGAGAATATTACTTTCAGAAGCAGCTGTATATGTAGCAAGGTCTCCTAAATCAAATGCTTCATATGTAGCAATAAATAAAGCATTAGATGATGTAAAAACTAAAGACACAGGAGAAGTTCCAATGCATATTAGAAATGCGCCAATAGAAGGAATGAAAAGTTTAGGTTATCATGAAGGATATTTATACCCACATGATTTTCCAAATCACTATGTAGAGCAGCAGTATCTTCCAGATAAGATGGTTGGAACAAAATATTATGATAAAGACGGAGATATTTTTGATAAAAAGTAATAAAAAAATAAAAATTGGAAAACCTACTATATGAAGTAGGTTTTTATTATGGTAAAAAAAGGTTTAATTGGAATTTTAGCAGGATTAATTAGTGGTTTATTTTCAACAGGTGGTGGGATGATTTTGGTTCCAGCATTTATTCACTTGCTTAAAGTAGAAGATAAAAGAGCAAGAGGAACATCGGTATTTTGTATTCTTCCAATGGTAATAACATCAGGAATATTTTATTATAAAGGAGACTTTATAAATTGGAAAATAGCGGCTCTTTGTGCAATAGGAGGAGCAATAGGTGGGTATATTGGAGCAAAGTTATTAAAAAAATTACCAGAAAAAATATTAAAAATAGCATTTACAGCATTTTTGATATATGTATCATACAGAATGTTAACAAGTTAAAGAATAAAAATAATAAATTAAATTTTTGAGAGGAGAAAAATGGTAGAAGTATTAATTGGGCTTGTTTCAGGAATTGTAAGTGGAACTGGTATGGGAGGAGGAACAATATTAATATTTCTTCTTACCTTTTTTATGGGAGTAGACCAACATATAGCACAAGCAACAAATTTAATATTTTTTATACCGGCATCAATAGTTGCAATAATAGTAAATATGAAAAATAAAAATTTAGATATAAAAAATGGAATAATAATCTCAATATTTGGAATTTTAGGAGCAATAATAGGAGCAAATATATCACTTAATATGCCTGTAAATATATTAAAAAAATGTTTTGGAATATTTCTTAGTATAATTACAATAAATGAAATATATTCCATTATAAAACAGTATAAAAAAGACAAAAATAAAGAATAATAAATAAAAAAAGAGGAGAGTGATATTAATGAAATTTATTAAAGGAGTTATGATAGGTGGATTAATAACAACAGGATTAGTTATGATGTATGCAGAAACTGGAAAGCCTAATAAAAAATCAATGATGAAACAAGGAAGAAAATGGGCTAAAAAAATGGGAATATTATAAAATAATAAACAAAAAAGATGCAATATTTAATTATTGCACCTTTTTACTTTTAGAAATTTAAATCTTTAAAATCTTCTTCTTTTAAGAAGCCATCTTTTTTACAATTACAATCTTCTTTTCTATCATCAATATAACAATCACATTTATCATGTTTTTCGCCTTTTAAACAAGTTGCTTCATGATGACATTTAGCACAGATTTTAACTTTTTTAGTATCATTTACCCAAATTTGAATAGCATATTGTCTGTTAGGACATAAAGGACCAAAAACAAATTCACCTTCTTTATCAGTAAAGGCATGACCAATAGGTCTTCTTTCCTCTTTACCATTTTCACAAACAACTTCAATTAATTTAATAACAGCATTTTCTATAGGTTCTTTAAAACAATTTTTAACAACGCCATATATAACATCACGATTATCCTCTGGTAAAGTAATATCTAAATCAAATTGTTTACCGCCAGAAATAACACCATCAACATCTAAAATAGGGCAACAATTTCTATTTTTATTATTATCCATAAAATCAAATCCTTTCTATAAAACAACATATATGTTGTTTATATATCATATGAATAAAAAGTAGAAAATGTTTTTGAGGATGAAAAAAATAGCTTTTAAAAATAAAATAAGAAAAAGTCGAAAAAATAATAAAAAAGTTAATATTTATTGTAAAACAAAGATAAATATAGTATAATAAAAATATGTAATGTAAAGGAGGAGATTATTATGGAAAATAATAAAGAAGAAGTAGTAGAAGTAAAAGAAGAAACAGTAAGTAATAACAAAGATGATAAAAAAGTAAAAAAAGATAGAAAAGGATTAGCTATAGCAGCTATGGTACTTGGAATTATATCTATACCATTATTTTGGGAATTCATGATATCTATACCATGTGCAATACTTGCAATAATATTTGGTATATTAGCAATAAAATCAAGTAAAAAAGGTTTAGCTATTGCAGGTATAGCAACAGGAGCAACAGGATTTATTTTAACAATTATTATATATGCGTTTTTATTTACAATTGGCTTTAGAGCATTTGATGCAGTTCTAGATAGAATTGAAAGAGATTATGATTATGACCATTATTATAATAGTTATTTTGATGATTTTGATGATTACAAATTTTAATAAATTAAAGAAAATAAAAGTCCATTAATAAAAAATAATGGATTTTTATTTTTTTTTGTAACAAAACAACAAGAAAGCTTGTATAATATATGTACAAAAAAGACAAAGGAGGACAAATATGCAAGAAGAAACAGATAAAGAACTATATAAAGAATACTTAAAAGGAAATAAACAGTCATTTGAAAAATTAGTTATAAGACATAAAGACCATATAATTTATTTTATATTAAGATATACTAAAAATACAGACATTGCAGAAGATATATCACAAGATGTTTTTGTGTATTTGCTATTACATAAAGAACAATATGATTTTAAATATTCATTTAAAACATATTTATATATGATAGCAAAATGTAGAGCTTTAAATTACTTAAAAAGTGAAAAGAAAGTACTTCCAATAACAGATTATAATAATTTATATATAGAGAATAATGATTTAGAAGAAATAGTATACAAAAATCAGAAGAGTAATTATATAAGAAAAGTAATTAATAAACTAAAGCCTGATTATCAAGCAGTAATATGCTTAGCTTCAATTGAAGGTTTTAAGTATAAAGAAATAGCAAAAATAATGGATAAAAGTGTAGGACAAGTTAAAGTAATGTTAAATAGAGCCAAAAAGAAATTAAAAGAAATAATAGAAGAGGAGGGATTGCAGTATGAAGTCTAATAAGGAATATTTAGAAGAAATCTACTTAAGAAAAAAAGAAGTTTCAAATACTAAGAAAAAAGATGAATTCTATAATATTACTTTTAAAACTTCTAAATATAAAGTATTGAAAATTGCAGCTACATTTGTTATGGTATTAGGAGTAACATTTGGAACTATATATGCAGGAAAAGAAGCATATCAAAATATTTGGCATGACCCTAAAAAATATAATTATAATGTAAGCCAAGAAGTAAGTTATGAAGAAAAACAAGAGTGTATATCAGAAGAAAAAGCAAATGAATTAGGAAATAAATATTTAAAACAAGTTGGGTTAGAAAATGAAAAAATTCTAAATCAAAACTTAAGTAAAGAATTTTTGTCAGATAAAAAAGAATGGGGATTATCATCAAAAATTGCAACAATGACAATAGATGCAAAAACAGGAGATTTAAAAACAATACAAGTACCAACTTGGAATTATAAAATACCATACAATTATGGAATAAATAGAGAAGAAGCAAAAAAAGTGGCATATCAGTTATTTGATAAAATAAAAGAAGATAATATAGAAGGAGATTATGAATTAGTAACATTAAGAAGAAATATGGAAACAGATGAAGCTTCTTATATTTGGTATGCTGAATTCCAGAGAAAATATGGAGATTTAATAAATCCTAATGAAAGTGTATTTATAGGATGGGTGCCAACTATAAATGGAATATATCAAATAAAGATTGAAAGAAATAAATTTGAAAATAATGAAATAGTAAAAACAAAAGAAGAAGCAATTGAAATAGCAAAAGAAAAAGATAGAAAAATTGCACCAGAAAGAACAATAAAAAATATAGATGCTGATATGCGAATAGAAAAAATGAATGCAGATGTATATTTAAGAGAAAATGATAAAGAAAATTATGAAAGTGGCAAAATATCACAAGAAGATGGTGTATATAAAACAGAAGAAAGAGTAAGAAGAGTGTGGCTTGTAAATATAGAATATGAAAAACAAGAAGGTAAAATGAATTCATTCACATATTTTGTAGATACAACAACAGGAGAAATTATAGGTGGGGCAATGTATGACCCAAGAGATAGTGAAGAAACTATAAAAAATGACCCTAATAATTTAGTATAAACAAGGAAAATAAAATGAAGGAAAATGAAGAAAATAAAAGGATGATTGAAAATAAAAGGTTTAAAATAATAGCAATATTTGTACTTGTATTTAGTATAATAATTATTACAATAGGAATAGTTAGAATAATATCATCCAAAAATAAAAAAATTAGTAAAGAAAGTGAAGAAACAACAATTAATACACAAGCAGAAGGAAATAATACTATAGAAGTAGTATTACCTGTGAAAAAAGAAATAACAGATTGGAGATTAACATTAGTAAATAAAGAAAATCCATTACCAGAAGATTATAAAATAGAATTAAGTAATATAGATAAAACAAGACAGTTTGATAAAAGAGCAATTGGAGAGTTAAACACTATGTTAAAAGATATGAAAGCACAGGGAATACAAAATATTTGGGTACAATCAGCATATAGAAGTGTAGAATATCAACAGAATTTATATAATAATAGTATTAATAAATATTTAAAGCAGGGGAAAACTACTAAAGAAGCAGAAGAATTAACTTTAGAATATTTAAATAAACCAGGAGAAAGTGAGCATAATTTAGGACTAGCTGTAGATTTTAATAATGTAGATGAAGGATTTGAAAATACAAAAGCATATGAATGGTTAAATCAAAATGCTAAAAATTACGGATTTATTTTAAGATATCCAGAAGAAAAAGCTAATATAACAGGAATAGAATATGAACCTTGGCATTGGAGATATGTTGGAAAAGAAAACGCAATTAAGATGAATGATTTAAATATGTGCTTAGAAGAATATATTGAGTATTTAGAAACAGGAAATTCACTAACATAATTTAAATTTTTGTTTGACATGTTGTTTCTAAAGTGGTATTATAAAAAAAATAAAAGCTCAATTCTATGTACTATATTTAAAGGGGAGAAATAGAATGGAAGAAAGAGAAAAATCAAAAGAAGAAATAGAATTAAAAGAAGAAAATGAAATTAAAAAAAATAAAAAAACAGGATATTTAATAATATTTATTTTAATACTTGTTATTATTACACTTGTTATTTTTGCTGTAGGTTTAATGTTTTTGAAACCCAAAATGGATATGAAAATAATGTAAAATATATAAAATGTTAAAGGATTATCATTTATTTGATAATCTTTTATTTTTGTAATAATTTTAAATTTGACATGATATATTCAAAATGCTATTATAAATTAAAATGAGGGGAATATAATGAAACAAGAAACAGTTGAATTAATATATGAAATATGTAAAGAATTAAATATAAAAATAGAAGAATTATCATATGGATGGATATATAAATTAACTAAAGATGGAAAAATAAGATATATAGGAAGAAAATCATTTGATATAAATAATGTAGAATCAAGTATAATAGCATCTGATAAATATGCAACATATGAAGTATTAAAATCACAAAATATACCTATAATAGAACATAAAATTATTTTTGACCCAGAAAAAAGAAAAGATTATATGTCAAAAAAAGAAATTATAGATATTATTTCTTCTGAATTTATGAAAAATGGAAAAATAGTAGTAAAACCAAATACAGGGGAAACTGGAAAAGATGTATTTCGTTGTTGTAGTATAAAAGAAATAGAGAAAATAGTAAAAGAACTTTTAAAAAATAATAGTTCAATTAGTATATGTCCATATTATGATATAAAAAATGAATATAGGGTATTTTATCTAAGAGGAGAGGTACTTTTAATATATAAAAAAATTAAACCATTTGTTATAGGTGATGGTAAAAGTTCTCTTAAAGAATTAGTAAGCAAATTAAATTTACCTAAAAATGATGTAGTAGAAGAAAATTTAAGTAAATTAGATTTAAATTATATACCAGAAAATAAAGAGAAAATAGAACTTTCATGGAAACATAATTTAAGTGGAGGAGCAACTCCCAAAATTATTGAAAAAAATGATAAAGTATATAAAGAAGTTGAAAGATTAGCAATAAAAGCAGGGAAAACTTTAAATATGATTTTTGCTACAGTTGATATTATAGAAACAGATAAGGATAGTTTTTACGTACTAGAAATTAATTCTGGAGTTGGAGCAACTCTTTTTTCAAAATTAGCTCCAAATGGTAAAAAAATAGTAAAAGATATTTATAAGAAAGCATTAGAGAATTTATTTGAATAATAATACTAGTTATAGCAAAAAGTATTGCGATTCTAAAAGTTTTTGCTCAAATGAGCAAAAACTTGACAAAATTAAATAAAAGACTTATAATTTTTATAGGTGATAAAAATGAATAATAAAGTTATATATCGTGAAGAATATATGAAAAAACTTAAATCATATAAAGATAAAAGAATAATAAAAGTCTTAACAGGAGTGAGACGTTCAGGAAAATCTACTATTTTAAATGAATTTAAGAAAGAATTAATTGATAGCGGGGTATTAGAGAAAAATATTATATCAATAAATTTTGAAGATAATGATAATAAAGATTTATTAGATTATCAAAAATTACATGAGTATATTATAGAAAATGCTGATTCAAAATGCATGAATTATATATTTTTAGATGAAATTCAAAATGTAAATGATTTTCAGAAATGTATAGATAGTTTATTTTTAAGAGAATATTTAGATATATATATAACAGGTTCAAATTCATATATGTTATCAGGTGAATTAGCAACATACTTAACAGGTAGATATATACAAATACATGTAATGACATTATCATTTAAAGAATACTTAAGTTATTATGGCAATAGTGATGAATTAAAAAAATATAATGAGTATAGCATGTATGGAGGTTTCCCATATTTAATAAATTTAGATGATTCTAATCAGAAATTAGAATATTTAGATAGTATTTATAACACAGTAATAGTTAAAGATGTAATAAATAGAAAAAAGGTTAATGATGTTATGATGCTTGAAAGTGTTTGTAGGTTTTTATTTGATAATATAGGTTCAAGTGTATCAACAAAAAAAATAAGTGATACTTTATCATCAAATGGAAGAAAAAATTCTGTTCATACTATTGAAGAATATATAAATAGTTTGTTAGAAAGTTATATATTATATAAAGTAAATAGATTTGATATCAAGGGAAAAAAATTATTAAAAACACAAGAAAAGTATTATTTGTCAGACATGGGATTAAGAACTTATTTACTCGGAAAAAATAATAATAGAGATTTAGGACATATACTAGAAAATATAATTTTTCTTGAGTTAAAAAGAAAAGGATATAGAGTTTATATAGGAAAGAACGATATAAACGAAGTGGATTTTGTAGTTGAAACAGAAGATGAATATATATATATTCAAGTAGCATTGTCTGTTAGAGATGAGCAAACTTTACAAAGAGAATTAAAACCATTAGATAGTATAGCAAATCATTATAAAAAATATATAATTACATTAGATTATGATACTAATAATTATAATGGAATAAAACAAATAAGTGCAATGGATTTCCTATTGGGTAGAGTAAATTTGTAATAAAAATTTTATAAAAAATAAAAGTGGTAATTAATTTTTATTTTTAAGTATTTTTCTCCAAGAACAAGCATAGAATTTTAATAGCTTGAACTTGGAGGTATTTTTATGTTTTTCGTATTTAATAAACAAAAAATAATAGCATATGGAGTAACACTACTTACAGTAATATTTCTATTTGTAGTAGCAACAAAAATAGATGGAAGTAAAGAAGCAGTAGAAACATCTTCAGAAAATACAAGGTTATTACCAATATATCAAGTAAAAACAGAAGAAAAGAAAATAGCATTTACAATGAATTGTGCATGGAATGCAAATGATATTGATAGTATCTTAGAAACATTAAAAAATAATAATGTGAAAATAACATTTTTTGTAGTAGGAACATGGGTAGATAAATACCCAGAAGCGGTAAAGAAAATATATCAAGCAGGTCATGAAATAGCAAATCATAGCGATAATCATGAGCATGTAAATAATCTAACTTACGAACAAAATGTTCTTGAAATAGAAAATGCAAATAAAAAAATAGAAAACATTACAAAAGTAAGTAATAAAATATATAGACCACCATATGGGGAATATAATAATACTGTAATAAAAGCAGCAAATGATAAAGGATATATACCAATCCAATGGAGTGCAGATACATTAGATTATACAGGAATAACAGGAGAAGAAATGTGGAATAAAATAGAAAATAAAATAAAACCAGGAGCAATTATTTTAAGCCATAATGGAACAAAACATACGGCAGATAGTTTGGATATGATAATAAAGAATATAAAACAAAAAGGATATGAAATAGTACCAGTATCAGAATTAATTTATAAAGAAAATTACAAGATAGATTTAAATGGAACACAAATAAAAAACTAATTATGTATAAATTGGCAAAAATAGGGAAATATAATTATATAAAAAGGTTAAGGGGACAGGAAATGACTTTTATTGGAATAATTTCAGAATATAAAAATTTTGAAAATATTAAAGAAAGTTTAAAAGAAAGCTTGAAAAATGAAATAAGCTTAATTTTTATAAATAAGAAAAATATATCAAATATGAAAAATATAAGATTTGAAATATTAGTAATAGATAGTGATATTAGTAAATATGTAGAAGAAAGAAAACTTATAGAAAAAATGTGTTCATATGCAAGATATCTTGTAATAAATACAGATTTAAATAAAGTAATAGAAAACGTAAATAATAATAAAATAATAACATATGGATTAAATCAAGAGGCAACAGTAACAATATCAAGCGTTACAGAAAGTAGTACATTAATATGTCTACAAAAAAATTTAAAGATAAAAGATAAGTATATAGAAATAGGAGAAAAAGTAGTAAAAAGAGAGGAAACAAGCAAGTTAAAAATTTATGAAATTTTAATAATTTATATAATAAATTTAATAGAAAAATAGGACATAATTTTTAAAACATAGGAAAAATCTAACTTTTTTGAAGAAAATTAACTTTTTATGTAGACAAAATCAAAAAAAGGGTGTATAATAGAAAATGTAGTTAAAGAGATACACAAGGAAAAGGATACAATCGATAAATTATAGAAAATAGGAGGAAAGAAAATTGAATACAAATTATTTAGAAAACAACTACTTAACATTAGTAGGAAAAGTTACAGGAGAAAGAAAATTTAGCCATGAAATATATGGTGAAAAATTTTACATTTTTACTTTAGAAATTCCACGTTTAAGTGGAAATAGTGATGTTATACCAATAACAGTTTCAGAAAGACTAATTAAAGAAGATACTTTAAATGAAGGAAAAAAACTATTAATAAAAGGTCAATTTAGATCTTATAATAGTTATGAAAATGAAAAAAACAGATTAATTTTAACAGTATTTGCTAAAGACATTACAGAAGTAGAAGAAAATAATGAAGAAGAAAATGAAATGACAAGAAAAGACACAATAACAAATGAAGTTGTACTTGTTGGTTATATATGTAAAAAACCAATTTATAGACAAACACCATTTGGACGTGAAATATCAGACCTTTTACTTGCAGTAAATAGAGCATATAATAAATCTGATTATATTCCATGTATTGCCTGGGGTAGAAATGCAAGATTCTGCCAAAACCTAGAAGTTGGAACTGAAGTAAAAATAGTTGGAAGAGTTCAATCAAGAAATTATGAAAAGAAACATGAAGATGGAACAGTAGAAACAAGAGTAGCATATGAAGTTTCAGTTGGAAGTCTAGAAGTAATCAATGAAAATGAAGATGAAAAAGAAGTTCAAGAAGAAAATCAAGAAGCTGTATAAATTTTAAAATAATTGAAAATAAAAAGTTTCAAAAGCCTAGTATTTTGAAACTTTTTTTGTTATAATGCATAAAGAAAATTATGCAAGGAGATAAAACTATGAAAAATAAAAAACAAAGTTTAATAAAAGTAAAAAAGGAAAATAAACAAGAAAAAAAGAAAATCTCAGGAAATGTAAAATTTATAATAGTTGCTGTAGTTTTAATATCAATTTTTTGTGTAGCTTTAACGCCAGTAACATTACAAAATGATACATTTTATACTATAAAAGTAGGAGAACATATAGCAAAACAAGGAATAGATATGCAAGACCCATTTTCTTGGCATCAAGACCTACCATATACGTATCCACATTGGTTGTATGATTATATAACATATTTAGTATATGATACATTTGGAATGACAGGAATATATATATGTACATGTATATTATCGGTAATATTGGGATTAACAGTATTTTTAGTAAATAAAAAACTAGTAAAAAATAATTTGTTTTCATTTTTAATAACAATAGGAGTAATGTATTTAATAAGAGGATATATTGCAGCAAGAGCACAATTAGTTACATTTATATTACTAGTATTAACAGTATACTTTATAGAAAAATTCTTAGAAGGAAGAAAAATAAGATATGCGATAGGATTAGTAATAATACCAATTTTAATCGCAAACTTGCATACGGCAGTATTTCCATTTTACTTTGTATTATATTTACCATATATAGCAGAATATGTAATAGCATGTTTAGCAGACTTTATAATATACAGAAAAGCTAAAGTTAAAATTTTAAAACTTAAAATAAAAATAAATGAAAAGAAAAACAATATAGAAAAAGTAGAAGAATTAAAGAAAGAATTAACAGAATTAAACGAAAATATAGATAAAGTAAAAATAAAAAGAACAAAAGAATTACAAAATCCATATAAAATAAAATTAACCAAAAGAAACAATACAAAATATTTAATAATAATAATGATAATATGTTTATTTATTGGATTATTAACACCAATAGGAACAACGCCATATACGTATCTAGAAAAAACAATGGCAGGAAATACAACACAAAATATAAATGAACACTTACCAATGACATTATCAGAAAATAATGAAGTTTTGTGTACACTTATATTATTCTTAGGAATAATAATATTTACAAAAGTAAAAATAAGATTATGTGATTTATTTATGCTAGGTGGATTATGTTATTTAATGTTAACATCAAGAAGACAAGTAACACTATTTGCTTTAATAGGTTCATTGGTATTAAATAGATTTATGATACAATTAGCAGGAATATACACAAAAGAAAAAGTAAAACAAGTAGAAGAAAAAATAATGAAACTTGTTCGGAATAGTAGCAATAACTGTAATAATGTTAGGGTTTAGTTATTATGAAGCCAAAGATAAATTTGATGATAATTATATAGATGAAACAGCTTACCCAGTACAAGCTTGTGACTATATTATAAATAATATAGATTTAGGAAAAGCAAGATTTTATAATGAATATAATTATGGCAGTTATATGTTATTTAGAGGAATACCAGTATTTATAGATTCAAGAGCAGACTTATATTCACCAGAATTCAATGGAAAAAAAGATGATATATTTATGGATTTTATAAATACATCAGGAATAGGAGAATTTTACCAAGATACATTTGATAAATATGGAATAACACATATAATAACTTATAAAAATTCAAAAATTAATATGATAATACAAAAAACACATGATGAAAGATGTAAAGAATTATATAGTGATAAATATTTTGTTGTATATGAGTATGAAAGTGAAAGTGAGTAGAATTGAAAGAATTGATAGTAGAAAAAGAAGAAGAAGGAAAAAGAATAGATGCTTATTTAGCAGAAAAAGAAGATATATCAAGAGAACATGTGCAAAGATTAATAAAAGAGGAAAATATATTAGTAAATGGTAAAAATACAAAACCAGCATACAAGGTTCAAGAAAATGATAAAATTTCTATAGAAGAGGAAAAACCAAAAGAAATAGAATTAAAAGCACAAGATATACCAATAGAAATTATTTATCAAGATAATGACATAATAGTTGTAAATAAGCCAAAAGGAATGGTGGTTCATCCAGGAAATCGGAAATCCAGATGGAACATTAGTAAATAGTTTAATGGCAATATGTAAAGACTCATTATCAGGAATAGGAGGAGAAATAAGACCTGGAATAGTTCACAGATTAGATAAAGATACATCAGGAGTATTAGTAGTTGCAAAAAATGATAAAGCACATATAAATTTAAGTAATCAAATAAAAAATCACGAGGTAGAAAAAACATATATTGCATTAGTAAGGGGAATAGTAAAAGAAAATGAAGCAACAATAAATATGCCAATAGGAAGAAATAAAAATGATAGAAAGAAAATGGCGGTAGAAAAAGATGGAAAAGAAGCAATTACTAATTTTAAAGTTCTAGAAAGATATCCAAAAGATAATTGTACATTATTAGAAGTAAAAATAGAAACAGGAAGAACACATCAAATAAGAGTACATTTATCACATATTGGATATCCAGTAATTGGAGATGAAGTATATTCAAACGGAAAAAATAAATGGGGAATAAAAGGACAATGTTTGCATGCGAGAAAATTAAAATTTAAACATCCAATAACAGGAAAAGAAATGGAATTTGAAGCAGAATTACCAGAATATTTTAAAGATGTTTTGAGACAGTTGGGGACGGAGCTTTTTTGTCTCAAGTAATTTGGAGGAAAAATGGAAGAAAGATTACAAAAATATTTAGCAAATTGTCGGTGTATGTTCAAGAAGAAAGGCAGAAGAACTAATTATAGAAGGAAAAATAAGTGTAAATGGGAAAATAGTAACAGAACTTGGAACTAAAATTAATCCTAAAAAAGATAAAGTAGTATATAATGGAAAAGAAGTAAAAGAATCAAAAGAACATGTATATATACTTTTAAATAAACCAATAGGATATGTAACTACTTTAAAGGACCAATTTAATAGAGATTCGGTATTAGATTTAGTAAAAGTAGAAAAAAGAGTAGTTCCTGTAGGAAGGCTAGATATGTATACATCAGGAGCATTAATTCTTACAGATGATGGAGATTTTGTATATAAAGTAACACATCCCAAACATGAAATAGAAAAAACATATACAGTAACTTTAAAAGGAATAATAGGAAAAGAAAAGATAGAAAAATTAAGAAATGGTGTAAAAATAGATGATTATACAACAAAGCCAGCAAAGGTTAAAGTTTTAAAAATTGATAAGGAAAAAAATCAAACAAGATTAGAAATAATAATACATGAAGGAAAAAATAGACAGGTAAGAAAGATGTGTGAAGCAGTTGGTGGAAAGGTATTAGCACTTCATAGAAGTAGAATTGCAGGAATAGGTGTAAAAGACATTCCATTAGGAAAATGGAGATATTTAACTAAGGAAGAAGTTGGAAAAATATTAAAAGGAAATATTGCAAAATAGATTACTAATATATATAATAGAAACAAACGTAAGATAAAAGGAGAAATAACAAATGAATAATTTACAATTTGAACCAGAAGGCTGGAATAATGAAATAACAAAGCTAGATAAAAATAATTGGAAATCATATATGGAAAATAATGAAACACTACAAGGTTTAGTAAAAAATTGTGATGATAATTATAATTTGTATATAAAGTTTGAAAACGGCTTAACGGGAAAAATACCAAGAGATGAAATAGAAGCTATAAAAACAGGAGAAGATGGTTTACCAAAAACTAATTTATGTGTAGGTAAAGTACATAAATTTGTACAATTTAAAATAAAAGATAAATTAGATGATAATGAATTAATTTTATCTAGAAAACAAGTGCAAATAGAAGCAATGGATTGGGTAAAGAATAATTTACAAGTAGGACAAAAAGTAGATGGTATTGTAAAAAATATTGAACCTTATGGAGCTTTTGTTGAAATAGGTGGAGGAGTTGTAGGTTTAATACATATAGAAGATTTATCAATAGCAAGAATAAAGACACCATATGAGAGAGTAAAAATTGGACAAAAGTTAGAAGTAGTGGTAAAATCTATAAATAGAGAACAAGGAAAAGTGATTTTATCATATAAAGAAACTTTAGGTACATGGGAAGAAAATGCTTCAAAGTTTAAAACAGGAAGTACTGTAGTAGGTAAAGTAAGAGAAACAGAGAAAAATAAAAACGGAATATTTATAGAACTTACACCTAATTTAGTAGGAATGGCTGAATATAAAGATGGACTTACATATGGAGAAAATATAAATGTTTATATAAAAAAGATAGATTATAATAGAAAAAAAGTTAAACTACTAATAGTTTAAAAAGGAGGAAGTAGAAATGGTTGAAGATGATGAAATAAAAACTAAAATATCACCATTTGCAATAAGAGAAGGAGAATTAAAAGTATTTGATGGTAAAGATGGATATGTATCAATGAACCAAATAGTACATAAAATAAATATTGGTCATATTAATGATGTCCATTTTGCCATTTTAGATTTAGTCAACGAATTTGAATTTATGACATCTAGACAAATTTATCAAATGCTAGAAATAAAGGGAATAGATTTAAAATCACAAGATAAATTAAATAATAAATTAGAACAATTAGTAAGAACAAAAATATTAACAAGATATTATTTTACATCTGAGGAAGGAAAAGGAATTTATCGTATATATTGTTTAGAAAAAATGGGGAAATATTTACTAAATTCTAAAGAAGTTGAATGTAAATGGCAACCATCAGATAATATAAAACCTGTTCCAATGATAAAGAAAAGATTAGCAGGAAATCAAATTTTAATTGCATATCTTAGAAAAGTAAAAGCTTTTGATAGTTATACAGTAAAGCCAGCAATTACAGCAAAAGTCGCAGGGAAGGTATTTAAAGCAACAGGAGGAGCTGTTAAATTAACTAAAAACAATAAATCAATACAATTTGTATTTGAAGTAATAAGAAGAGAAACTGATTGGAAAAAGAAATTAGTTGATAAAGTAAGACTATACAAAGATTTTTATGAGAATTTTGTTGCAGGTGATTCAGGATTTTCATCAATTCCACAACTAATATTCTGTTGTGAAGATGAAAAACATATGGCAGAAATATTCAAAGAAATTGTAATGAATCAAGTGGAAATTCCTAAGATAAAATTGTATTTTACAACTGATTTAAGACAAAATGAAGAAACACTAGAAAATACTTTAGTTGAATTTAAATTAGTTGATGGAAAATACAAAATGGAAAATGTAGAATTAAAATTATTAGGTATGTAAAATATTCCAAATTGATGAATAAAGGAGATACATATGAAGAAAGCAGAAGAAAAACATTTAATAAATGTTAATAAAAAAGGAATATTTAATAAAATAAAAATATTTTTGATGAAGTTATTTAGAAAATCTAAAAAAGATTTAAAAGAGGATTTATCAAAGATAGATAAAAACACTAAAAAAGAATCTTTTGTAAATTCAATAAAAATAGAAGAAAGTGAAGAAAAAGAATTACTAAGATTACAAGAACAATATCGTAAAGGAAAGATTAAAGAAGAAGATTTAAGTAAAGAACAAATAGATAAATTATGTGATTTATATGATAGACAGATTGAAAATTTACAAAAGGAAATTAATATAAGAAAACAAGAAATACTAGAATATGTAAAGAAAATGATAACTGCATAAATTTATAAGGAGATATTTATGGAAAGAAACGAAAATAAGGGAAGATTAATGTCAAGAGAAGAACAATTAGAGGCTTTAGAAAAAAGTATAATTTGGACAATGCGACACCAAAAACTATTGAGACAACGAGATGAAGAAATGAGAAAAAAATTTGAACAAGAAGCAAGAATTAGAAAGATGTTTAGAGATAATAAAATTATAAAAGAGACTGAACCAGAAGATGAGGAAAGATAGAAGATTAAAAAATACACTTCATATGAAGTGTATTTTTTTGTGTGAAAAAAATGCACAAAAAAGTAATAAAAATATATTATAATAAAAAAGTTCTAAAAAAAGTGAAATTTTTTTCATAAAGCTATTGACAATTGAATATACATTCAACTATAATAAAGATACAGTTGAGTATTTATTCAATTATTGGCAATATAATTGGATAGAAAGGAGAAGAAATGTCTAAAAATGAGTTTATATGTGATTGTAATATAATCCATGAAGATATAGTAAAAGATACTTTAGGTAAATTGCCAGAAGATGATATATTTAATAAATTAGCAGAGTTTTTTAAGATACTTCGGAGATACAACAAGAGCAAAAATTTTATTTGCATTAGACCAAAATGAAATGTGTGTATGTGATATAGCAAACGTATTAGGAATGAGTAAATCTTCAATATCACATCAACTAGGAACTCTAAGAAGAATGAGCATAGTAAAATGTAGAAGACAAGGAAAAGAAGTTTATTATACAATTGATGATGACCATGTAAAAGGCCTATTTGAATTAGGAATAGAACATATTGAACATAAGTAAGGAGGAATTTATAATGAGAAAAACATTTAAAGTAGAAGGATTAGATTGTGCAAATTGTGCTGCACAATTAGAAGAAGCAATAAAAAAAGTAGAAGGAGTAGATGATGCAACAGTTAATTTTATAACTCAAAAAATGACTGTAGAAAGCAGTTGTGAAGATGAGGAAGAATTATTTAAAAAATTAAAAAAAGCAACTAAAAGACAAGAGCCAGACGCAAAAATAAAGGAAATTTAGGGGGATGACAATATGAAAAAGAAATTAATACAAATTATTATCTCTCTTATAATATTTTTAATAGCATTTATAGTACCATTTAAACAAGAGATAATAAATACAATTTTATTTGGAATAAGTTATTTAATAGTAGGATTTGAAATACTTTGGAAAGCAATAAGAAATATTTTAAGAGGTAAAGTGTTTGATGAGAATTTTTTAATGGCAATTGCATCAGTAGGAGCTTTTGCAATAGGAGAATATTCAGAAGGAACAGCAGTTATGCTATTTTACCAAGTAGGAGAATTATTCCAAGATTATGCGGTTGATAAATCAAGAAAATCAATAGCAAGTTTAATGAATATAAGACCAGATGTAGCATATGTAAAACGTGATGGAAAGATTGAAAAAGTATCACCAGAAGAAGTAAAAATTGGGGAAAACATAGTAATAAAACCAGGAGAAAAAGTACCATTAGATGGAAAAGTTATAGAAGGAACATCAATGCTTGATACTTCAGCTTTAACAGGAGAATCTATACCAAGAGATGTAAATGCGGGAGATGAAGTTTTAAGTGGATGTATAAATAAAAACGGAGCTTTAACAGTAGAAGTAGAAAAAGAATTTGGGGAATCTACTGTTAGTAAGATATTAGATTTAGTTGAAAATGCAAGTAGTAGAAAAGCTAAGGCAGAAAACTTTATTACAAAGTTTGCTAAATATTATACCCCAATAGTAGTTATAACAGCACTTTTACTTGCAGTTATTCCGACGATTGTATTTGGATTTGAAACTTTCCAAGAATGGTTATATAGAGCTCTAACATTTTTAGTTGTATCATGTCCATGTGCATTAGTAATATCAATTCCATTGGGATTCTTTGGTGGAATTGGAGGAGCTTCTAAAAAAGGAGTATTAGTTAAAGGAAGTAATTATTTAGAGGCTTTATCACAAGTAGAAATAGTTGTATTTGATAAAACAGGAACATTAACTAAAGGAATATTTGAAGTTCAAAAAATAGAAACAAAAGGCTTTTCAAAAGATGAATTATTGAAACTTGCAGCATATGCAGAAAGTTATTCTAACCATCCTATATCAGTATCATTAAAGAAAGCATATGGAAAAGAGATAGACCAAAAACTTATATCTAAATCAGAAGAGATTTCAGGACATGGAGTAAGAAGTGTAGTAAATGGAAAAGAAGTATTAGTTGGAAATGATAAATTAATGAAACAAAACAATATAGATTATGCAGTATGTAATGATGTAGGAACAATACTTTATGTAGCAGTTGATGGTAAATTTGCTGGATATATTTTAATTGCAGATGAGATAAAAGAAGATGCAAAAGAAATTATTAGAAAATTAAAAGCAAATAATATTCAAAAAATTGTTATGCTTACAGGAGATAAGAAGGAAGTAGGAGAAAGCATAGCAAAAGAGCTTGGAATAGATATAGTCTATAGTGAGTTATTACCAGACCAAAAAGTAGAAAAAGTAGAAGAATTAATGAATGAAAAATCAAAAAGCGGAAAATTAGTTTTTGTAGGTGATGGTATTAATGATGCCCCAGTACTTGCTATTTCAGACATAGGAATTGCAATGGGAGCATTAGGTTCAGATGCGGCAATAGAAGCAGCAGATATTGTAATTATGACAGATGAACCATCAAAAATAGATAATGCAATAAAGATTTCAAAAAAGACAATGAGAATAGTAAAACAAAATATTGTATTTGCAATTTTAATTAAAGTATTAGTGCTTTTATTAACAGCAATAGGATTAGGAACAATGTGGGAAGCAGTATTTGCAGATGTAGGAGTATTAGTTCTTGCAATAATAAATTCATTAAGAGCACTAAGAGTAAAATAAAACAGTTTTTTAGAAAAAAATATAAAAAATAAAGATGTATATATCAAAAAAGATGTATACATTTTTGTTAGAGTTTTACAAAAATATATGTCAATATTTAAATAAATGTTGACATATGAATTTATGATTCATATATTATTAATTAGTTAAAGCGACTCCTTCAAGTTGGGTGCATAAAATAATATTTTTGTATCCAACTAAATATTATTTTATGCACCTAACTTTTATAGAACTTAGGTGTAAATATACAAAAGAGGGAGGAAAACTGTGGAAAAATACATAGGGATTGGATTTATAATTCTTTGCTTTGCCATATTAATATGGGTAATTGGAATTGTTAAATATCAATTACATATAGACAAAGAAAAAATTAATATCAGCCCTACCAAGACTGATATTAAAAATAAATCCGAAAAAGTTTTAACTAAAGAGTAAGGCTTAGCCTTACTTTTTATATTATATGTTAAAAAACAAATAATAATCATTTTATAAATTTATTATAATATTTTTAAACATAAAAGTCAACATTTAGAAAGTATTTTAATATTTAATTAATTCCTAAAATTTCCTTTGCTCTTTTTACATCATTATCATCTGCTTGTCTAACACCATCTAAAGGATATTTTAAACCAAGTTCTTTCCATTTAAATTCTCCGGCACTATGATAAGGAAGTATTTCTACTTTTTGAACAGTTTTTAAAGAATTAATAAAATTTTTTAGTTTTAATAAGTCATTCTCATCATCAGTATATCCAGGAATTAAAACTTGTCTAATCCACATAGGAATATTATTATCACTTAAATATTTAGCAAATTCAAGTTCTAGTTTATTAGACCTTCCAACTAATTCTTTACACTTTTCATCATCAATATGTTTAATATCTAATAAAACTAAATCAGTAACCTTTAATAAATCTTTTATATCTTGAGTAATAGCAACCATTCCAGAAGTATCAATACAAGTGTGAATTCCTTCTTTTTTTAGTTTTGTAAATAATTCTAAAATAAACTTTACTTGTAATAAAGGTTCACCACCACTAATTGTAACACCACCATTAGGATAAATATAATTTTTATATCTCATAATTTTATTAAATATATCATCTAAAGATTGATAATTTCCAAGATTTATATCCCAGGTATCTCGATTATGACAGTATTTACATTCTAAATGGCAACCTTGTAAAAAAAGTACAAATCTTATTCCTGGACCATCTACTGTGCCAAAAGATTCAACAGAATGGACTTTTGCATAATATCTTAAATCTTTTTTGTCATTTTCCATGTTTATCATCCTTATTTCTATTTTAGAATTAAAAGGGAAGAAATCCCTTTTAAATTCTTTCATGAATAGTTCTATGAATTACATCCAATTGTTGTTCTCTTGTTAATTTTGTAAAGTTAACAGCATATCCAGAAACACGAATAGTAAGTTGAGGATAATTTTCAGGATGTTCCATAGCATCTTCTAATAAACTTCTATCAAAAACATTAACATTAATATGATGACCTGTTTGAGCAAAATATCCATCAAGCATATGAACTAAGTTTGTAATCTTTTCATCATCTGTTTTACCTAAAGTTCCAGGTGTAATTGAGAAAGTATAAGAAATACCATCTTCTGCTGAATCAAAAGGAAGTTTTGCAATAGAATTCATAACAGCCAAAGCTCCATTTGTATCTCTTCCATGAAGTGGGTTAGCTCCAGGTCCAAATGGTTCACCATCTCTACGACCGTCAGGAGTATTTCCTGTAGCCTTTCCATAAACTACATTAGAAGTGATAGTTAAAATAGATAATGTATGTTTAGAATGTCTATAAGTTTGATGTTTTCTTAATTTATTCATAAAGTTTTTAGTAATATCAACAGCTATTTGGTCTACTCTATCATCATCGTTACCAAATTTAGGAAAATCTCCTTCTACTTCATAGTCAACAGCAAGTCCTGTATCATCACGAATAACTTTAACTTTAGCATATTTAATAGCAGATAAAGAATCTGCAACAACTGAAAGTCCTGCAATACCGCAAGCCATTGTACGAATGATTTCTCTATCATGTAAAGCCATTTCTTCAGCTTCATAACAATATTTATCATGCATATAGTGAATTGCGTTTAAAGCTTTTATATAAATTTTTGCTACATAATCCATCATTTGATTAAATTTTTCCATAACTTCATCATAATTTAAATATTCTGAAGTAATAGGTTCAAATCTAGGAGTAATCTGTTTTCCTGTTTTTTCATCTCTACCACCATTAATAGCGTAAAGAAGGGTTTTAGCAAGATTGGCTCTTGCACCGAAGAATTGCATTTGTTTACCTATTTTCATAGGTGAAACGCAACATGCAATACCATAATCATCACCTAAAGTAATTCTCATTAAATCATCATTTTCATATTGAATAGATGAAGTTTTAATAGATAAATTAGTAGTAAATCTCTTAAATCCTTCAGGAAGTCTTGTAGACCATAAAACTGTCATATTTGGTTCTGGAGCAGGTCCTAAATTTTGAAGAGTATGAAGTAATCTAAAAGAGTTTTTAGTAACTAAAGTTCTTCCGTCAATACCCATACCACCAATACTTTCTGTTACCCATACAGGGTCACCACTAAATAATTCATTATATTCAGGTGTTCTTAAGAAACGAACTAACCTTAATTTCATAACAAAGTGGTCCATAATTTCTTGAGCTTGTTCTTCTGTTAAAATACCATTTTGTAAATCTCTTTCAAAATAGATATCTAAGAATGTAGATGTTCTACCTAAGCTCATAGCAGCACCATCTTGAGATTTTATAGCTCCTAAATATCCAAAATATAACCATTGAACAGCTTCTTTAGCATTTTTTGCAGGCTCTGAAATATCAAATCCATATTTTTTTGCCATTTCTTTTAATTCATTTAAAGCTTTAATTTGTTCACTAATTTCTTCTCTAGAACGAATAATTTCTTCAGTTAATTCATCAACGTCTAAAACATATAATTCTTCTTGTTTTTCTTTAATTAAAACGTCTACTCCATATAAAGCAACTCTTCTATAATCACCAATTATTCTTCCACGACCATATCCATCAGGAAGACCTGTTATTAAATGTGAACTTCTAGCAGCTCTAATATCAGGTGTATAAACACTAAACACTCCATCATTATGAGTTTTTCTATATTTATGGAATATTTCTTCAACTTTATTATCTACTGTTCTTCCATAAGCTTCACAAGCTTTTTCAACAATTCTAATACCACCAAATGGCATAATTGCTCTTTTTAAAGGTGCGTCAGTTTGAAGACCGACGATTTCTTCTAAATCTTTATCAATATAACCTGCATCATGTGCAGTAATTGTTGAAATAGTTTTAGTATCGATATCTAAAACTCCTCCTTTAGAATTATGTTCTTTCTTGTAAAGTTCTAAAACCTCATTCCAAAGTTTTTTAGTTTTTTCAGCAGGTCCAGCTAAAAAGCTATCATCACCTTCATATGGTGTGTAATTATGTTGAATAAAATCTCTAACATTTATTTCATTTTGCCAATCACCTTTTTTAAAATTTTTCCATTGTTCAAATTCCATATTATACCTCCTTTTTATTTATATTTTTAGTATAAACATTAAAAAGCAATAATATAATATCATATAGAAAAAATATTATCAATTATAAAAAATAAATCAAAGAAAAAAATAAAAGTCAGATTATACTGACTTTTAAAATAGATACTAAACTGTTTCGTTTTTACCTTCTTCAGCAATAACTTTAGCAACATCATAGATTAGTCTTTGCTTTTCTGGTGTACAACTTTTTAATAAGTCTGAAAACTCTCTTGTTAAATAATTTTCAGAAGTACTAGCAACACCATTTAAAATATAACCTTCAGAAACATTTAATAATCTACATATTTGATTTAATCTTTTTAAGTTGATATGAGAATTTCCTCTTTCTACTCTACTTAAAAAGGCAACAGAAATATCAATTTGTTCTGCTAAATCTTCTTGTGTTAAATTTTTTGCAAGCCTTGCTTGTTTAATTCTTTGTCCTATAATATTATAGTCTAAAGCCATTTTTATCACCTTCCTATTCTTCCACATAATAGCATTTTATAGTTTAAATTTACAGAAACTAGAATATACGTATAGAACTTATTGGTAAAAAAGAGCGATAAATATTATTTTGAAGAATGAATAATATAGGAAAATAAAGGAAATTGAAGAAAAATAAAGAAAAAGAGAGATAAAGTTAATAAAATCAGTAATAAAACGAAAAAATTTTGACAAAAATGGACAAATTATCTTAAAAAAAGTATACATAATTTGATTTTGGGAAGAATATGTAGTATAATAAAGGCTGGTCGCGTTAAAAAACTAGCAAAAGGAGAGTGAATCATATTTTAAACAAGAAATTAAAATACTATACAAAAGAAATTTTAAAGTATTTTAACATAACTATAATTGGATTAGGTTTTGTTATCGCGATAATATTAATAAAGTATAAACCAATCTATGAGGTAGAAATATCTGGAGAAGAAATAGGATATGTCCAAAATAAACAAGCATTTGAAGAAAAATTAAAAGAAGAAGTAAAAGCGGAAAATCCTTATATAGATACAATAGATTTAAAAGAAAATCCAGAATATGAGTTAAAACTTGTAAGTAGAACACTTGAGACAAACGAAGAAGAAGTGGCATCCAAAATAGAAGAAAATGCAGTAATAACATATAAATATTATGAAATAGCATTAAATGATGAAGCTATAGAAAAAGTTGATACTATAGAAAATGCTGAAGAAGTAGTAAATGAAATTAAAAATAATAATAGCGAAGAAGATTTGAACTTAACAATTTCTGAAAAATATACTCAAAATGAAGAAGAAGTTAATTTAAAAGATATGGAAGTTGCAAAAAATGATATACAAACTAAGGTAACAGAAATTAAAGAGCAAGAAGAAGAACAAGCAAGAATTGATGCAATGCCTGATGTAAATGGTATAAAATTAGCGACAGCACCAATATCAGGAACAATTACGTCAAGATATGGTGCAAGAAGTAGTATAAGAAAATCAACACATACAGGACTAGATATAGCAGCGAAAACAGGTACACCCATTAAAGTTGTAGCAGATGGTGTGGTAGAA
Source organism: uncultured Clostridia bacterium (assembly GCA_944386195.1). GTDB lineage: Bacteria > Bacillota > Clostridia > TANB77 > CAG-508 > CAG-269. Next base: position 27,964 of record CALXAD010000007.1, read on the forward strand.
TCTGCATCATATAGTGGTTCATATGGGAATTTAGTAAAAATTAGTCATAGTAATGGAGTTGAAACTTGGTATGCACATACAAGTAAAATGTATGTAAAAAAAGGTGAGACAGTAAAAGCAGGGGATGTTATTGCAGCAGTTGGTTCAACGGGAAATTCAACAGGACCTCATTTACATTTTGAAATAAGAATTAATGGTGAACATGTAAATCCACAAAAATATTTATATAAGTAAAATAAAAAGCTTGAAATGATATAATATTATTTCAAGCTTTTTATTTTTAAAAGTTAAAAAAATATTGACAAAAAATAGTAATAATATATAATAAAATTGGTCAAAATAAAATAAGGAGGTTCTCAAATGAACGAAGAAGAAATAGAAGTAAAAGAAATGATTGACAACTTAGTTGAAAGAGCTAAAAAAGCTTCAGAAGAATACCTAAAACTTGACCAACAAACAGTAGATAAAATTACAAAAGCAATGGCCATGGCAGGTCTAGAACATCATATGGAACTTGCTAAAATGGCGGTCGAAGAAACAGGTAGAGGAATTTATGAAGATAAAATAACAAAGAATATGTTTGCAACAGAGTATGTATACCATAGTATAAAACATGAAAAAACAGTTGGAATAATTAATAGAAATGAAGAAGAAGGATATGTAGAAATAGCAGAGCCTGTTGGAATAATAGCAGGTGTTACGCCAGTAACTAATCCAACTTCTACAACTATGTTTAAATCTATTATATCAGCTAAAACTAGAAATGTAATTATATTTGGATTTCATCCATCAGCACAAAAATGTTCTTCAGAGGCTGCAAGAATACTAAGAGATGCAGCAGTAAGTGAAGGAGCACCTAAAGATTGTATATTATGGATAGAAAAACCAAGTATTTTAGCTACTAGAACACTTATGAATCATCCTGGAGTTGATTTGATTTTAGCAACAGGTGGAACAGGAATGGTAAAATCAGCTTATTCTTGCGGTAAGCCAGCATTAGGTGTAGGACCAGGAAATGTACCATGTTATATAGATAAAACAGCTAAATTAAAAACTTCTGTGAATGATTTAGTAATGTCAAAAGCTTTTGATAATGGTATGATATGTGCTTCAGAACAAGCTGTTATAGTAGATAAGGAGATATATCAAGAATTTGAAAGACTAATGAGAGAAGCTGGTTGCTATTTTGTGAATCCAGAAGAAAAACAAAAATTACAAGATTCAATGTTTGAATATAGAGATGATATAGGATACAAGCTAAAATCTAATATACCAGGACAATCCCCATACAAAATAGCAAAAAATGCAGGATTTGAAATTCCTATTGATACTAAAGTAATTGTAGTTTATGAAGAGGGAATAGGAAAAGATTATCCATTTTCAAAAGAAAAACTAAGTCCAGTTCTTACTTATTATATTGTAAATGATGAGAATGAAGGAATAAGTAAAGCTGAACAATTATTAGAATTTGGAGGACTTGGACACTCTGCAGTTATTCATTCTGAAAATAAAGAAACAATATTAAGATTTTCTAAAACAATGAAAGCAGGAAGAATTATAGTAAATTCACCATCAACACATGGAGCAATTGGAGATATTTATAATACAAATATGCCATCATTAACATTAGGTTGTGGCTCTTTTGGAGGAAACTCAACTACAGCAAATGTATCTTCAGTAAATTTAATTAATATTAAGAGAACTAGTAAAAGGAGAGTTAATATGCAGTGGTTTAAGATTCCAGAAAAAATATATTTTGAGGCAGGTTCTATACAATATTTAGAAAAAATGCCAGATATTGAAAGAGCTTTTATTGTAACAGACGAATCTATGGTAAAATTAGGTTATGTAGATAGAATTTTATATCATTTAAGAAAAAGAGAACATTATGTACATTCAGAAATATTTAGTGATGTGGAATCAGACCCATCTTTTGATACAATAAAAAAAGGTGTAGAAGCTATGGAACGTTTTAGACCTGATGTAATTATAGCATTAGGTGGAGGAAGTCCAATTGATGCTGCAAAAGGTATGTGGTTATTTTACGAATATCCAGATGCAGACCCAGAAGGTTTAAAATTAAAATTTATGGATATAAGAAAACGTACTTATAAATTTCCAAAATTAGGAACTAAATGTAAAATGGTAGCAATTCCAACAACTTCTGGAACAGGTTCTGAAGTTACTTCATTTGCTGTTATAACAGATAAAGAAAAAAATAAAAAATATCCATTAGCAGATTATGAATTAACACCAGATGTTGCAATTGTAGACCCAGATTTAGTAATGAGTTTACCAAAAACAGTTACAGCAGATACTGGTATGGATGTATTAACTCATAGCATAGAGGCATATGTATCAAATATGGCATCTGATTTTACAGATGGTTTAGCAGAAAAAGCTGCTGAACTAGTAGTAAAATATTTAGAAAGAGCCTATGATAATGGAGATGATAAAGAAGCAAGAGAAAAAATGCACAATAGCAGTACAATAGCAGGTATGGCATTTACAAATGCTTTCTTAGGAATAAATCACTCACTTGCTCATAAATTAGGTGCAGAATTTCATATGGCACACGGAAGAATAAATGCTATTCTTTTACCATATGTAATTAGATATAATAGCAGTAGACCAACTAAATTTGTATCATTTCCTAAATATGAATATTTTATAGCAGATGAAAAATATGCTATTTTAGCTAAAAAAATAGGATTAAAAGCAGATACAAAGGAAGAAGGTATAAATAGTTTAATAGAAAAAATAAAAGAATTAAATAATCATATGAATATTCCAAAATCATTTAAAGAAGCAGGAATTGATGAACAAGAATTTCTATCAAAAGTTGATATGTTAGCTGATAGAGCTTTTGAAGACCAATGTACTACTGCAAATCCAAGAGTTCCATTAGTTTCTGAATTGAAACAAATATTATTAGATAGTTATTATGGAAAAGAATATGAGTAAAATAAAAGTAGAGCTTAAAAACTCTACTTTTTAAAATTCACAATTTTTTGGAGTTCTTGGGAATGGTAGAACATCACGTATATTTTGCATACCTGTAAGATACATAATAGCTCTTTCAAAACCAAGACCAAAACCTGAATGAACGCAACTTCCATATTTTCTTAAATCTAAATACCAATTGTAGTTTTCAATAGGCATATTTAGTTCATTCATTCTATTAAGTAATTTATTATAATCTTCCTCTCTTTGACTACCGCCAATTATTTCACCAATTCCTGGAACTAAAAGGTCAGTTGCTGCAACTGTTTTTCCATCTTCATTTTGTTTCATGTAAAATGCTTTAATATCTTTTGGATAATCAGTTACAAAAACAGGTTTTTTATAAATTTTTTCACATAAATATCTTTCATGTTCTGTTTGTAAGTCAACACCCCAAGATACTTTATATTCAAATTCATCATTATGTTTTTCTAATTCTTTTATAGCATCAGTGTAACTTACTCTTACAAAATCAGAATTTATAACATGATTTAATCTATCTAATAATCCTTTATCAACAAAGTTATTAAAAAATTCCATTTCTTCAGGACAATTATCTAAAACATATTTAAAAGTATATTTAATCATGTTTTCTGCTAAATCCATATCATCTTTTAAATCAGCAAAACAGATTTCAGGTTCAATCATCCAGAATTCTGCGGCATGTTTTACTGTATTAGAATTTTCTGCTCTAAATGTTGGTCCAAAAGTATATACATTACAAAAACTTTCTGCAAATGTTTCAGCATTTAATTGACCACTAACTGTTAAGTGAGCATGTCTTCCAAAGAAATCTTTTGAAAAATCAACTTGACCATCTTCTGTTTTAGGAACATTGTTTAAGTCAAATGAGTTAACATTAAACATTTCTCCAGCACCTTCAGCATCACTTCCAGTTAGTATTGGTGTATGAACATATACAAAGCCTTGTTCTTGGAAAAATTTATGAATTGCATATGCAAATACACTTCTTACTCTAAATACTGCATTAAAAGTATTTGTCCTTGGACGAAGATGTGCAATTGTTCTTAAATATTCAAAAGAATGTCTCTTTTTTTGTAAAGGATAGTCAATGTCTGCTAAAGAATCAATAGTTATTTCTTTAGCATGAATTTCAAAAGGTTGTTTTGCATTTTCTGTAAGAATGAATTTACCTTTTACTTCTATAGTAGAACTAAGAGTTAATTTTCTTACTTCTTCAAAATTAGAAAGAGTATTATCAAAAACTATTTGAACAGGTTTAAAAAATGTTCCATCATTCAATTCAATAAATCCAAAGTTTTTTGAATCTCTTAAGTTTTTTACCCATCCTTCAATTATTATATCTTTATCTATGTAATCATTTGTTTCTTTGTATAATTTTCTAACTGTTATTTCTTTCATATTCTATTTTTTCCTCCATTCATTATTACGACTTTAATTATTATAAGATATTATAAGCAAAATTTCAAGATTTAATCCTTATTTGTAAAATTTGAAAAATCAATTTACTAATTTATTTTTGTGTGCTATAATAGGTGGCACGGATAATTTATTTATCCTATGCAGTAATTCATAATAATAACTATTATTAGGAGATAACATGAAAAAACAAACTGAAAATGGACTTATTTTAGGGTCCAATAGTCAGAAAATAACAAGTACAACAAGATTTGATGAAATATTTCCGATAGTTAATATTGAAGATATTTCTTTAAACGATAAATTTTTAAGGCATAGGCCTAAAACACCAAATCAAACAAGAATAAGAAGAGACATTATTACAGCTAAAAAAAGGCATATGGAAAACTTTAGGGCTGCTGCAATATTACCTTCTTTTTATAAAGTAAAAGATGAACCAATAACTTTTTACTATAACGATGGAGAAGAGCCAGCAGTTGGAATGACTCCTGAATGGTGGGAGCAAGAAGCTAAGAAATTTAAGCCAAATATGAATAGTAGGCTTGGAAACATATTAGAGTATGATGTGTTTCTAGGAGCAGTAATAAAAAGATTAGTTGAAAAAGAAAATTATAGTATAAAAAAAGCATGGGAGATTACATGTGATAGTCAACTAAATGCTGGTAATTTAGGACCATTTAAAACTAAAGGAAAGCATGCTAAAGGAAGGATATTTGAGTATGAACATATCAGAAGAATTATAAAGGGATATGGAAATAAAGGTTTTATTATGGTTGGAAATTATACAGAAGGAAAAAACGTAAAATATACGGCTTCAATAGAAGAAATGAATTTATCAAATACAGTTTATCTTAGGACTGTAGGATGGGTTGTGCTTGATGTATAAAAACTGACTAACAGTATAACAATAAGGAGGCTCTAAATTTGGAGTCTCCTTATTGTATAAATAAAAAATAATATTTTCCTAATAATATAAAAATTCACTTTTTACGTAAATAAAACATAATATATAGCAAAATAAAGTGAAAGGTGGGAAAGAAATGTCAGAATACATAATAAAAGGAGGAAAAAAGATAGAAGGTGTTGTTGAAATATCAGGCTCTAAAAATGCATCATTACCAATAATTGCAGCTACTATATTAAATGGAGGGAAAAGCACCTTATATAATGTTCCTAAAATACATGATACAGAGATGATGTTTGAAATATTGAGAAAATTAGGAGGAAGAGTAGAAAAAAAGAAGAATAAAATAATAATAGATACAAGTAAAATAGAAAAATATGAAATACCAGAAGAACTTATGAGGCAAATGCGTTCATCAGTTATTTTAGTTGGCGGATTACTTGGAAGATATAGAAAAGCGGTGTTTTCATATCCGGGGGATTGCGATATTTGATTGATACATCGGACAAGTTTAAGATAAATGAGTGGATTAAGAGTATTAAATAGACTATATACAAAAGTATAAAAATATGTTAAAATAATAAAGTAAAAAATAATTATAGAATAAGAAGGAGTAATAAAATGGGCTTGGAAAAAGGAAAAAAGTATAAGTATTATGAAATAAAAGTGACTGTCAGAGATACACACCCACCAGTATGGAGAAGATTGCAAATACCATCTGGAATAACTTTTCATGAATTGAATGCAATTATACAACTAGCATTTGATTGGTGTGGATATCATATGTATGATTTTGAAGTTGGAGCAACTTTACACGAAGAGGGTATATTTATAGAACTACCAAATCCAGATAATGATTTTTGGCACGAAACTAAAAATTCAAAAAAAGAGAAAATTGACAAATACTTTGAAAAATACAAAACAATGAAATATACCTATGACTTTGGCGATAATTGGATTCATGATATAAAAATAGAAAAAGTAGTCGAGACTGATGTAAAATTTGAAAATCCTATTTGTATTAAAGCTAAAATGGCAGAATTACCAGAAGATTGTGGAGGTACATGGGGATACGAAGAATTGTTAGACATATTAGCAGACAAAAAGCATCCAAGATATAAAGAAATGAAAGAATGGATAGAAAATGGATATTTTACATGGCATGATGACAGAACATATGTAAATTTAGATGAAATAAATGAAAGAATGGAAGACTATAAAGAACATGCAAAATTTATATTAGGAGATTAGAATATGGAAGAACAAATAAAAGAATTAACTTTATTACTATTATATTTAAATTCATGGATAGAAAAAGAACCATATGGAGAATTTCACAGAGCATGGAAAGGTTATGATTTTGATATTTTAAATTTATTAGAAGATGAAAATTTAATAGGTGGAAGCCATAAAGCTAAATCTACTTATTTAACAAAAGAAGGAGTAGAAAAAGCAAAAAAACTAATGAAAAAATATAATATTAAAGAAAATTAAGGAATGAATAAGGAAGGATATGGAGTAAAATCTATACCTTCTATTTTTATGCCTAAAAATTAAAGAAAGTGAGAGTGATATTTATGAAAAAAGAAGAAATTATAGAATCAATAGAAAAAATTAAGGATATAAGTGAAAAATTATTAAAAGCGAAAGAAGAAATAAAAGATGAAGAACTAGAAAAATATTTTTATAAATTAGAGAAAACAAGAATGGACATGTATGATGCAGTAAGACAAAGAAATATGTGGTTAGAATTTATGGATGACAAGGGAACAGAGTTTATAGATTATGATTATAAAGCAAAAGTAGAAGATGATATTTTAAAAATATATATTCCAGAAAAGATACCATCTATAAAAAGGGGAGCAAATTATATTCAAAAACAAATTACATATAATATTTCAAAAGTTACAAACAAATTTAAAGGAATGTTTTATGATAAATTTGTAATGGTAATTATAAAAATATATGATGATATGAAAATATGGGATACAGATAACAGAAACGTAAAACCAATTCATGATGGGTTAATAAATGGAAAAGTAATAAAAGATGATAATATTTATTGTGCTTGTTATATGGTACAAGGATATCATTCAGACAAAGCACATACGGAAGTATATGTATTGTCAGCAGAAGAGATAACTAGAATAATTAACAAAAGAATAAGATAATAATATATACAAACATGGCAAGATTTTACAGAAAAAATAAAGAGAAATTTTTCCATGTGATTTCATATCTAAAAGTACACAAATAATAGGTATCAGAAAAATATTTTAATAAAAATAATTGTCTAGAGTAGAGGTAACATATACAATATGTTGCCTCTACAAAAGTATGATTTAATGAAAACTTAGGGGACGATTAAAGTGGATTTTAGGAAGAGGTGATTGAAATGAAAGAAGAAATAAGGTTACAAAATAGAGATATAGAATTATTGATTTTTTTAGGAAAATATAAAATAATATCATTAGATAATACAAGATATATTTATAAAACAAAGACATATCAAGAGAAAAGAATTGTAAATTTGGTAAAACACAATTATATTAGAAGGTTAAAACATAGATATATAACTTTAGGAATTAAAGGAAAAGAATATATACTAGATAACGGATTTGAATTAAGGAATCATTGTAGAAATGAAAATAATCTAGAAAGGTTAAATGTTATAAGTGACATAGCAAGTTCTCTAATACAAGATAACTTGAATTTTATACCAAGTTGGAATATGAAAAAGGAAGATGAACCAACAACACATTCAAGAAGATATATAGGAAAATTAGAATACAATGAACAAGATGAGTTTTTGGTATATGCAATTTATGAAGGAAAAGATGATAAGTATATAAAATCAATATATTATGATATTAGAAAAGAACATGAATATAAAAACGCAATGATATTTACAAATGATATTGAAAAAATAGTTATGAATAAAAAAGGATTTTACTTTGGTAATAATTACACGATTTTAATACCATACAATGAATACGGAAAATTTTTAATAAGAAATAATTATGAAATAAGAATAAGTATTTATAATAGATTAAAAGAATTATATGAGGTAGAGATTACGGATTTTAAATTTGCTGATTTAAAGTTAGATGATAATAATTATATTGTAATAATGCCATTAATCAATATGGAAAAGTTATCAAGATTACATTACTATTTTGAAGAAAATGAAAATTATAAAAATATCTATATTTTCGGACTAGAAGAATATGAAACAACTATCACTAAATATTTGCCAGAATGTCATTATAAAAGTCTAACAAGAGAAAAGATAAATGAGTTACTAAAAGAATATAGAGAAACAATTGGAGGTGAAGAAGATGAAAATATATAAAATAAATGAAACATTGGAATATAGCTTTTATCAAATGCCACAAGAATTATTTGATAATGAAAAATATAAAAAATTAAGTTTAGAAGCTAAGGTAATTTATTCATTTTTATTAAATAGAATGAAATTATCAAAAATAAATCATTGGATAAATAATCAAGGAGAAATATATTTAATATACACTAGAAAAGAAATTCAAAATAAATTGAATTTAAGTGATAAACCAGTAACAAGGGCATTTAAAGAATTAAGAAATGCTAATCTAATTAAAGAAGAAAAACAGGGATTTGGAAAACCAAATTTAATTTATATAGGAAAGATAGAACATGAAGAAATAGAAACTAATGATATAATTAGTGATTATAATATGGAAACGGATTCGGAATATATACGATTGGACAATCAAAGAAGAAGAGATTATTTTGAAGGAGAACATCCGATTAGTAATACAGAAAATTTACGAATAAATAATAAATATATTATAAAACAAAAAAATAATAATATTGATGTTAGTCAGTCAGATATTGAGAAAGAAAACTTAGAATATATTAAGCAAAAATGTGAATTATATTTATTCGATGAAAAACAACGAAATATTATAGAAAATACACTTGATATAATGTTTTATTCAAAAGAGTTAAAAATAGGACAAGCAATTTTACCAAAAGAAAATGTAAGAAGTAGAATGCAATTATTAAATGCTTCTATTATTTTTTATGCCATTGATAAATTAAACTATTTGAAACCAGATACTCAAATTTATAATAGTACAAATTTTATAATTAGTTGTTTGTATAATGCAATTACAGAATATTATTCTGATAGTGATTTGCAATTTAAAATTGATTATGGAAGTGGATAAGAATGTTATTAATTAAATAAGTACTCATATTACAATTTAACATAGAATAAATAAAAAGGTTAGTACTTTATTTTTTTGTCAATAAATGTTATAATACAAAGGAAACATAAAAATGATGAAAGAGAAGAAAATGTTGAATTTAGAAGAAAACAATATATATTTTTATTATAATAAAAACAAATTAATAGAGAACTTTAATAAGTTTAGTAAATTAGGAAATATATATTATCCGTTAAAAACAAATTCAAATGAAATATTAATAAAAACATTACAACCATTAATAAATAAAGAAAATAATGGATTTTTAATTAGTTCAATAAATCATTTTGAAAAATTGAAAAAGTTAGAAGTTGATCCTTTACATATGTGCTTTATAAATGTTCTAGCTGAATATGAAACCGTAAAATATCTATATAATAGTGGTGTAAGATTTTTTTCATTTGATAACCTAGATTCTATTATTAATTTTTTAAAATATGCAGATTTATCAAAGGTAAAGCTGGCAATAAGAATATCAACAATGCAACTGATTAAAGATAAATTCACACATTTAGGGGCGGATTTTGAGGAAACTTTAAAAATACTAACTTTTTTACAAAACAGTAAGTGTAAAGATTATGGGATTTCTTTTTATATACAAAATAATTTGAAAAAAGAAAATAACATTCTAGAAAAACTACTTAAGTATATACAAGAAAACTATGATAATTTAGGAATAAGTTTTGTGAGTATTGGCGGATTAGAGAAAAGTGAAAAAATAAAAGGAGAAATAATTAATGATTTAAAGAACAAACTAAAAATAAATCAAGTGATTTTAGAAGTAGGTAAGAATTTAGTAGAAGATACTATTGAAATGGAAACTAGAGTTATAAGAGATAAAATGGTTAATGGTAAACAAATAGTAATAATTAAAAATGGAATATATAGCGGTTTTTTTGATATTTTGCTTTATAATAAAAAATTTTCAATATATTTAAAAAGTAAATATGATGGAGAAATAAAAGTAGAATACGAAAAAACAGAAGAAAATGACGTTGAATTTTATATGTGTGGAGGATCATCAGATAGTGGGGATAAAATAGGAAAAATGTATATTAATCCTAAATATAAAGATGAATTAAAAAAAGATGCGAAATTTATTGTAAAAAATGTAGGGGCATATTTTGAAGAGTTCTTTATGCCATATAGTAGTGACTTAAAAAAAGTATTTATAGAGGTGTAATTATGAAATTTAAGATGTTTAGTGTAATAGTAGGAACAGAAGCATGTATGGCATCTTGCCCATTCTGTGTTTCTGGTGTAAAACCAAGCAAAGAAAATTTAGAAGAAAGAAATATAAATTGGAGAAATTTAAAAATTGCAGCTAATTTAGCTAATAGAAGTGATATTGATACTGTAATGTTAACAAGTAGAGGAGAGCCAACACTTTTTCCAGAGCAGATAACAGAATATTTGAAAAATTTGAGTGAGTTTCAATTCCCATTTATAGAATTACAATCTAATTGTATTCCAATTAGTCTTAATAAAGAAAAATATGAAAAGTATTTAAAAGAATGGTATGAAGAAGGTTTAACTACAATAACAATTTCAGTGGTTAGTAATAGAGCAGAGTCAAATAGAAAAATATATATGCCAAATAGCGATAAATATATAGATTTACCAGATTTAATAAAATATTTACATAGTTTCGGATTTTCACTTCGTCTTACTTGCGTATGTTGTAAAGATATGATGGATACAGTAGATAAAGTACAAGAATTCATAAATTTTGCTAAAGAAAATAAAGTAGAACAAGTTACATTAAGACCAGTAAATGATGAATTTAGAAGAAAAAGTGCAGAAGAATGGATTAAAGAAAATAAGTTAACAGACAAACAAAAACAACAAATAAAAGATTATTTGGAAGAAAAAGGAACAAAATTATTGGAGTTAGAGAGAATAGGAACAATTTATGATGTAAATGGCCAAAATGTTTGCCTTTCATTACCTTTAAATAAATATACAAGAGACACTAATCCAGAAAATGCACGAAATTTAATATTTTTTCAAGATGGTCATATTAGATATGAATGGGAAATGGAAGGTGGAATATTATTATGAAAGTATATAATGAACAATCAGATAAAAGACTTAGTGAACAATTAAAACAAATACTAAAAAAAATGAGAGAAAAAAGAAATTTTAGCGCAAAAGATTATATAGAACAAAAGTGTAATTTATTAAATGAATATATGAGTAAATATGGTTTAAAAGCATGTGTAGTAGCAATAAGTGGAGGTATTGATTCAGCTATAGTATTAGGGATTATAAAAAAGGCTTCAGAAAAAGCAAATTCTCCAATAAAAAAAATTATGCCTATGTTGTTACCAATATTAAAATCAACAGGTGTAACTAATCAAAATGAAGCTACAAATAGAGGAAAAGAATTGTGTAAAAAACTTGAGTTAAAACCATATATATTAGACTTAACATCAATTAATAATGAAATTAGAAACAATTTAGAACCTGTAATAGGAATAAAAGGAGAAGATTGGGCAATAGGACAACTTGGACCTTATAGTAGAACACCAATACTTTATTATACTACAAGCTTGTTAAATCAAGAAGGATTTGGATCAATTATATGTGGTACAACTAACAAAGATGAAGGAGCATATTTAGGATATGTAGGTAAAGCTTCAGATGGAATGGTAGATGTACAAGTTATATCAGACATTCATAAATCAGAAGTATATCAAGTTGCACATGAATTAGAAATCCCTAAAAGTATTATAGAAGCAACACCAAGTGGAGATATGTATGACAGTAGAACTGATGAAACTGTTTTTGGAGCTTCTTATGATTTTGTAGAATTATATTTAAATTATTTAAATATGGAAGAAAATGAAAAAGAAAAATTTATTTATGATTTAGATGAAGAGTCTAAAGAACAATTTGATTTTTATGCAAAAAATTTAGAAAATTTACATAGATATAATCTGCATAAATATATGGCAAAATCTCCTGCCATACATTTAGATTTATATGATAGTAGTGTAAAAGGTGGATGGGATAGTTATTATAAGATTTTAACAGAATGGTTAAGAAAATAGAGAAAGGATAGTCTAAAATAGATAGAAATTAAATTTATGAAAGAGAAAGAAAAACTTTGGGATATATTAAATTTAAATGAAAATTTTAAATGTGCTGATGTAGATATAGCATACAGCAAAATAAAAAACAAAACTGATGAAGTCAAACTAGCATGGAAAATATTAAGAGATGAATATTATAGTGAAGTATATAAAAAAGAACTAGACATCAAAACTGTTATAAAAGCGGGATTTATTTTGGATGATTTAGAATTAGAAGACTTAAATTATTATAATTTAAGTTTACTTACTACGCCAGTAAGTAAACTTATAAATTTTGATGAAAAAGAAAATCCGGTAGTTCTATTATCTACAGGTGGTTTTGACCCAATACATGATGGACATATTTATATGATGGAATTTGCTAAAGAAACTTTAGAAAAAAACGGTTATAAAGTAATAGGCGGATACTTTTCTCCATCACACCCAAGCTATGTATCTACAAAACCATATTATAAAATAAATGCGTATCAGAGATTGGATTTGTGCCAGAAGTATGTTAAAGATAGCAATTGGTTAATGATTGACCCATGGGAATCAATATATGTAAAAACATATATTAATTTTACAGATGTAATAAATAGGTTAGAACTATATTTACAAAAGCATGTAAACCCCAAAATACAAGTTGCATATGTATTTGGCGGTGATAATAGTGAATTTATGTATTGCTTTGAAAGCAAAGGAATAGGAGTATGTGTTGAAAGAGAAGGCTATAGTAAACAATTTAATGAAACGAAAAGTAAATTTAAAGGGAAAAATAATTTATTTATTAGCAATAAATCAATAGTATCAACATATTCTTCAAGAAACATAAGGCAAAGGCAGAATTATAAATATAAAGAACCAGAATATAGTAAAGAAGAAGGTTGCTATGTTATAAGAAATGAAGGATTAATACCTTTTGAAAAATACAAAAAATATGTAGAAGAACAAAAATTAAAAAAAACTCAAAGGAGTTTTATAGAAGGGCTAATAACACTATTTAAACAAGCATTTGACAATAAATTAGATATAAAAACAATAGATATGAAAAAACAATTAGAAGAAGCAAAAAAAAGATTAGAAAAACAAAAAACAATTAGTCTTGACACATATTATAGAGGAACATATGATATCCAAACAAGTAGATTATTTGATATAAGTGATATACAGAAAAAATATATATCTTTAATTGGAAGAATTGGATATGAAAGTATAGAAGAGCAAATTGAAAAAATAAAAGATGGGAATTATATTTTAGTTGATGATGATAGTGCAACAGGAAAAACAATAAGAGAAGTAATGAGTAAATTACCAGAAAGAATCAATATTGAAAAAATAGAACTTTTAGCAGATGCATTAAAAGAAAAGATTTTTGATATTGTGGATTTACGTGATTTTATTATAGGAGTGCAAAATGGAGGTTTGGTAGGGAAACTACCTAATCACGAAATTGCAAGAGCTCCATATATGTTACCCTATGTTTGTTTAAAAAGTAGAGCATCAATATCTCCATCAAAAGAAATGGAAATGTCAATAAAGTTATGGAAAATGAATAAAAAGTTTTATCAAGAAATTGGTGGTAATATAAGCCTTAAGGAAACAGATGTAGGATTTAAAAAGTTAATGAATTATATAGGATTTGATGATAATACATCACTTGCTGATATATGTGATTGGCACATAAATAAATTAAAACAAAAATAGTAGGAGAAAAAATATGTTAGAAAATAATGAGATAGAAATAATAGAATGTGAATATGGAGAAAGAGAAGATGTAATCAGATTTCTTGTTCAAATAACATCAGAAGAGTTTGGGTTTACAGATTGGAAAGATTATTTTGAACATAAGTTAGTAGAAAAGTATAAAACAGGAAAAAATAATTTTTGGATTGCTATAAACAAAGAAAATCAAGTTATAGGAACTTGTGGAGGATTACAACAAACAGAAGATACAATAAAAATGAATTGTTTTTATATAAATTCTAAATATAGAAATCTAGGAATTGGAAAAAAACTATATAATTTATTTATAGATTTTGCTAAAAAGGAAAATTATAAAGAAATTATATTATGCACGTTTAAAGCTTTTGATAGAGCAATTAGATTTTATGAAGAAAGAGGATTCAAACTATATGAAAAAATAGAAGATGAGTTCTGGTATAAAAAACAACTGTAAATTTGGAGGTATAACCTAATGGAAGATGAAATAATGAAAAACTTCTTATCTATAAATGAACAAAATTGTTCTCCAACTACTGGGAAGTATTCATCTAAAAAAGAAACATTTTATGAAGATATAAAAAAATGGCAAGGTGAAAGAGCAGATAAGGAACATATAATAAAACCAATACAATTTACTTTTGAAATTACTAATAGATGTAATTGTAATTGCAAAGATTGTGGAATGTCAGCCAATAGCATAAAAGTAGGAAAGACTAAAATAGCAGAAGAAGAATTATATAAAATAATAGATGATTTATATGAACAAGGAATACCTGCCTTTGCTATAACTGGAGGAGAGCCTTTTTTAGAATTTGATAATATGTGTAAGATGATAAAATATTCTAAAAATAAAATTGATGTTAGTAAAATAATATCAAATGGATTTTGGGGAGAAAATGTAGAATATTATTTTGAAAAAATGGAAGAAGCGGGATTGATGGATAATCAATTTTTTGTGCCATCTATGCAAATATCAATAGGAGAGCAAACAGTTCCATTAGAATATGTATGTAATATTATTAATTATGTTACTAAAAACTATACAATAGAAGAACTAAATTTAGGAATTGTTCATACTAGACTAAAAGGAGAAAAACAATCACAATTATCTAAATTGTATAATGTTTATATAGAAAAATTTGGAGAATTTCCAAAAGATAGAATATATTTAACAGATTCATACTATGTAAATAGCAACGTTCAAGCTAAAGAAAAAATTGAAACATATGATATGTCAGTATATGATGCCATAAATGAATGTGACAATAGATTTGGAGTAGAAGTTGGCAAATTTGTTAGTCCAAAGATTTTTATGAAATGTAATGGAGATTGCTATCCTTGTGAGGTATTTAATATGCATAAAGATATGTTTTTAGGAAATTATTTTGAAATAGGGTTAGCAAAAATTTTAGAAAACCTAAATAATAATAAATATGTTAGATTTATTAGAAAATATGGTACAGTACGGATTTAGAGAGGTAATACCAACTAAAATCTTAAAGCAAAACTATTGTGAAACTTCTTGTTATGGATGTGAATTTTGTATTAAATTTTGTGAAAAAAATAATTTGATAAGGTAGGAAAATATGGAAGAATTAAAAGAAATACCCCAAATAAAAAAGTTATTTAAAGAAGAAAATTTATGTGTTCAATATGCTTATAAATCTAAAGAAAACTATAATGTAGTTTATATTAATTCTAAACTATATGAAGAAATATTTAAAGAAAAATATGAATGGGGAAAAGCAAAAGCCCAAATAAGTAAAATGTTTTCAATAACTTTAGATGAGGAAAAATCAAATAAACAAATAGTAGGAAAATCATATAGTGATAAACAATTAGATCCAACAGGAATTGGTTTAAGTGGAAATTTAGGCTCTGGAAGAGCATATTTTTATGGTAGTTGTTTTAATATAAAGGGAGATAAAACAAAACTTGCAACGTCTTCTAAAAATATTTATAGTAATGGGAAATATGCATTGTCAGCAGCAATTAAAGAAACCGTAATTTCTAATATTTTAGTGGATGATTTTGTTATTCCAAGTTTTGAAACTTTAGCAATTTTAGAAACAAAAGAAAAATTTAATTTTGAAGATGAATTTTTAGATGCAGATGATATAATAAGAAAAGAAACTTATAATTTACCATGTAGCATAGAAATAAGAATAAATAAAGATAAAGAATTATATCGTATTAGTAATAGTTTAATAAATAAAGATAAATATACAATAAAAGAACTAGAAGAATTTTGTGGAAAATTAGCAAAGATAGAGGGTAATAAGTTTTGTGATAGATTTCTACATGGTTCATGGTCAGTAGGGAATATATCAACTGAGGGAAATTTAATTGATTTTGATACAGCAACATTTGTAAAAGGAAGATTCCCACAATATTCAAATACTAACAAATATAAGTCAAATTACTTTGGGTATGAATTATTAGGACAAAAGTTAATGGTAAAGTCTATTCTAGATAGTTTGAATATAGAAAATATTGAAGAAGTTCAAGAAAAATTAGAAGATTTAATGGATAAAAAATATAAAGAAAATATAAAGATTAGATTTTGTGATTTAGTAGGTTTAGATTTTGATTTATATTATCATAAATATGATAAATTTATAGATGGATTGTGTGATAAATTTAACATATTAGCAAGAAAATTTTTACCAAATTATTATGAAACCAATGTGGCAGAAAAAAATGGAGCAATAACATATTTATTTGATTTTTCAAACTTTTTTCAAAAGTATTTAATATATAAAAAAGAAAATAAGAATAACATACTATTAGGTATAAAATTATTACTAAATAATACAGAATATATCGAGTATGAAAAACTGGGCATGATTAAAGAAAAAGTTGATGAATTTTTCAGCGAAAATTTAGTATATGAAGATAATATGGATTATTATATAAACAGTGCAATAGATTTTATTGAAGAATATGACAAATTGTTTAATGAGATTAATAAAGAAATAGATTTGTCTAATATTAAATTTAAACAATATGTGATAAATGCAAATAGAGAGTATCTTTATGGAAATGAAAATATGTATGGAGAAATATCTTATCTATATGATTCTAAAAAAATAGATGAGAAAACAGTTAATATACTTATAAATGCTTTAATAAATACTAATAAAAGAAATAATTATGCAAAAAATAGTGAAGTTAAATTAGGATTACAAATATATCAAGACTTATTAACTTATTTTGTTTTATCAAAAAACTATTATTATTTAGTTATAGAACCATATTCTGATATTGAAATAAAGTTTGCAAAGGTAATTATAAATGAAGAAGAATTTATGATAAGGCATTCAATGGATGAAAATGATAAGAGTATGATTAGTGAAAAAATTGAATTTGATGATTTACAGGATATATTAGGGTTTGATATAAAATTAAAAATTAATGGTAAAGATTATGAAAAGAAATTATTATTATGAATTTAATACAGTATTGAAGATTAATAATAAAAAAGAATGAGACTAAACAAATAGATTATATTGACAAAAAACTCCAATTTAGAGTTAACATATTAATACTCAGGACAATGGAAAAACTGGCAAAATTTGACGAAAACTATTTTTTATGTTATCATATAAATAGATGAAAAAGGAATTTTAGGAGGTAATATTATGGGAGCTAGTAGTTATAGTGGAAAAGGTAGTACAACTCCAAGTAGAAGTGAGAGCCCAATCAGGAGACCATCTAAAGCAAGAGGTAAATCATCAATGATAGAAATGCTTGAACTTTTAGAAGAAGTAGAAAGATGTAGAGATGTTGTTGCAGAAAAAAAGGCTGACCTAGATTCTGCAAAAAAAGATTTGGAAAGAGCAGAACAAAAAGTATCAGCACAAATAAATAAACTTGACCCAGAAACAAAGGCTAGATTTAGAAGAATGATGGGTGGATTAGATGAAAAAGAGCAAGATGGAGAGGAAAGATAAGGCTCTTTAATTATAGAGTAAATAAAAAAGTATTTTGTTCTCATAAATTAGAGAAATGAAATACTTTTTTTGTTTAAGTATTTTACAAATTATATTTATAAAAGAGGAATAGAGTATGAAATTTAGTGATAATATAGCCGATGATGAATGGGAATGGTATATAGGACAATTATTTTCAAGAATTATAAAGAATGTAAATAAAACCAATATTAAAAATGTAGTTGAAATAGCACCGGGATTTAGATATAAAATAGCATATGCCTTAAAAGAAATTAATTTTAATGGGAAGTTATATGTTATTGATACAAATACCGAAGTTCTAAAATATGTAAATGAAAAATATAAATTACTTCTTCCAAATGTTAAAATTATATGTATAAATAAGGAATTTAAAAATGCTTTTAACGATATTCCAGAGAAAATTGATTTGTTGTTGTCTAACCATTGTATAGATGATATGATAATCTCAGAATATATGCAAAATTATTATAATAAAAATTTAAATAGTGAAAATTTTAGAGATATGCTAACAAAAGCATGGATTGAATTAGGTAGAGAACCAATAAAAATTAATGAGATAAATAATGGAGTATTTTTAACATTTAAAAATTTCTTTTCAAATAAAAAAATTAATACAATTATTATTAGTCAATATAAAAGTAATCTGTATTTTAAAGATAAATTTAAAGAAATGGATGAAATAACGGAACAATGTTTTAATAAAATTAAAGAATTAGTTATAATGGATAATACTCATATAAATAAAATATTAGATTTCTATCCATTTGGAGACGATGAAAGATATATGGGCAAATACTTATTAGATAATACTCAAAATGCGAAAAATTGGATTGTTGGAAAATACAAAAAATAGAAATATATTTGGTAAGTGTACAGTTTTGACAATTTTACATAAAAAGTGTTATAATATTATTAATCTTCTTAAAAAAATTCCTTTTGACATTTTAAGGATAACAGGAAGAAATAAAAAATTGGAGGAATTGAACATGGAAAATTATGCAAACACAACATTTCTTGGAGGCACTTGCAACAATTCAACTTGGCGGCAGGAATTAATATCGCAATTGAGCGAAAATGTTGATTTCTTTAATCCTGTTGTTGATGACTGGACACCTGAATGTCAAGCAAGAGAGGATCATGCTCGTGAAGAAGCAAAATATGTTCTTTTTGTAATTACATCACAGATGACAGGGGTTTTCTCTATTGCTGAAGTAGTAGATTGTAGTAATAAAAGACCTGAAAGTACATTGTTTTGTGTTATTCTAGATGGTTTTGACAAAGCGCAGGCAAAATCATTAAAAGCAGTATCCAAGATGGTTGAACGAAATGGTGCGAAGGTTTTTGATACAGTGGAAGAGATTGCAGTTTTCCTGAATTCGGCATATAAATAAAGCCGACAAAGATGGGTATTGATACGATATATAGTATCAATACCCATTTTAACATAATTGATAAAAATATAAATTATATATGTAAAAGGATATAAAAATAGCATTAAAACCACAAAAAAATAAGCATTTTAAAAAATTTCATTGTATATATTGTTTTTATATAAAAAATGTAGTAAAATAACTTTGTCAACAAAAGTATATACAAAAATGACTTAAAGATTTTATAAGAAAGAATGGAATACAAAAAAGTCAAATTTTCAAACAAATAAGATTGTTGATTACTATTTGGTGAAAGGAGGTACGTAATCAAACCAGACAGCAAAAGGCAGAAAATTTGCGAATTGTATTTTGAGAAGGAATTTAACTGTGCAAGTATAGCAGAAGAATTAGGAATAAGTCCACAATATGTATCAAAAGTGTTAAAAGGACATCCTAAATATGAGAAGGAAAAACAAATAAGAAGTGAGATAAAGCATAAAAATTATCTTGAGCGAAAAAAGAAAAACAGACAGTTAAGAGCAGAAATTTTGAAAGCAAAAGAAATTTATGAACTAGAGTATTTGAAACATTTACAATTTCAACATTCAATTGAGATGTCAAAAAAATACTTAGTCTAATTATGTTCAAAATACTGTTCCAAAAAATCAACTAAAAGCAAGTGTTTATTCGTAGGAATAAATGACTTGCTTTTTAGTATGCCTTAAAAAATATCATAATTATTTATGATGAGAATATTTTTTAAGAGAGGTGGTGCTATTGAATGAAGAAGAAAATAAAGTAAATAAACAAAAGAATAAAAAAGATAAATTACCATTTGCTATATTTATAAGTCCTAATAATAAAAGTAAAAATAAAATGGAAAATTATAAAGAAATATTTACAGATATAATATCTGATAGAATAAAACAAAAATACCAATAATACAAAACAAAAATTTGCATTTTTATTGACTTCTTAATAGATACATAGTAAAATACAATTACTGGAAATTTAATATAGGCAATATGAAATTATAATAAATATAAAAATAATGAAAGTAGGAATAAAAATGAAAACAAATCTAGTATATTTTGATGAAACTGGTGATGATGGATTAATAAGAACATCAAGTGAAACATTCATTTTAACAAGTATTTATATGTCATCTGAAAATTGGCAAAAAAATTATAATCAGATGAAATTTTTAAGAAAAGAATTAAAAGAAAAATATGGATTTCATGTAAAAGAAGAAATGCATACAAAACATTTTTTAACAGATAAAGATCCATATAGAAAATATAATTGGAATAAAGAAACAAAATTAGAAATTTTAAAAGCATTTACATTAGCCATTGCAGACTTAGATTTAACTTGTATTAATGTAATAATAGATAAAAATAAAATAAAAAAACAAGATTATAAAGTATTAGAAAATGCTTTAAAATATAATATCCAAAGGATAGATAATGATAGTAATGGAGAATGGAATTATATGATAATTACAGATAGAGGAAGAATAGCACCTATGAGAAAAACTGCTAGAGCAATAAGAGCATATAATCCGATACAATCAAAATATTCTTATACATTTAAAAATCAACCTATCTCAGGATTAATAGAAGATATTTTGGAAAAGGATTCAAAAGAATCATACTTTATACAAATATGTGATTTTGTTTCATATTTTGTGCACTTATATTATAAATGTTGTATAAAGAAAAATGATTTGCCAAATAGAGTTGGAAAATTAATAGATAAAAAGTTTGTAGGTAGTGTAATGGCAACATTAAAAAAATCAAATAAACTTAATTTAAAAGCTAATAAATCTAATAGTTATGGGTTAGTGATTTATCCAAAATAAAAAACACCACCTACGGCACATTCGTACTTTCAGTAGTTCACTATCATTATATTAAAAGAATTCTTAAATGTCAACAATTTTTTGAGAAAAACAAAAATTACCAGTGATATGTAGAAGTTCTAAATTTTCAAGATTTATATTGAATTTTTAGAACTTTTAATATATAATAGCAACAATAAAATAACAATAAAAATATAATGTTATTGATACATAAAAGTAAAGCACAACAGGAGGTGAATAGCATGAAGAAATCAAATGAAGAAAAGAAAACAGTTATATATGCAAGAGAAAGTAGAGATGACTATGGCGAAAACTATGAAAGAATAGAAACACAAAGAGATTTATTAATAAAATATTGTAAAAATCATGGATATACAAATATAGTAGATATTATAATGGATGATGATAAAAGTGGTACGGATTTTAGTAGATTTGATGATATAAGAGAGAGAGCCAAACAAAAGGAAATAGATGTAATTGTATTTAAAAATTCATCAAGACTTGGAAGAAATCAAAAAGAAGCATTAGACTTTGTAGAATACTTAGAAGAACAAGGTGTAGAAATCATATTTGAAGATGAACAATATAATGAGGAAATGTTTGGATTATATGCTTGGTTTAATGAAAGAAGAGCAAGAGATGATAGTAAAAATATAAGAAGAAACCTAAAACACAAAATAGAGGAAGGGGAACTATTAGTGAAAGCAATTTATGGATATGATAAAGATGGAAAAAATTTAAAAAAAAATGAAGAAACATCAAAAATAGTTCAAGAAATATTTGAACTATATTCTAAAGATTGGGGGTATCAAAAAATTGCAACATATTTAAATAAAAACAAGATACCAACGCCTTCTCAAAGTAGAAACTATCCAAATGCAAAACAAACTGCAAATTGGAAAGCACAGCATATAGTAAGAATTTTAGATGACAGAAGATATATTGGAGATTATGTAGGTCGGGCATACAGAAAAAGTAAGTTTTAAATCAAAGAAAACAAGAGTAAAAGACAGATCAGAATGGACCATTATAGAAAAACATCATGAGCCAATTATTGATAAAGAACTATTTGAAAAAGTACAAAGAATTAGAAAGAAAAGAAAAAAAGAAAGTGATAAATATAATAATGGATTCAAATTTGTAGATGTAGAAAACAATTTATATTCAGGACTTTTATATTGTGGAAGATGTGGAACAGCAATGTATAAAAGAAAGGGAACAAGTGGCACAAGAAAAAGACCAGATAGTTATTTATGCAAAAAATATTGTAATGAAGGAGCAATAAAAGATATAAGACCAGATTATGGTTGTAAACCACACAGAATGCGAATAGAATATTTAGACCAAATTGTAAATGCATATATAGATAATTTAATTAGCAATCCTGAATTTAAAGATTTTGTGATGGATAATGTAAAAGCTATAAATACAAATAAAGTGACTCTTGAAAAAGAGTTAGCAACAAATAAACAGTTATTGGAAAAATATCAAAAACAATATAAAAAAGTTTATGATGATAAATTAGAAGATGCCATACCAGAATTTGTATATAGAGAAAAGAAAAAAGAATTAGACAAAAAAATAAAAGAAAAAAAAGAAAAAGAGCAAGACTTAGAAAATAAGTTATCAAACCTAAATAAGTTAGAAAATAAAGAAGATTTAATCTTTAAAGCAATAGATGACATCAAAAAAAATGGACTAACCAAAGAAGAACTATCAAGACTATTTGATAAAATCGTAGTATTTGCTCCAAAAGAAATAACAAAAGAACAAAAAGAAGAATATAACCTAAATGATGAAATGTACAAAGAACTCTATGAAAATGGAGGGCTAGCATTCCATTTAAAGTTTATGTATCCACAAACTATCACAAACAGGAGGGTGTGATATAGGAGCAAGACCAATTGAATTACATTTAAAGGTATTTGAAAAATTAGGAATAAATATTAACAAAAACTATGGAAATATAGAGTGCTTTTGTGATAAAATAATGGGGGAAAAAATAGATTTAGACTGTCCAAGTGTTGGAGCAACTGAAAATGCAATACTTGCAAGCTGTTTGGCAGAAGGAACGACAATAATAAATAATGCAGCAAGAGAACCAGAAATAGTTGACCTTCAAAATTTCTTAAATAAAATGGGAGCAAAAATAAAAGGAGCGGGCACAAGTCATATAGAAATAGAAGGTGTAAAACAATTAAAAGATGTAAGTTATAATATTATCCCAGACAGAATAGAAACAGGAACATTTTTATGTTTAGCGGCAATAAATAGAACAAATTTAATTGTAAAAAATTCAAAAGCAGAACATATAACACCAATAATAGATAAATTAGAAGAAATGGGATGTAAACTAAAAATAGAAAAAAATCAAATAGAAATAAACACTCCTAAAAAATTAAAAACAGTAGATATAAAGACAATGCCATATCCTGGATTTCCAACAGATATGCAATCAGTATTTGCTACGATGCTTACAACAGTAAAAGGAACATCTGTTATAATAGAAAATATATTTGAAAATAGATATAAATATACTCAAGAACTAATTAGAATGGGAGCTAAAATAACAATAGAGGGAAAAACAGCAATAATAAAAGGGGTAAAGAAATTATATGGTACTACTGTAAAAGCTACAGACTTAAGAGGCGGAGCTGCATTAGTAGTTGCTGGAACATCAGCAAAAGGAATAACAAAAGTTGAAAATATAGAATATATATTAAGAGGATATGAAAATTTTAGTGAAAAATTAGAAAAAATTGGAGTGGATATAGAAATAAAGGGCGATTAAGCCCTTTATAAAAAAATAACTTGTCCAAAGGAGGGCTAAAATTGCCAAGAAAAGAAAAATATATGCAAAAGAATCCTTATTATATAAATCATGAAGAAACAAATGAAGAAACTATTGATGATATGATGGAAAGAAAAAAAGCAAGAGAAAGACAAAAAAGAATAGAAGAAAAAAAGAATAATGAAGAATTTGATTTAGAAACAGAAACAGTAATACAAATGACAAATAAAAATAATATAAAAAAAGAAGAAGAAAAAAGAAGAAAACTGACTAAGCAAGAAAGAAAAAGAAAGAAAAGAATAAAAAGAATAAAATTTTTCTTGAAATTATTTTTATTGATAGCAATAATAGTTGGAGGAAGCGTTTTCGCTTTTACATCACCAATTTTTAACATAAAGGACATAAAAGTAATAAATAATAATCAAATAACTAGTGATACAATTATTAGTTTATCAGGTTTAAAAACTGAAGAAAACATTTTTAAATTTTATAAGAATGATGTAGTAAACAAAATAAAAGAAAATCCATATATAGACTCAGTAGAAGTACATAGAAAATTACCAAGTGCAATAGAAATAGATGTGACTGAAAGAGTGCCAGCATTTAGTGTGGATTACATGGGAAAATATGCATATATAAATACACAAGGGTATATATTGGAAATTTCAGAAGATAGTAAACGGACTTCCAATAATTCAAGGAGCAACAACAGGTGAAAATGAAATGAATCCGGGAAGTAGATTAAATACAGAAGATTTACAAAAGCTAGAAGATGTAATAAAAATAATAGATGCAACAAATGAAGCGGAATTAAACGGTAAGGTCACATCTATTGACATTACAGATAAAAACGAATATAGTATATATCTATCAGAGGATAAAAAAGAAGTGCATTTAGGAGATGCAAATAATTTAAGTAATAAAATGTTGTATGTAATGGCGATATTAGAAGATGAACAAGGTAAAGAAGGAGAAATATTTGTAAATGGGGATTTAAACAATAAATTTAATCCATATTTTAGAGAAAAAGTTTAAAAGAGGTGAAAACATGCAAAATAAAAAAATAGTTGCTATTGTTTTAGGAATTATGTGTTTAGCATTAACAGCTGGAATTTGTATACAAATAAGAACTGTAAATGGAACAAATACAGAAGTTAGTAACAATTACGAAGAAAATAATTTAAGAGCAGAAGTGCTAAGATACAAAGAAAGATATGAAAATAAATATAAAGAATTAGAAAAAGCAGAAGATGAACTAGAAAAAGAAAGAGAAAATTCAGTGCAAAATGATAGTGAATTACAAAGTATAGAAGAACAAATTACACAGGGAAATAAAATAATAGGATTATCAGAAGTAACAGGACCAGGAGTTATTGTTACATTAGCAGATAGTAAAAAAGATGTAAGTTCTAGTTTAGACCCTAGTTCATTATTAGTTCATGATATGGATGTCTTAAGCGTTATAAATGAATTAAAAAATGCAGGAGCAGAAGCAATATCAATAAATGACCAGAGAATAGTGCCAACAACAGGTATAATATGTGGAGGAAATATTATAGATATAAATGGACAAAAAGTTGGAGCACCTTTTGAAATAAAAGCAATAGGATTACCTGAACAACTAGCTGCATTAGAAAGAACAGGAGGATATTTAGAACTATTAAAAAGTTATAGTATAGAAGTAAGTTTAAAAAAATCAAATAATATAACAATTCCAAAATACACAGGAACAATAAATTATCAGTATGCAAAATCAGTTAATGAATAAGGAGGGAAAATATGAAAAGACCTATAAAAAAAGGAAAAATTACTATGGTTATAACAATAGGAATTGCCTGTTTTGCATTAGTCTTAGTAATGTGTATGCAATTTAAAATTGTAAATGAAGCAGATATTACTTCAATAGAAAATATGAGAGAAGCAGAATTACAAACAGAACTTGCAAGTTGGAAAGAAAAATATGAAGAGGCAAATCAACAATATGAAGATACAGAGGCAAAAATAGAAGAATATAAACAAACAAAAGCATCTAATGATGAAACAAGAAGTGTTTTAGAATCAGAATTAGAACAAGTTAATATGTCATTAGGAAAAACTGATGTAGAAGGGGAAGGAATAATAATAACAATAAATGAATCAGATAGTGAAGATAGTGAAACAGGTGTGCCATCAGATGATTTATTATCAATAGTAAATGCTTTAAAATTAGCAGGAGCAGAAGCAATATCAATAAATGAAGAGAGAATTATAAATATGAGTGATATTGTATATATTAATTCAGGAGATTTTGTAAAAGTTAATGGTCAAAGAATTTTAGCACCATACAGTATAAAAGCAATAGGAGACCCATCATATTTGGAAAGTTCTTTGATAGGTAATGGTGGAGTAGTAGATACTATGAGAAAAACAGGAAAAGATGTTAGAATAGATAAACCAAATACGGTAAAAATTTCAAAATATAATGATGATATAGAAACAAAATATATGGAATAAGGAGGATAAATATGATTTTTATAGCAATATTAATAGGATGTATTTTAGGAGCAATAATTGGGTTAAATGCACCAATGATTTCTTATACATATTCAAGTTATTTAGCAATAGCAGTAATAGCGGCATTAGATTCTGTGTTTGGCGGAATAGTGGCAGTAATTAAAAAGAATTTTGATTTAAAAATATTTGCAACAGGATTTTTTGGAAATGCAATTTTAGCAATTTTGCTAACAATATTAGGACAAAAATTGAATGTTGATATTTATTTAGCTGCAATAGTAGTTTTTGTTGGTAGAATGTTTGTCAATTTAGCAATAATAAGAAGATACTATGTTGATAAATGGATGGAATTTTTTAAAGAGAAAAAAGGAATAAAAGCAGAAGAAAAAACAGAGGGTAAAATAGAAGAGAAAATAGAAGATAAAAAAGAAGAAAATGCTTAATTACTTGAAAATACTTAAGAAAGAGCATTGTTACAAAACTGTTACGAAAATATTACAAAAATATAACAATTTCTATTGACATTTTTTTTAAAATGTAATATAAATATTTAAGAAAATTTATACTAAAAAATGGAGGAATTAACTTGGCAATAGGAGATATCATAGTAGGCGTTGACATAGGGACAAGTAAGGTATGCACAGTAGTTGGAGAAGTAAACAACTTTGGGCAGATAGAAATAATATGCAACACCTCATATAAATGTAATGGACTAAAGAAGGGAAAAATAATAAATGAAGATGAAATAATTTTAAGCCTTGCTAAGACAATAAAAGATGCTGAAGATGAAACAAACTTAAAAATCAATTCTGCCTATGTAACAATTCCGGGAAAATATGTAACAATAGTACAAAATAGTATAACTAAGGAAGTTAAAGATAAATATGCTGGAATTTCTATAAGAGATGTTCAAAATGCGATAATGCAAGTTAAAGACATAGAAATTCCTGATGGTGAGACATTAATAGATATTGTACCAGATAAAATTACATTAGACAATGGAACTATAGTATCAGACCCTGTTGGAAAATTGAGTTCTAGCTTTACAATTAGTGCACAGGTAATTTTAGCAGAGAAAGACTATATAAGACAATTAAATACAATTTTTAAAAAATCTGGACTTGATATAGATGGAATTGTTCCAATAACATTAGCTGAAAGAAATTTAGTATTAGACACAAACGAATTACATGATAATATCATGTTACTAGATATTGGAGCAGGAAATACAGATATTGGTGTATTTGAAGGTTCAACATTTTTGTATACTAACTCTATTCCATTAGGAGGAGATAATATTACAAGTGATATAGCTCTAGTACTTAATATATCAGAAGAAGAAGCTGACAAATTAAAAAGACAATATGGTTTGGCTTTAAAATCATTTATAGATAATGATAATGATATTATTTTAAATACAAGAAAAGATGAATCCAAAAATAAAATAATAAAGAGTTCAGAACTTATTGAAATAATAGAAGCAAGAATAGAAGAAATTTTCTCAATAATAAATAAAGATATAACGAGTCATGGACTAAAACAAAAAATAAACAATGTAATATTGACAGGACAGGGAATTGTTAATATAAATAAAAGCGATGTAGCAGGGAAAATAAATTTAAATATACCTGTAAAAATATCAACAGGAAGAGCAATAAGTACAGTAAAACCAGCATATAGAACAAGCTATGCACTTGTTAGATATATTGCAGCAAGACCATTTGCTAAAACAGTTTCAAGCAATATAGATACGCAAAATAATGAAAGCTTTATAAAAAATATATTTGAAAGAATAAAAGAATTCTTTTATTCATAAAAAATGTTTTAAATTTTTAAAGATATAAAAAGGGAATTTAAAAGAGTTAGGAATAAGAAAGGGAGGAAAATCTAAATGATGGATTACAATAATGATGAGAATAATAATAACATCACTATGATGGATGGAACAGCAACAATAAAAGTTATAGGAGTAGGTGGAGCAGGAAATAATGCAGTAAATAGAATGATAGAAGCAGAAATTAAAGGAGTAGATTTTATAGCAGTAAATACAGATAGACAAGCTCTACAAATTTCTAAAGCAAAAACAAAAATACAAATAGGAGAAAAAATAACACGTGGACTAGGAGCAGGAGCAAATCCTGATATTGGAGCACAAGCAGCTGAAGAAAATAAAGCAGAGGTTGCAGAAGTATTGAGAGGAGCAGATATGGTATTTGTAACAGCCGGAATGGGTGGAGGAACAGGTACAGGAGCTGCACCTATAGTTGCACAAGCTGCAAAAGAAATGGGAATTTTAACAATAGGAGTTGTTACAAAACCATTTACATTTGAAGGAAAGAAAAGATTATCACAAGCAGAACGTGGAATTGAAAGTTTAAAAGGTAAAGTAGATACATTAGTAGTAATTCCAAATGATAAATTATTACAAATAGTAGACCGTAAGACATCAATAGTAGAAGCATTTAAAATGGCAGATGATGTTTTAAGACAAGGTGTACAAGGTATATCAGATTTAATTGCTATTCCAGGATTAGTAAATCTAGATTTTGCAGATGTTAAAACAATAATGTTAAATCAAGGTATGGCTCATATGGGTGTAGGTAGAGCTTCAGGAGAAAATAGAGCAGAAGATGCAGCTAAAGAAGCTATTCAAAGTCCATTATTAGAAACTTCAATAGAAGGAGCTAAAGGAGTAATAATAAATATTACAGGTAGCTCAGATTTAGGATTACATGAAGTAAATACTGCCGCTGAATTAGTTCAACGTAGTGTAGACCCAGAAGCAAACATAATATTTGGTACAGTTACAGATGAATCAATGGGAGATGAAATTCAAATAACAGTAATAGCAACAGGATTTGAAAAAAATGAACCAATATCAAGTATTGGTGTAGATAATATGGTATCAAAGAACTGGGAAAAGAAAATAACATCAATCCCATCAAGTTCAGAAAGCAGTGCATCACAAAATGATTTAGATATTCCAGCTTTCTTAAGAAAAAATAGAAATAAAAATTAGAATTTAATAATATAATAATGTTTGTTAAAAGAAATAATCGAAAATGCTCGATTATTTCTTTTTTTCGCATATAAGAAAAGACAGCTTTTTTAAATTTTGAGTAGTAGAATAATTAAACAGGTGATAGAATGACCATTTACGTAGATGTGGTGTTAATAGAAAATTTAATAATGAATTATATAATACTACTTGCAACAGCATTAATTCTAAAAACAAAAATAAAACATTTTAGACTGGTAATAGCAAGTTTGCTAGGAGCTATTTATTCTATTGTAGCATATATAAACTTTTTAGAAATATATTCAAATTTCTTCTTAAAAATATTATTATCAGTAATAATTGTGTACATAGCATATAATCCACAAACTATGAAAAAAATGTGGAAAAGTCTTTTGATATTTTATTTAACATCATTTGTTTTTGGAGGAGCAGCTTTTGCATTAATATATATTATAAAACCACAAGATATTTTAATGAAAAATGGACTATTTTTAGGAATGTACCCATTAAAAACAATAATATTAGCTGCAATAGTGGCTTTTGTAATTATAATAACAGCATTTACTATTGTAAAAACAAAAGTAACAAAAAAAGATATGTTTTGTAATATAGAAATTAAATTAAATGGAAAGATATTAAAAACAAAAGCCTTAATAGACTCAGGAAATATGCTAAAAGAACCTATAACTAATACACCAGTAGTGGTCATAGAAAAAAGTCTTTTATATGAATGCATACCAAAAGAAATATTAAATCACCTAGATGAAATTATAGGAGGTGATTTTGAAAAAATACCAGAAGAAATAAAAAATCAGTACATGTCAAGATTAAAATTAATTCCATTTTCATCATTAGGAAAACAAAATGGAATGCTAATAGGAATAAAACCAGAATATATAAAAATACAAAAGGAAGAACAAGAAATAAAAAAAGAAAATGTTATACTAGGAATATATAATAAATCATTAACAAGAAGGGGAGAATATAGAGCTTTAATGGGAATGGAATTTTTTTAAAAGGAGCTGATAAGATGAAAATAATAGATTTTGTAAAAAATAGTATAAGTACAATATGTGCAAAATATTTAAATAATAATAATGAAATAGAATATCTTCCAATTTTTTATATAGCAGGAAGTCAAACACTACCGCCTCCTTTACCACCAGAAGAAGAGGAAAAATTAATAAAAAAACTATCAGAAGATAATAATTTAGAAGCAAGGCAAATATTAGTAGAAAGAAATTTAAGACTAGTTGTATATATTGCTAAGAAATTTGAAAATACAGGAATAGGAATAGAAGATTTAATATCAATAGGAACAATAGGCCTTATGAAAGGAGTAAACACATTTAACTCAGATAAAAAAATAAAGCTTGCAACATATGCATCGAGATGTATAGAAAATGAAATTTTAATGTTTTTAAGAAAAAGCAATAAAATAAAAGGAGAAGTTTCAATAGATGAACCATTAAATAAGGATAGAGATGGAAATGAACTTTTATTATCAGATATTTTAGGAACAGAGCCAGATATTACATCTAGAAATTTGGAAGATGAAGTAGATAAAACATTACTTAGAAATTCGATATCAAAATTAAAGGATAGAGAAAAAAGTATAATGGAAATGAGATTTGGATTTAAAACTGGAGAAGAAAAAACACAAAAAGAAGTAGCAGACGAACTTCGGAATATCGCAAAGTTACATATCAAGATTAGAAAAAAAGATTATAAATAAAATGAAAAAAGAAATATCAAGCAAAATCGGATAATGTTTTTGAAAATGTATAAAAAAACCGAATTTGGAAATACTTAAAATAAGTAATTTCAAAGGAGGTTTTTCTTTTGTTTAATAACAAGGTGGAAATATGTGGTGTTAATACATCAAAACTACCTCTATTAACTAAAAAAGAAAAAGAAGAACTATTCATAAAAATAAAAGCAGGAGATGAAACAGCAAGACAAAAATTTATAAATGGAAATTTAAGATTAGTATTGAGTGTAATACAAAGATTTTATGGTAGAGGAGAAAATGCAGATGATTTATTTCAAGTAGGATGTGTTGGATTAATTAAAGCGATTGATAATTTTGATTTAAGTCAGAATGTCCAGTTTAGTACCTATGCAGTTCCGATGATAATAGGAGAAGTTAAAAGATATTTAAGAGATAATAATAGTATAAGAGTTAGTCGTTCAGTAAGAGATTTGGCATACAAAGTGATACAATATAAAGAAAGGTATACAAAAGAACATGGAAAGGAACCAAGAGTGGAAGAAATAGCTAAAGAATTAGGAGTAGAAAAAGAAGAAATAGGTTTTTGCATGGATGCTATTCAAGACCCCGTTTCTTTGCAAGAGCCAATATATAATGATGGAGTTGAAAATATTTATATAATAGATCAAATAAAAGACAATAAAAATACAGACGAATCATGGACAGAAAAAATGACAATAGAAGGAGCTTTATCAAAATTAAATGAAAAAGAAAGAACAATAATAACCAAAAGATTCTTTGATGGAAGAACGCAGATGGAAGTGGCAGAGGAAATAGGAATATCTCAAGCTCAAGTATCAAGACTAGAGAAAAGTGCAATTGAACATATTAAAAGATTTTATAAATAGCTAAGAAAATTAGCTATTTTTTAGTAATATTATTTAATAAATAATAATATAAATAAGATAAAAGATTGGAGGAAACAATGGGTGATAAAGGATTAGACTTTAAACACAAAGAAGTAATTAATATAACAGATGGTAGAAGATTAGGATTTGTTCAAGACGTATGTGCTGATTTAGATACTGGAAAAATAACACATATTATAGTTCCGGGTAGTAATAAATTAATTAATATATTTTCACAAAATAATAATGTAGTAATTCCATGGCAAAAGGTAAGGTGTATAGGTGATGATTTAATATTAGTAGAAATATAAAAAAATTCAAAAAATCTATTGACATAAAAAGTTAAAAATGTTATTATAATTATGCATTAAATAATACTAAAAAATTACGTGAAAAAAAGTCAAAAAATTCTTAAAAAAATTTTAAAAATCTATTGACATTAAGAATTAAAAATGGTATTATATAAAAGTACCTTGCAACAGACAAAAAACATAAGAAAAACTTAAGAATTAGTAATAAAATTTAATGATGAAAGCACCAGGAAATTACTAGTTTTTTATTTTGCCTTTTAATAGGTAAAAAGTTTTTTAAAAAAATGTCGAAAAAGTGTTGACAAACATTAAAAGGTATAGTATAATGCAAAACGTTCCAAGTCAAACGGAACTAAAAAAGTACATTGAAAAATAAACAAATAAATCCTTTGAAGAAAAAACCAAAGCGGTATATTTTAAGAAATTAAAATA
>CALXAD010000008.1 GCA_944386195.1 uncultured Clostridia bacterium
CCAATCATCTATATTGTAAAGAAAAAAAGTATAATTATCAACTTAATGATAACTATACTTTTATGGTACCAAATTTTTTAAATTATTTTATGGAGATAGGGAAAATTCCTATTGTATAAGAATATAAATAATGCTATAATGAAAATGTGAGAAAAATTTAAAGAAGGAATGATGAAATATGAAAAAAACATCAAAAATATTAGCAATAATAACAATTATGGTAGTTGTAGTATCTTTAGTTTTACCAATTAAAGTAAATGCAGCAGAAGGTGAAATAACATTAAATTTGGACATGAAAAGAGATGAAACAGACCCTAATACTATAAACATAACAGCAACAGATACACAATATAATATAGTAGCATTAAAATATGTACATAAAGATATTCAGCTTGCTGATATAAAATATTTTGAAGAAAACCATGATGATATATATACATTTCCAATAACACCATCTAAAAATATTTCAGAATCATTTAAACTAGATGGATATGGAGTATATACAGCATATGCAAGAAACTCAGTTGGAACAGCTTATTTAGATAGAATAACTATACATGACCCAGCACAAGTACCAGAATTAACATTAACACAAAATGAGCAAAATCCATTAGAATTTACAATTCAAGCAATAAGTGGAAATAGTATAATTTCAGTAATAAAAATAGCAAAAGTAGAAGATATAAATGAAGATATTGATTTTAATACAGAAGGAACTAATTTAGAATTTACACCAAGTAATGATGTAAATTTAGTATATGAAGTTTCTGAAGAAGGCTTATATGAAATATATGTTAAAGACGAAAACGGAGCAAGTAAAACAAAACAAATATACTTATCAAAAAATAGTTCACCTATAACTTTAGAAATTAATGATTTAGGAAATAGAGAAGTTAATTTAAAAATTACAGATAGCATATGTAATATTACAACAATAAAATATGCAAAATCATCTGAAATATCAAATATAGATGACTTTGAAACAAAAGGAGAAGAAATAAGCTTTCAAGAAGGAAAAACAGTAGATATAAATTATACTTTACCAGAAGATGGAACTTATGTATTTTTTATAAAAGATGAAGCAGGATATAGAAAAATGGATTACAAAAGAGTTACAGAATCTGGAGAAGCTGTAATGACAATTGAAATAGTACAAGATGAAGAAAATCCAGGAAATGTAACAATAATAGGAAAAAGCACTTTAAGTAATATAGTAGAAATGAAAGTAGCAATTGGAGAAAATATAGATAGTGATTACTTTAAAAATGGAGGAGGAGAAAACTTAGAAATAATTCCGGGAAAAGAAGTAACAGCAAATTATACAGTAGATGAAAACTGCGTTTTAAATGTCTATATAAAAGATGAAGACGGATATAGTCATTTATCAAAAAGAACAATTATAGTATCAAATGAGCCTATTCCAAATCAACCACCAAAAATAATATTAAAACAAAATGAAACAAACCCAAAACAAATAGATGTACAAGTAGATGATATGGAAAACTACATAGATACAATAAAATGGGCTAAAGGTAGTCATGATGTGGATTATTTTAAAAATAACGGAACACAAATAGGACAGGGAGAATTAGGAAAAAGAATAAATACTGAATTTACAATTGATAGTACAGGTATATATACAGTATATGCAGAAGATGAAGAAGGAGCAGGTTCAGTAAAAGAAATAAATATATTAAGCATAGATGAAGCAGTAGAACCAGATGTTACATTACCTGTAATAAGCAATGTAACAGATAACGGAATTTATAAAGAAGCTGTAACTCCAAATGCATCAGATGAAAACTTAGCTAGTGTGACATTAACAAAAAACGGAACAGTTGTAAATAATTATCAAAATGGAGATACAATTTCAGAAGAAGGAAATTATGTATTAACAGCAAAAGATGAATCAGAAAA
Source organism: uncultured Clostridia bacterium (assembly GCA_944386195.1). Taxonomy (GTDB): domain Bacteria; phylum Bacillota; class Clostridia; order TANB77; family CAG-508; genus CAG-269. The sequence goes on from CALXAD010000008.1 coordinate 1,918, forward strand.
TGAAACAACAGTAAAATTTATGATAGACTTAACAGCACCAGAACTAAAAACATCACAAGAGAATATAGATAATAAAAATGTAGAAGTATTATTAAATTTAACAGATAATTTATCAGGAGTAGATATATTAAAAATAGCAAATGGAAATCAAAATGAAAATTATTTTGAAAATGGTGGTCAACAAATTAATATAGTAAAAGATGGACTAACAGCTTCAGGAAAAATCAAAGTAACTAAAAATGGAATATATACAGCTTATATGAAAGATGTAGCAGGAAATAGCAAAGTTCAAACATTTGAAATAACAACAATAGATGAAGAAGAACCAGAACCAGAGCCAGAACCTACTCAAGACACAACACCACCTACTATTAATTTAGAAAAAGAAGTTTTACAAGATAGTAAATCTGTAAATTTAACAATAAATGTAGTAGATACAGAGTCACAAATACAAAAAGTAAAAATGGCAAATGGTAAAAGAGATATTACATATTTTGAAAACAATGGAACAGAACTTAATATGGAAAAAGGCGATAAAACAGCTACATCAGCTGTAAACATAACAGAAAATGGAACATATACAATATATAGTGAAGATGAAGCAGGAAACAAAGCTATTAAAGAAATTACAATAACAGAAATAAAAGAAGAAGAGCCAGAACCAGAACCAGAACCTACTCCAGATACAACTAGTCCAACAATTACAGGAGTTGAAAATGGAAGAACATATAAAAATTACGTAACACCACATGCATCAGATGAAAACTTAGCAGAAGTAACACTAACAAGAAATGGAACAGTTGTAGAAAATTATACAAATGGAGCACAAATTAAAGAAAATGGAGATTATGTTTTAACAGCTGTTGATGAAGCAGGAAATAAAACACAAGTAAGCTTTACAATAAAAATTGAAATGCCAGAAGAAAACACAACAAATAACACAAATACAAATATAGGAAACAATACAAATACTAATACGAATACTAATAATAACACAAACACGAACACTAATACAAATACCAATAATAACAACACAAACACTAATACAGGAGCAAACACAAACACAGATAATGAGAATAATACAAACACAAATGTAAATACAAATAATAATACAAATACAAATAATTCTGTTAATAATAATCAAAATAATAATGTAAATATACCAACAACTAATAATAACAGTAACAATAATAATAACAATAGCTCTGGAAGTATAAGTACAAATAGCCATAATTCTTCAAATGGAATTAGTTCAAATATAACAAAATTACCATATGCAGGAATTGGGAACTTCATAATAATAGCAATAATAGGATTAGTAATAGTTGCAATATTTACTTATGTAAAATACAGAAAATATAGAAAAATATAATAAAAAAGGTCAGCAAGATATTTAATATTTTGCTGATTTTTTCTATTGATAAAGATATAAAAAAATGTTATAAAATAAATATGAAATTTAGGAGGGAATTTATGCATAAGATATTAATAGTAGAAGATGATAAAAAATTAAGAGATGAATTAGAAATATTTTTAAATAAAAATGGATATAAAGTAGAAACTATGGAAGATTTCTCAAATACAATAGAAGATATTTTAAGAAGAAAGGTAGATTTAATATTATTAGATATAAATCTTCCAGGATTTGATGGAGAATACGTATTAAAAGAAATAAGAAAAGTATCAGAAGTTCCAATTATAATTATAACTAGTAGAGATAATGAAATAGATGAGCTATTAAGTATGAATTATGGTGCAGACCATTATGTAACAAAACCATTTAATATACAAATATTACTTGCAAAAATAAATTCAGTATTAAGAAGAACTAGTAATTTAGGAAATGAAGCAAATAAAATAGATTGTAATGAATTTATATTAAACATATCAAAAAGCTTAATAGAAAAAGATGATAGGAAAATAGAATTAACAAAAAATGAATTAAAAATATTACATTTTTTAGTTCAAAGAAGAGGAAAAATTGTATCAAGAGAAGAAATTATAGAATATCTATGGGATAGCGAAAGTTTTATAGATGATAATACATTAACAGTAAATATGACAAGATTAAGAAACAAATTAAATGAATTTGGTCTAAAAGAATTAATAGAAACAAAAAGAGGACAAGGATATATCTTAGTTTAGAAAAGAGGAAAAAATGAAATTTAAAAGCTATTTAAAAGACAATATAATAACACTATTCTTAATAATATTTGTAATAATAACAATAGAAATATTACTTATGATTTATGATATTTCTATATTACTTAGAATATATATATTAATATCTATTTTACTTGCATATATTATAGGAATTAGCATTTCATATTATAAAAGGAAAAAATATTATAAAAGGATATTTAATATATTGGATGAACTTGATAAAAAATATCTAATATCAGAGATGGTAGGAAATCCAGAGTTTTTAGATGGTAAAATATTAAAAGAAATATTAAAAGAAACATCGAAATCTATGACTGAACATGTAAATGAATTTAAATTTTTAACAGAAGATTATAAAGAATATATAGAGCTTTGGATTCATGAAGTAAAAATACCTATTGCAACTAGTAAAATGATAATAGAAAATAATAAAAATAAAGTAACAAAAAGTATTGATGAGGAATTAGACAAAATAGATGATTATACAGAACAAGCTTTGTTTTATGCTAGAAGTAATGCAGTAGAAAAAGATTATATAATAAAGAGAACTAACTTAGAAAAAATAGTAAATAATGTAATTTTAAAAAATAAAAATGAATTTATACAAGGAAAAGTACAATTAAATATACATGATGTAGATATAGAAGTTGAAACAGATAGTAAATGGGTTATATTTATATTAAATCAAATAATACATAATAGTATAAAATACAAAAAAGATAATGAAAATCTTGAAATAGAAATCTATTCTAAAAAACAAAAAGATAATAGTATTTTATATATTAAAGATAATGGAATAGGAATAAAAAAAGGAGAATTGTCAAGAGTATTTGAAAAAGGATTTACAGGTTCAAATGGAAGAATTTTAAATAAAAAATCAACAGGAATTGGTTTATATTTGTGTAAAAAATTATGTGATAAATTAGGGCTTGGAATTGAGCTAAGTTCAGAAGAAAATGTAGGTACACAAGTAAAGATAATATTTCCACAAAATAGTTTTAATTTAACAAATTAATACAAAAATCTTCAAATTATAATATAAAATAATTTGGAGATTTTTTGTTTTTTAAAAAAATGTAAAAGGTAATAATTAAGGCTTAAAATGGAACAACTAAGGGCTTGAAATACTATACAAAGGTATGTATTTAATATATAATCATTTCGTAAATTAAAAGGGATGCAAAAAACTTAGAGGAAATAGTAGTAGATGAAAACAATACAAATTATTGCTCAGTAGATGGTGTATTATATAATAAAGATAAAACTGAGTTAATAGCCTATCCAGCAAATAAACCAGAAAATACATTTAATATTCCGAATACTGTAAAAATATTAAGAGCATTTTCATTTGCTTGTTCAAAAAATTTAGATGAGGTAAATATTCCTAGTTCAGTTACTACTATAAATCAACAATGTTTTATGGAATCATCTATTAAAAGTTTAACAATACCAGAAACAGTTGAAAAAGTAGAAACATCTATATGTGAATATTGCCCTAATCTTACTACTGTAGAATATAACGCTTCTACTTATGTAAATTTATCTGCATTTTATAAATGTACTAATTTAACATCAGTTATATTTGGAGATGAATGTACTTTAATTAGAAGTGATGCATTTAAGGGGTGTACAAAATTAAAAAATGTTAATTTTGAAACATGTAAATTAATAACTATAGAAGAAGGAGCTTTTGAAGGTTGTACTTCTTTACCCAAAACAATAAAAATGACAGAAACAATGAATACTTTACCAAAATCTGCATTTGATAGTGATATAAAAATAGAATTTAAACAAGATATGTTAGAACTTAAAGAGGGTTGGGAATTATGTGAGGATATTAAAGTTAATGGTACACAAAAATATACAGATGCATATAAAGTATTTGATTTAGTAAATGAAGAAAGAAAAAAAGAAAGATTATCAGAACTAAAATTAGATAAAAATTTAACAGATATAGCAATGCAAAGAGCTTATGAGATTTCAGTATATTATGCACATAGAAGACCAGAAGTATATAGAGGTTTTGCACTTGGAAATCCTGGACATGATTCACAAATATTTGTAGAAGATACTCTTTATAGAATGGGCTTATATGGTAAAATTACATTTAATGGCGAAAACATAGCAAAAGGATATCTTACTTCTGAAGATGTTATGGATGGCTGGATGAGTTCAAAAAGTCACAAATCTAACATATTAGGAAATTATACAACAATGGGAGTTGGAGCTGTTAAAACAGAGTATGGCTATTTCTGGGTTCAAATCTTTGGAAATGATACATATACACCAGAAGAAACAAGAGCAGATAAAGAAGAAACTAGATATATACCAGTTAGTATGGGAGGATATATAAATGCGAATGGACCTGACCAAGGAATTTCAATATCATTAAATAGTAATAAAAATAGATTAAATGTTGGAGATACAGACAAAATTAAAATTACATCAAAGTTCAGTTATAGCAATGATATTACTTATATAGACCCATCTAGTTTTAATTGGTCATCAAGCAATGATAAAGTTTTAACAGTTGATGAAAATGGAAATGTAAAAGCAATTTCAGCAGGTACTGCTAATTTAATTTTAACACTTTCAGATGGAGATACAATAAGTTATGAAGTAACAGTAGAAAACAATTTATTAAAAGGTGATGTAAATAAAGATGGAGAAATAACATTATATGACGTTTTGAAAATCTTGCAACAATCTATTATTGATAAAGATTTAGATGATGATATGTTATATATAATGGATTATAATGATGATGGAAAAGTAACATTATATGATACTTTAAAATTCTTACAACAATCTATTTTGGAGGAATAATAAAATAATAATAAAGCCTAAAAATTAAGGATAGTGCCTTAATCTTTAGGCTTTTTATAATATTACAAAAATGAAAGGTAAATGTAAGTAAAATCTATGGAATGAAAAAGCAAAAAAACTTATAATATAATTAATGAAAATAAGGAAGGAGCTTTTTTATGGAAAAAGTATTAGAAGTTAAAAACATAGAAAAATACTATGGGAATAAATCAAATCTAACCAAAGCAATAGACAATATAAGCTTTGATGTAGAAAAAGGAGAATTTGTAGGAATAATGGGAGCATCAGGAAGCGGAAAAACAACTTTATTAAATTGTATTTCTACAATAGATAGAGTAACATCAGGAAAAATAGTTATAAATGGAAAAGATATAACAACTTTAAAAGGAAATAATTTAAATAAATTTAGAAGAGAGGAATTAGGATTTATATTTCAAGATTTTAATTTACTAGATACATTAACTTGCTATGAAAACATTGCTTTAGCATTAACAATACAAAGGGTAAATCCAAAAGAGATTGATAAAAGAGTAAAGAAAATAGCAGATAAATTAGGAATAAAAAATATATTAAAAAAATATCCATATCAGATATCAGGAGGTCAAAAACAAAGAGTAGCATCATCAAGAGCAATAATAACCAATCCTAAACTAATCCTTGCAGATGAACCAACGGGAAGCCTAGACTCTAAGTCAGCTAGACAATTATTAGAAATATTTGAAACATTAAATAATAATTTAAATGCAACAATACTTATGGTCACACACGATGCATTTACAGCAAGTTATGCAAAAAGAATCTTATTTATAAAAGATGGAAAAATCTTTAATGAATTGATAAAAGGAAATGACACAAGAAAACAATTTTTCGAAAAAATAATAGAAGTTCAAACTCTTCTTGGAGGTGACTTGAACGATGTTATTTAAATTATCCTTTAGAAATATGAAAAAAAGTATAAAAGATTTTGCAATATACTTTTTGACATTGGTATTAGGTGTTGCAATATTTTATATGTTTAATTCATTAGATAGTCAAGAAGCTATGATGCAAGTATCAAACTCCACAAGAGACTTAATTAAGCTTATGATTCAAATGATGGGAATGGTATCAGTATTTGTAGCTGTAATATTAGGATTATTAATAGTATATGCAAATAATTTTTTAATAAATAGAAGAAAAAAAGAATTTGGAATATATATGATATTAGGTATGCGGAAAAAACCAAATTTCAAAAATAATATTACTAGAAACAGTATTTGTTGGAATTATATCATTAGTAGTTGGATTAGTAATAGGAGTATTTGGTTCGCAATTTATGTCAATATTAGTAGGCAAATTATTTGAAGCAGATATGAGCAAATTCACATTTGTATTTTCAAAAGAAGCATGTATAAAAACTTGTATATACTTTGCCGTAATGTTTATAGCAGTAATGATATTTAATACAATAACAGTATCTAAATATAAATTAATAAGCTTACTTACAGCAACTAAAAAGAATGAAGAAGTGAAAATAAAAAATCCTGTAGTTTGTGTAATAATATTTATAATAGCAGTAGGAATACTTGTATATTGTTATTATAAAGTAACAATAGGTGTAAATACAATGACAACAGCAGATAAAATATTGCCGATTATATTACTTGGAATAATATCAACAATACTTGTATTTTGGTCATTATCAGGATTTATATTAAAAGTAGTTCAAAATATAAAAAAGATATATTTAAAAGATGTAAACATGTTTGTATTAAGACAATTAAACAATAAAATAAATACAACAGTAATTAGTATGTCAATTATATGTTTAATGTTATTTATGACAATATCAATACTTTCATCATCATTATCATTAAATAGTACAATGAGAAAAGATATGCAAGAAATGACGCCAGTAGATATTAATCTTTATAAAACAGCAAATTTACCAGAAAGTTATCAGAATCCGTATACAGGAGTAACAGAATATTATACAGAAGAGCAAATTGCAGATTCTAAAGTAAGTATGGAACAAACATTAAAAGAAAATGGATTTGATATGAATAAATTAAAAGATATAGTAGAAATACCAATATATACAAATCCGGAATTAACAATGGGAGAATTATTAAAAGGAGTAGAAGATGTAGTAAAAATGCAATTTCCACAGCTTAGATATGATACACCAGAAGAAATAATAAAAGTATCAGATTATAATAAAATAGCTAAATTATATGGAAATCAAGAATATTCATTAGAAGATGGTGAGTTTATTACACTTTGCGATTTTGATAGTATGAAAACTTTAAGAGACCAAGCACTAAAAGAAGATGATACAATAACCTTAAAAGGAAAAGAATATAAAGCAAAATATGATGAATGTCAAGAAGGATTTATAGATATGTCATCAAGTCATATAAACACAGGAATAATTTTAGTTCCAGATAATGTGCAATTTACAGATTCAGAAAAAGAGAGAACATTTTTAGCAGCAAATTATAATGCAGATACAGAAGAGGGAAAAGAAGAAATAGAAAAAGAATTTACAGATGCAAATAATTCTGAACTTTATAAAAATGTATTAGCAAAAGGTTTGGATTTTGAAGGTATGACGAAAATATCAATAATAGAATCAAGTGTAGGAATATCAACAATGATAGTATTTATTTCAATATACTTAGGAATAATATTCTTAATAGCAAGCTCAGCAATACTTGCCCTAAAACAATTAACAGAGAGCTCAGATAATAAAGAAAGGTATATGATATTAAGAAAATTAGGAGTAGATGAAAAAATAATAAATAGAGCATTATTTAAGCAAATAGGATTATTTTTCATATTTCCACTAATACTTGCAATAATACACTCAATATTTGGAATCCAATTTGTAATAACATTAATGTCTGTATTAGCAAGTAGTGAAGAATTATTACCATCAATAATAGCAACAATAATTATAATGGGAGTAATTTATGGGTTATATTTCTTAGCAACATATATAGGAAGTAAAAACATAATAAAAGAAGAATAGACCATAGACCAGTTGGGGACGTTTCTTTTTGGACATTTTGTCCTTTGGGGGACAGATTTAATTATAGAAGTGTCACTAGTTGGACATTTTGTCCAAAAAGAAACGTCCCCGACTGGTCAACTGGACACTTTATGTAAAATGTGGTAAAATTGTTATATACAGCAAAAGCTGTTGTAAATATTCACCATAAGCGAAAGGAAATAAAATGAAAGTTAGACAATTTATTACAAGTGGTGAAGTTCAAAAAGAAATCATAGTTCCTAATCTAGGAAATAAAGCTATTGAAATACCAGCTGAAAGAAGTGGCTATAGAGATGCTAATAAACAAATTTTTGGAAGTGATATGTTTCCAAAGGAAATTCCAGGTACATTTATTGGTTATACAGAATCAATTAGCGGATATTGGCATCCTACATATATTCTAGTTCCAAGTGAAGAAAAGCTATTCCTTGGAGGAGAGGAAGGATTTAAAAATGGACCTAGAATTATAGATGATATATGTGGAATTTTAAGACAAACAGGAATTGAAGTTAGAAGTGTAAGAGAGTCAGATTTACAATCATTTGATTATGAATCAGAAAATTTTGATTATTGGCTAGCTGATGCTAATATACGCACAAATAGTTTTGGAATGAAATATGTTTCATCTGGGCAGATTATGTATAGCGAATTATTGTATTATAAAGATAAAAATGGAAAAAATAAGAAAAGCGGTCTTTTAAGCAAAATTAGAGATAGTAAAGATGAACATAGAATTATAGATAGTTATTGTATTAGACCTGTTGTTGTTCTGGATACTGTAGTTACTAATTGCTGATATCAATGGTTAAAATCACAAGGATAGAAGCTATGATAATCAAGTAAACAGACCTCTTAAATAAGGGGTCTGTTTACTTCTAAATAAATTATAAATAATAAAAAGCTAAGAGTTTTATAGTTAATATAATTTTTAATATAATTTTCAATATGTAAATTTAATAATTTCTTAATTGTTTATTTTAGAGGCATGTGGTATAATATTCCCATAAAAAAGAAAGGAAGAAAAAACTTATGAGATGTCCAAAATGTGGAAGTGAAAATATATCTAGCATTATAGATACGAAAACACATACTAAAGGCTTTGATGGAGGAAATGCTTGTTGCCGGATATTTACTTTTTGGTTGGCCAGGAGTTTTGTGCGGATTATGTGATACGGGTGATACTACAACTGAAAGTAGAACAACTAATATTTGTAATGATTGTGGAAAACGTTTTTAATGAAAAAAAGCACTAAGATAAAAACATGGGCATTTCTTATGAGATTAGGGAATAGATGTGGTTGCCATCAAAGAGAAGATAGAAGTTTCTTTATAAAAGGATGGCAATTTCCGATATGTAGTAGGTGTACAGGAATTCTAACAGGTCAAATAATTGGAATTATTTTATATATTTTGGGTGTTAGAATTCCAATATATTTGGATATAATATTTTTATTAATCATGTTTCTAGACTGGTATATACAATATAAAAAAATAAAGGAATCAACCAATATACGAAGATTTATAACTGGGAATTTAGCAGGGATAGCACAAACAAGCATTATAATAGAATTAATAATATGGATAATTGAACTAGCAATTTAAGGGGGAGAGTTTTTTGGAAGAAAGTTTAGCACTTGTTGAATATAAAAAATTATCCACAAAAGAAAAATTAGTATTGTATTTTTTAATATACTCATTTATAGGATGGGTTTTAGAAACTTTTTATGGTTTTTTAGTTTTAGGACATTTTGTAGAAAGAGGCTTTTTATTTGGACCAATTTGTCCTATTTATGGTTTTGGAGCTGTGATTTTTATACTTATATTTGATGGACAAAAGGGACATAATTTGAAGAAATTCATAATATCAATGATAGTATTTTCTATATTTGAATTTTGTGCTTCTTGGATTTTAGAAATGGTATTTCACTTAAGATGGTGGGATTATTCAGATGCAATGTTTAATATACAAGGAAGAATATGTTTAAGTTTTTCAATTGTGTGGGGATTAGCAGGAATAATATTTTCTAATTTCCTACATCCATTTGTAAAGAAAAAAACTGAAAGATTGCTTGAAAAAATTGCATTTCCTTTACAAAGAACGATTTTATATACTTTAACATCTGTATTGGTAATTGATTTTATTTTATCTAGTATAAAATATATAAAATTTTAAAGAGTAGCTTAAAATAAAGAAGCTACTCTGTTGTATTTTCAGATGTATCGTTTTCAGAACCTGTTTCAGTTTGAGGAACAAGAGTACTAATATCTAAATTTCCTAAATTATAATTTAAAATATCTAAACTAATACTTGCAATAACTTCATCACTATTAGTTACGTTTCTGGTAAATATTCCGACTAAATAAGTCTTAGGCCCAAATACAATTCCATAATCATGAACATATCCACTATAGCTACCATATTTATGGGCAACATCATAATCTGTAATATATTTCTTTAAATATAATCCCATAGAAGATTTTTTCATATCTTCGATTAATTTTGTATAAGAATCTTTATGTTCATATAAATAATTGATTACATCATATCCATATGCAGCAGATGTAATATTATTACTGTAAAAATCATCTGGAACAACTTCATCTGTATATTTTGTGATATCATGCCTTGCATTAGAATATCCTAAATTCTTAATTAAAATATTAACAGCAGTATTATCACTATTTACAATAGATTGTTCTAATAAAAAGTCAAGAGGAACATAATCACCAACAGAATATAAAGAAGCTGTAGTTCCTCCGACCAGCTTCATAACAGCCTCTTGAATATAAAAGCCCAGAATCGGAAGATAAATTACCATCATTTATTTCATCATAATAATACATCGCAATTGGAACTTTAATTGTGCTTGCAGCTGTAAAATATTTATCTTCATTATAGAAATAATATTTTTTATCATCTATATTGTAATAAAAAAATGAAAAATTACTATCTGTTAGACCATATTTTGATTTTTCTGAATCAATTAAAATTTTTAAGTCACTATCTTCTGAAGGTTCAATAACTACAGGCTCTGGTTCTGCTTTAGCAGTTGTTTCTGCAGTATCAGTAGAGTTATTTTCCTCTTCTTGATTAGTAGTAGAAGCCATTTTGTTTTCTAAACCTTCAACAGGATTTAAAAAATTAAAAGTAATGCAAAGAATAATTAGTGAAAGTAAAACAAATAAAAGTGATTTCTTAAATTTGGGTTTGGCATAATAGCCAGGACGAGCATGTTTTCCTTTGGCCAAATAAGGTCATCTCCTTTGTGAAATATTATTTACTTATATATTTTTTATTATAACAGAAAATAATAAAAAAAGTCTATTTAAATTGAAATATTTTATAATTAAATATATAATTGTCAAAAAAGGAGGAAGGAAAAATGACAGAAAAAGGAAAAAGAGATAATTTAGAACTTTATGATGCAAATTACGATGAGGATTTACAAAAAGAAAGAATAAGGATAAAAGAATTATGTTTTAAATATAATAATATAGAGCCATCAAAAATAGAAGAAAGAAAAAAGCTTATTAAAGAAATATTAGGTTCTACTAAAGATAATGTTTGGATTGAATCAGACTTCCAATGTGATTATGGATATAACATATCTGTTGGTGAAAATTTTTATATGAATCATAATTGTGTGATTTTAGATGGTGGAAAGGTAAAATTTGGAGATAATGTGTTTATTGGACCTAATTGTGGATTTTATACAGCAGGTCATCCAATAGATGCAAAACTAAGAAATAAAGGATTAGAATATGTAAAACCAATTAAAGTAGGTAATGACGTATGGTTGGGAGGAAATGTAGTTGTACTTCCTGGGGTTACTATCGGTGATAATGTAGTAATAGGTGCAGGAAGCATAGTTACTAAAGACATACCATCAAATGTTATAGCATATGGAAATCCTTGTAAAGTTATAAGAAAAATATAAAGAAGGATAAAAAATGGAAGAAGTTAAAGAAGTTTTAGATAAGATGAATATTACTTATGAAATAATATCTCATGAAGCTGTAAGAACAGCAAAAGAGGCTAAAAAATTTATAGAGAAAATGGATGTAATACCTACAAAAACAATGTTTATGCAAGATAAGATAAGTAAAATATTTTATTTATTTGTATTACATGCAGATAAAAAATTAAATCTGAAAGTTTTAAATACAATACAATTTGGAAAAGAAGAAGACTTAAAAGAAAAAATGAATTTAACATTTGGAACTGTTTCTATATTTGGTTTATTAAACAATAAAGAACATGATATAAAAGTATATATAGATAATTCTTTAAAAAAGACTGATAAAATAACATTCCATCCAAATGATAATACAAGAACTATATTAATTTTAGTAAAAGATATAATTAAATTTTTAGAAGATTTAAATTACGATTATGAATTTATTTATATGTAATATTTTAATAAAAGTCATTTGCAAAATGCACAATAAAATTACAAAAGTCGTTTGAAAAATGTGATAAATATCACAAAAGTCGTTTGATTTTTGTGAACGATTGCTTTGTAATAGGATTAGAGGTGAGGTCTATGTATAGATTAAAATGGAAGATTTAAAAAGTGGAATAATTCTAAGAATAGAAAACCTTTAATAATAAGAGGAGCAAGAAAGTATGAACTGGGGTTATTGTGGCTTATTGATGATGATATTTTTGTCGAATTTAAAGGAACATTAACAGAACAGTATGTTTTGACAGAATTAAAGTCTAATATTGATTCACAAGTTTTTTACTGGTCAGCAGAAAGAGGAACGGCAGAACTTGATTATATTATTCAAATGGGAAGATATAATAACCAATAGAAGTAAAAGCAGCTGAAAACTTACAAGCAAAAAGTTTAAAAACCTTTGTACAAAAATATAATACAAAAATAAATGTTAGAACATCAATGACAAACTATAAAAAAGAAGATTGGCTAATAAATATACCATTATATTTAATAGGAAATATTAAAAATATATTAAGGATATAAATGAGTTTAATAAAAAAAATTAAAAAAGCCATACTAATATTATAAAATATAAAGGAGGCTTGTTTAAAAATGGAAAAAAATCAAAAAATAAATTGCACAGTAAGTAGCTGTAAATATAATAATAATAAAAATGAAGGAGAATGTATTTTAAGTAAAATAATAGTTACACCAAAACAAGGATGTAATACATCTAAAGCAGATGAATCAATGTGTAGTAGTTATGAATGTAAATAATAAGCAAAATAAATCATAATAAAAGAAGATAAGATGATTAATAATTATCTTATCTTTTCTTTTGCAATATATAAAAAGTTATCAAAGCCATGAATAAAGTAATAGAAAAAGACTTCTAAAACAACAATATGAAAGAATTTTATAAAAAGTAGTTGACAAAATGAAAATAATACTATATAATACGATACATAGTATAACAAAGTATAAACAAAAGAAAGGTGGTAAAATATGAAATTCAATAAAGAATTGCTTAAAGGTACTACTGATATGATTATATTAAAATTATTAGCTGAAAAAGATATGTATGGATATGAAATAATGAAAAAAGTAAAAGAAAAAACAGATAATATTTTTGAACTTCGTGAAGGTACTTTATATCCATTACTTCATGAATTGGAAAGCAAGAAATTAATAGTATCTTATTGGGAAGTTACTGAATCACTAAGAAAACGAAAATATTATAAAATTACAGATAAAGGTAAAAAGAGTCTGAAGAGTAAAGAAATTGAATGGGAAAATTTTTCCAATGGTATTTCAAGATTAATGGGAGGAGTTGCCTATGAAAATTAATCGAGAAGATTACTTAAATTCAATTTGTAAAAAAATTAAATATAAAGATAAAAGAAAAAGTATTTATGATGAGTTAGAAACACATATAGAAGAGACAAAAAATGAATTTATTAGATTAGGATTTTCCAATGAACAAGCAGAGGAGCAGGCATTAAAAGAAATGGGGGATTCTAATGAAATTGCAAAAAGCTTCAATAAAATCTATAAGGTACATATTGATTATTTATCAATTATAATAATTCTTATATTATTATTTACTAATATATTTATTACAAATATGTTAGTAAAAGAACATTTTATACAAAATGTAAATAGTTTGTATATTAATATTTTTATTGGATGTATAATGGCTATTCCAATTTTTGCAATAAATTATAAAAAATTGGAGAAATATGCTTTCTTAATATTTTCAATAGGTTTGTTATTTGCATGGATAAGTTATTTTATTATTCAATACAAGCTGTTAATAGATAAAAATATAATTGATAACCCAATATATTTTTCTTACATTTCTATTCTTTTATATATTATTGCATATGCTGGTATTATAAGGGAATATGGCAAAAGTTGGAAGACACTTCTTGTTGCTATCATATCAATTATATCATTAGTAGCAGTAGAAAGAATTAGCCTAATAATATTATTGACGATAACATATTTAATTATGACAGCTAATCAAATACCAATAAAGGAAAATAAAAGATTTTATACAACATTATTTTCAGTAATTGTTTTATTAACAACTATGTTTGTAGGAATATTAGCACTATGTGAAAACAAGTTTGATGGTCCAATAAAAACGATTTTAACATTTTTCGATAGAGATACACAAGTTGCAATTATGAAAAAAAATAATAACAATGAATTTGAGTTAACTAAAGATTTTACTACAAGCTATTATTCTTATCAGAAAAAAAATGAAATATTAAGTCAATGTAAACTTTTTGGAAGGTCAGATAGCTTAAATGACAAGAATTATATTGGAGGATTAGAAACAGAGAATATATTTTTATTTGTGATTTCATACTTAGGCTGGATTCCTTCAATAATATTATTAATACTGATAATATCATTAATTATAAAAACGATAAAAAATATAACTTATATAAATGATAATTATGGAAGACTGATTTCAATAGGAATTATTTCATATTTATTAATAAGTAGTATATTAAGTATATTAATTTCATTAAATTTGTTTCCAATAGCCAATATAGCATTACCTTTTATATCAACTGGAAACATAAACATATTATTTAGTATATTAGCTTTATCTATATGTTTGTCAATATATTCAAAGAAAGACATATTAAAAATAAATAGTAACTATAGAGAATTAACTTGCTAAATAATATATTTTATAAATTTGTTACTAACCCTTTATGGGTTTAGTATAAATGTACGTTGGGCATGGGATAATTCAAAAGGAGGATTACCATGAAGAAAATCTCAAAGCGGTTTTTGGCTATGGCCATTACCGGACTGTCCGTGCTAACATTTGCTTCAGCAACCCCAGCTTTTGCGGCTAGTAACGAACTGCCTAATACGCAGGTTGTTTCAAGCGTAAATGCTGAGGACTCTGGAGAGGTCTCTACAAGAGCAGGCTACCAAAGTTCTATTAGTTTTACTGGCATCACATACTCTGATGAGTTCTACTCTGATGGTTCCCAGATTTCTGTGATTACCGAAAACTCGAGTAGTTCTTCTAACGGATACACTTTGCATATCCAGAAGAAGTTTTTGGGAATTTGGTTTGATCAGCTAACATGGGATATGCCAGCAAATGGTACTGATGGTTGCTATCTGTCTAACGGTGGCTCAGGAACATACCGACTAGCTTTCGTTAGGAAGGGAACGGCGGCTAATCCGCAAAACGTTACATACTTGCTTGGTTACTAACCAAAAAAGTATGTGAAAGTAAATTGATGGACATTACTAGTTAAATAATGTCCTAAATGCCCAACGTACAAGGGGGAATCTCATAATAGAGATTCCCCTCGATTGTGCAACAGGTATGTTACCTAACTAATCGGTGAAAGTTCGAAGTGGATGTATATATCACCAACTACATAGAGAAGCACAAGTTTTTCGGCGTGAGAAGTAGTGATGATAAATGGTAGAAGCTACAAGGAACGAAGGACGGAACAGTAAATCAAGATAGACCAATAATGATGAATGTATTTTAAGTAAAATAATAGTTACACCAAAACAAGGATGTAATACATCTAAAGCAGATGAATCAATGTGTAGTAGTTATGAATGTAAATAATAAATTAATAAAAGATAAGATTATTTTAGATTATAATTAAAAAATAGAAATAAGAATAGTTATTGATAATTATTCTTATTTTTGTTATATTATCTATATAAAATGGTTAGAGAGGTATAAAAATGAAGCATAATTTAGATAAAACTAATGTAATGAGAATATTAGACCAAAAACATATTAAATATGAAACTTATCATTATACAGATGTAATAAGTGGAATAGATGTAGCAAATACATTAGGAGAGAATCCAAGTCAAGCGTTTAAAACACTAGTAACAGTAGGACATAGTAAAGAACATTATGTGTTTTTAGTTCCTGTAAATAAAGAACTAAACTTAAAGAAAGCAGCAAATGCAGTAAAAGAAAAAAGTGTGGAAATGATAAAATCAAAAGAGCTACTTCCGTTAACTGGTTATATACATGGAGGCTGCTCACCTATTGGTATGAAAAAACAATTTAAAACTATAATTGATATATCTGCTAAAGAATTTGATACAATTATTTTTAGTGGTGGTAAGATAGGTTATCAAGTAGAAGTTTCTTTAGAAGATTTACAAAAAGTTATAGATTTTATTTTAGAAGATATAAAGAATTAAAAATAAAGAAGGGATATGCAAATAATTTAAAGAAATATAATTTAAAATATTATTTATAGCAGATACACATAATTGTTTAAGAAATGGAAATGAGACTATACAGTATATAAAGGCACAAAAGGATTATGATTCTTGTATTTTGTTAGTAAACTATTCAGTAAGTGATTTAAAAGAAATCTTAAATATAGAACCTGTTAATAAAATTTATGGTATTTAGAAAATCATAATAGTTGGGATAAATATGACATATACGGAATAAATAAAATACTTTGAAATTTAAAATCACAAGAAATTGAATTTAAAACTAGTTCGTTCTACAAATTTGAATTAACTTTAAATTGGATTTTTTTCGATTAAATAGATTATAAAAGCCTAACATAAATTTAAAAAAATATTAAAAAACAATCTAACTTAAGAATAACTATTATATATCGTGTTTTATCGAAAAAGTAAAACAATTTTAAAATTTTTGTGGTATATTCTTAAATTGTATGGTAAAATATAAATATGTTAATTTAGTTATGTATTAAAAAGAAAATTAGTAGAATTTTATAGTAACTAATAGAGAGGTAATGGGTGGTGGAAATTACTAGAATATAAAATTTGAATTACAATTCTTATAGTAACTAACGTGTAGCTTGCGAAGAAGCTTGTAATGAGGCAATATTTTTAATATTGTAAATAAAGGTGGTACCACGGAGTCAATTCGTCCTTTAATAGATGAATTGACTTTTTTGATATTTCAGGGGGTGATGCTATGACCCAGAATTTTAAAATGAAAATAATAATTCATGGGTTCTTATACGAAAGTTCATATTATAAACAGAAAATTAATGAGATTGGAGAGTGTTATTAATATGAATAACGAATTAGAAATAATAAAAAGAAAAGCTGTAGAGATTTTTTCAGAAGAAGAATTAGATAAAAAAATAAACAGTGGAAAAAAATTAACAATAAAATTAGGAGCAGACCCATCAAGACCAGATTTACACATAGGGCATAGTGTTGTTTTACGAGTATTAAAGCAATTTCAAGACATGGGACATGAAATAGTGTTTGTTGTTGGGGATTTTACAGGAATGATAGGAGACCCGTCAGGTAAAAGTAAGACTAGACCAGCATTAACATTTGAAGAAACAAGGAAATCTGCGAAGACATATTTAGAACAAGCAAGTAAAATATTAGATAAAGATAAGACTAAAATATTATTTAATTCAGAATGGTTATCAAAAATGGATTTTGAGGATGTAATAAAATTAACAAGTAAATATACAGTAGCAAGAATAATGGAAAGAGATGATTTTAAAAATAGGTTTGAAAACAATTTGCCTCTTTCAATGCATGAACTATTATATCCATTAATGCAAGGATATGATTCTGTACATTTAAAAGCTGATATTGAAATAGGCGGAACTGACCAGACATTTAATTTATTAGTTGGAAGAGAACTTCAGAAAGATTATGGTGAGGAAAGTCAAGTTGTTATGACTTTTCCGCTATTGGTAGGTTTAGATGGTAAAGAAAAGATGAGTAAATCACTAAATAATTATATTGGCCTTAATGATGTACCATTTATAAAATTAGAAAAAAGTATGAAGATTCCAGATAATGTTTTAAGACAATATTTTGAGTTAGCAACAGATTTAAGTACAGAAGAAATTAATAAAATAATGAGTGGAGATATAAGAGAAGCTCATTTTAGATTTGCAAAAGAATTATTAAAAATGTATGATGATGTAAATGAATTTGAAAAATTAAAAGAAAGATATTTAATTATTGCAAAAGGAAAGATGCCAAATGATATCCCAAAAGTAAGAATACAAGAAGATGAAATTAATATTTGTGAATTATTAATAAAAATTGGATTTGCAAAATCTAAAAGCGAAGCCAAAAGAATGATTCAAGGAAATGGTATAAAAATTGACGGAGTAACTGTTACAGATATAAATAAAATAATTAATAATAGAAAGGATTTAGTAGTACAGTTTGGAAAAAATAAATTTAAAAAAGTTGTCAAATAATTATTATTATCAAAGAAAAGCAAGGTCAGATGCCTTGTTTTTTTCTTTCAAAAATGCTATATTCTATATGAATAAAGAAAATTTAGAAAACTATTTAAAATAAAAAAATATTTATGAAAGAAGAGACTTTAAATGAATAATAATGAGTTAGATTATTATAATAGGATTAAAAACTGGGATTTTAGCATGATAAACTTTAAAGAAGAAGATTTAACAAATTGGGATATGGCTAAAATTTTAAATGATAGTACTAATAAAAATTCAGTAGTTTTAGACTTAGGAACTGGTGGAGGAGAAAAAGTTTTAAATGATTTTCCAGATGTAAAAGAAATTATAGGAACAGATTTTTCTAAGGAAATGATAAAAACAGCTAAAGAAAACTTAAGAAAATCAGGTAAGAAAAATATTGAATTCAGGGTTATGGATAATTTAAATATGGATACACCTGATAATTATTTTGATGTAGTGGTTGCAAGAAATACTCCAATATCTGCAAAGCAAGTATATAAAACGCTAAGAAATAAAGGAAGGCTAATAGTAAGAGGAGTCGATAAATTAGATTGTTGGCAATTAAAAAGATTATTTAATAGAGGACAAGCTTTTAATGATGATAAGCCTGTTAGCCAAGTAGATTATGAAAATATATTAGATGCAGGATTTAAAAATGTAGAATTGGTTCCAATATATGTTAGAGAATATTATAAAACTAAAGAAGATTTATTAGCTTTATTATTAAAGACACCAATATTAGATGACTTTTCAGGTGAAATAATTAATAATAATTTTAAAGAAAATGATAGTAATATGGAAAAATTAGACTTATATATAAAGGAAAATACTTATGATAAGGGGATTTTATTAAGAAGAAGGTATTATGGAATTGTAGCTGATAAAATTTAAAACTAAAGGAAGATAAAATAGGGGGAAATAAAATGTTAAAAGCATATTGTGCATCTAATAGATTTAATAAAGAAGCAAAACAAATTATAAAAAATGCTGGAGTAGAATTAACTATAAATGATTCTAGAGATGGTCTTGAAAAAGATGAATTGATTTCTGTATTAGAGAAATATGATATTTTAATTATTAGTATATTTTCAAAATTAACAGCTGATATGATTAAATATGTAAAAACACCAAAGATTATAGCAACTTTGTCAGTTGGAATTGACCATATAGATGAGAGTTTTTTAAAATCTCCTTTAATTACAGTTATAAACGCAAAAACAGCAAATACTTTATCTGTTGCTGAACATATTTTTGCTTTAATTTTAACACTAAATAAAAGGGTAGAAGAGGGAAATAGATTAGTTTTAGAAGGTAAAGGTAATAGAAAGTATTTACATGAAAAACCAGAGGATATATCTCAAAAAACTTTGGGACTAATTGGTTGTGGAAATATTTCTTTAAATGTTATGAAAATAGCAAATGCATTTAATATGAAAATATTATGTTATGATAAATATCTTTCTAACAGTACTAATTTAATAAATAAAGGAATTAGATTTGTAGATTTAGATGAATTATTAAAAACAAGTGATATTATTAGTGTTAATATTCCATTAGATAGTGAAACTAAAGATTTTATTTCAAA
Organism: uncultured Clostridia bacterium; assembly: GCA_944386195.1. Taxonomy (GTDB): domain Bacteria; phylum Bacillota; class Clostridia; order TANB77; family CAG-508; genus CAG-269. Next base: position 22,207 of record CALXAD010000008.1, read on the forward strand.
AGATAAAATTAGGTTAATGAAATCTACTGCTACTTTTATAAATACATCTAGAACAGAAGTAGTAGACACAAAAGCCTTAATTGAATATGCAGATTTACATGATACTTTTTATGTAGGATTAGATATTGATGTAGATAATTATAAAGAATTATTTAATAAATATCGTAAAAATGTAATAGTTACACCACATATAGCAGGAACATCTAAACAAGCTATATATAAAGTGAATATAGAAGTTGCCAATAGAATAGTAGAATCTTTAAAATTGCTTAATGCAGATGGAAAACCCAAATTCTATTCTTCTGATAATAAATAGAAATAATTAGTCACTCTTTAATTGGAGTGACCTTATTTATTGGTGCTGACAATATCTAAGGTTCTCCAAAAGCAGACTTAAAAATATCAGAAAGAAAGATTTATTGTATTTTTACCTAAAATGTGATATAAATAATATGTTTAAATTATTTAACATTAAATAGTTTTAAAAAATTAAGTTTGTGACCCTATTCGTGTAACAGCAGAAAAAATAGTCAAATTTTTGATAAAAAAATACTTATTACACGAATTTTTTTGGTTAATAGTAATCATAATAAAAAGAATGGAGAATAAATATGTTTAAATTACATTCAGAATATAAACCAACAGGAGACCAACCAAAAGCAATTGAATATTTAAGTAAAGGAGTATTAGAGGGTAAGAAATACCAAACACTTCTTGGTGTTACAGGTTCTGGAAAAACATTTACAATGGCAAATATAATTCAGAAAGTACAAAAACCAACACTTGTGCTTGCTCATAATAAGACATTAGCAGGGCAACTATATAGTGAATTTAAAGAGTTTTTCCCTGAAAACAATGTTGAGTATTTTGTATCATATTACGATTATTACCAACCAGAAAGTTATATTCCATCAACAGATACTTATATCGAAAAAGACTCTTCTGTAAATGATGAAATAGATAAATTAAGACATTCAGCAACATTGTCTTTATTTGAAACAAGAGATGTAATAATAGTTGCTTCTGTTTCATGTATATATGGTTTGGGAGACCCTATTGACTACCAAGAAATGATGTTATCATTAAGACCTGGTATGAAAAAGTCAAGAGATGAGGTATTAAAGAAATTAGTTAGTATGCAATATACAAGAAATGAAATAGATTTTAGAAGAGGAACTTTTAGAGCTAAAGGAGATATAGTAGAAATCTACCCATCAGACCAATCAGAAAATGCTATAAGAGTGGAATTTTGGGGCGATGAAATAGATAGAATAGTTGAAATAAATGCATTAACAGGAAAGCCAATAGGAACAAGAAGACATATACTAATTTCACCAGCATCACACTATGTTACAACAAAAGAGAAAATGGATAGAGCAATTGTAACAATAGAACAAGAAATGGAAGAAAGAGTAAAATATTTTAAATCACAAAATAAATTAATTGAAGCACAAAGAATAGAAGAAAGAACAAATTTTGATATAGAAATGATGAAAGAGACGGGATTTTGTTCAGGAATAGAAAATTATTCAAGACATATAAGTGGAAGACCAGCAGGAAGTCCTCCATATACATTATTTGATTATTTCCCAAAAGACTTTTTATTACTAATAGATGAATCGCATGCAACAATACCACAAGTAAAAGCAATGTATAATGGAGATAGAGCAAGAAAAGAATCATTAGTAAATTATGGATTTAGATTACCATCAGCATTTGACAATAGACCACTTACTTTTGAAGAATTTGAACAAAGAATAAATCAAGTAATATTTGTAAGTGCAACACCAGCAGATTATGAAAAAGAACATAGTGGAAATAATGTAGTAGAACAAATAATAAGACCAACTGGACTTTTAGACCCTAAGATAGAAGTAAAACCTGTTGAAAATCAAATAGATGATTTGTTAGAACAAATAAAACAAAGAGTAGAAAAAAATGAAAGGGTATTAGTTACAACTTTAACTAAGAAAATGGCAGAAGATTTAACAGAATATTTAAAAGGCTTAGATATAAAAGTAACTTATATGCATTCTGATACAAAAGCTTTAGAGAGAATGGAAATAATTCGTAATTTAAGACTTGGTGAATTTGATGTTTTAGTAGGAATAAACCTTTTAAGAGAAGGTTTAGATATTCCAGAAGTTTCTTTAGTTGCAATATTAGACGCAGATAAAGAAGGTTTCTTACGTTCTGAAAGGTCACTTATCCAAACAATAGGACGTGCTGCAAGAAATACAGATGGAACAGTTATAATGTATGCAGATGAATTAACAGATAGTATGGAAAAAGCAATAACAGAAACAAATAGAAGAAGAAAAATACAACAAGAATATAATGAAAAACATCATATTACACCAAAAACAATAAATAAATCAGTAAGAGATACTATTTCAATTATAGATGCAAAAGATATAGAAGTAGAATATAAGTTAGAAAAAGAAGATGACATTAAAGAAACAATTAATAAATTAACAGATGAAATGCTTAAATATGCAGCTGATATGGAATTTGAAAAAGCAGCAGAACTACGTGATAAGATAAAAGAATTAGAAGATTTAATAGAGAACTAATAAATAATTTGTTGGTTGGTAGTAATCGTAGTATAATACAAAATATTCAACATTGTATTCTACTTTAAATATTACATTTAGATTACAAATTAATATAAAGTATTGCTAGGTAAAAAAAGATAATATATAATGTGAAAAACAAGAGAAAAAGAAAAGGAGAGAACACAAAATGATAGTAAAAGCTAGAGCCATTGGTACTGTAAGAGAGAGTTACACTTTAGTGAAATAGAGTATAATTTTATTAAACATAGATTAAAAGAAGATAGTGGTAGAAATCTGTTTTAAAACAGGTTTTTATTGCTGTCTTTTTTGCGTTTTGTTATTAATTTTAAAAATATAAAATAAAAATGATAGGAGGAATTTTAAAATGAAAGAAAACAAAAGAATATTAAAAAGAAGGGAACGAGGAATTACGCTTATAGCACTTGTTATTACTATAATTGTGCTTTTAATTCTTGCAGGAGTATCAATTTCAATGTTAACAGGTAATAATGGAATAATAACACAAGCTCAGAATGCAAGGGAAGAAACAAAAATAGCAAATGTAATAGAACAAGCAAAAACAGATATATTAGGAATACAAGCAGGAAATGATGGAGAAATAGATAAAGACCAGTTTGTAAAAATTTTAGGAAACTATTTTGTTGAAGTACCAAAATCAAGTGAATTACCAGATGATTTAACAACACTAACGTTAACAACAAAGGAAGAATATGGAAATTATCCAATAAATATATCAGAAATATATAATGGAACATTTAAAGAAATAACATATAAAAAAGTGGCTGATTTAAAAGTAGGAGATAGAGTGTATTATAAAGACAAAAACAACAATGATATAGAATGTTTAGTATTATATGCTTCTAGTTCAAAATATGGAATACAAATAGTTCCAAAAGTTGGAAATGGTATTTATAATATATCTCTAAATGATGAATATTTTGACGGAGGAAAAGAATTTTATAACAATTTATTAAGATTGTTATATGACAAATGCCAAGAATTTTTAAACACTGATTATGCAACAAGTGCTAGAAATTTAGGAAGTAATCCTGAAAATCCAACTTGGGATGTTTTTACAAATGATGCTGGATATTATACTAAAGAAATAACAACAGAAAAAGGAGAATATCAAAGTTGGATGGAAGAAAATAATATGTATAATAATATATTAAAAAATGAGGATGAGCAATATATTACTGATTTAGAACAAATAGAAAAAGCAAATATACAACTCAAAGGAGTTTGGATAATGTCTTCACGTTATATAGAATTCCTTGATAGTGGGGATGTTACATATACAACTTTTGGAGTATATAAATTACTTGCAAATGGAATATCAAAACAAGAAATATGCCAAATGTATTATACTGATAAAGAGGGATTTAACAAATATTCATATACAGTACAAGGGATGGTTTGTCCAGTTTTTACTATTAAAAATGATTTAAAAATAACAGAAGGTGATGGAGTAAATGAGCCTTATAGATTAGTACCATAAAAAATATTGATAATATTTGACAGAATTAATACAAACATATCAATAGTTATTTTAAAAAACAGAGCAAAATTATAAAATTTTGCTCTGCATTTGGTGTTATTTTTAATTTTATTATGTAGAGACAAAAAAGCTCCGTCCCTTTTGTCTCATCTATTAATCGCCATATAACCAAACCATTAATAAAAAAGAAGCAACAGAAAAAATATATATTGAAAAAGGAATTAAACCTAATACTAATCCAGCTGTAGCCATTCCTTTTTCATCTTTTTTTATTGCAATTGAACCAAGTGTTATTGCTAAAATAAAACAAGGAGTGGAAATATAAGTATATTCAAATGTTATAATAAACATAATAAAAAATACTAAAGAAGCAATAAGAAATCTTTTATTATCAATTAAATATCCACTTGTTTTCATACTAATAACACCAAATGCAATTGCTAAAATAATACAAGAAATAGAAATAGAAGTATAACCAAATAGAAATGATATAATAAATGCAAAACATAAGATAAAAGCAACCATGCCAAACCCTTTTTTGTAATTTAAATCTTTATTTATTTTTATGCTAATTATACTTAGTATTATAGTTACTATAGAACAAGGAATAAAAATGCTGTAATAATGACTAAATGTTAAAATAGATATAATTCCTAATAATAAAGAAACAATACTAAATATATTATTTTCATTCTCATTTTCTTCCATAAAAACATCACCCATTTATTTTATTATTAAAATTATTTTTACATTATTTTATAAAATTGTCAATAAAATTTAATAAAAATAGTTGTATTGAAAAATTGCTTTTGATATAATCAAAATGTTAATAAAATACTTCTAAGGAGGAAGTTTAATGGAAGAAAAAAATGATGAAAATAAAGATGAATTTTTAGAAGAATTAATAAAAACATATTTACCACATAAAGATAATTTAATACAAATGTTAAATGAAGTGCAAGAACATTATGGATATATTCCAATGCATGCACAAAAATGTTTATCAGAATATTTAAATATTCCAATGGCAGAAATATATGGAGTAGTTACATTTTATTCGAGATTTTCGCTAGAGCCACAAGGGAAATATAAAATATCAGTATGCTTAGGGACTGCATGTTTTGTAAAAGGTTCACAAAAAATAATGGATAGACTAACAGAAAGATTAAAAATAAAACCTGGAGAAACAACAAAAGACGGAATGTTTACAATAGAAGAAACAAGATGCGTAGGTGCATGTGGATTAGCACCAGTATTTACTGTAAATGGTGAGGTATACGGAAAAGCAAGTGTTCAAAAATTAGACCAAGTACTAGATGAATTAATGAAAAAGTAGGTGAAAAGATGAAAACATTAGAAGAAATACATAGTATTAGAGAAAATAAAAGAAGAGAATTAGATTTAAGAGTAAATACAAAAGCAGATACAAGAGAGAAACATATTTTAGTATGTCATGGAACAGGATGTACTTCTTCAAAATCTCCACAAATATTAGAGAATTTTAGAAAAATATTAGAAGAAAAAAATATAGAAAATGTAAGAGTAATAATTACAGGGTGTTTTGGTTTATGTGCAAAAGGACCAATAGTAATAATTAGACCTGAAGATACATTTTATTCTAATGTAAGACCGGAAGATTGTGAAGAAATTATACAAACGCATATAGTGGAAGGAAAAAGAGTAGAAAGACTACTTTGTAAAGATATAGATGGAAAAATCGTAAATAGCCTAGATGAATTAAATTTTTATAAAAAACAAAAACGTATAGCTCTTAAGAATTGTGGTGTTATAAATCCTCAAGATATAGAAGAATATATTGCTTTTGATGGATATAGAGCATTAGAAAGAGTCTTAAGAGAAATGACTCAAGATGAAGTAATAGACGAAATTAAAAAATCAGGACTTCGTGGTAGAGGAGGAGCAGGATTTCCAACGGGTAAAAAGTGGGAGCTAACAAAATCTTATAAATCAGAACAAAAATATGTTGTTTGTAATGCAGATGAAGGTGACCCAGGAGCTTTCATGGATAGAAGTATTCTAGAAGGAGACCCGCATAGTGTATTAGAAGCAATGGAAATTGCTGGATTTGCTATAGGAGCAAATAAAGGATATATTTATGTAAGAGCAGAATATCCAATTGCAGTAAAAAGATTAAAAATCGCAATCAAACAAGCAAGAGAATATGGACTTTTAGGAAAAAATATATTTAATACTGGCTTTGATTTTGATGTAGAAATAAGATTAGGGGCAGGAGCTTTTGTATGTGGTGAAGAAACAGCACTTTTAGAGTCTATTGAAGGAAAAAGAGGACAACCTCGTATAAAACCACCATATCCAGCAGAATCAGGATTATGGGGAAAACCAACATTAATAAATAATGTAGAAACATTTGCAAATATAACTCAAATAATATTAAAAGGTGCAGATTGGTTTTCAACTATAGGAACAGAAAATTCAAAAGGAACAAAAGTTTTTGCATTAGGTGGAAATGTAAATAATATAGGTTTAGTAGAAGTACCTATGGGGACAACATTAAGAGAAATCGTTTATGATATAGGTGGAGGAATTCCAAATGGAAGAGAATTTAAAGCAGCACAAACAGGAGGACCATCTGGAGGATGCATACCAAAAGAACATTTAGATACACCAATTGATTATGAATCATTAAAAGAAATAGGCTCAATGATGGGGTCTGGCGGACTAATTGTTATGGATGATACAAAATGTATGGTATCTTTAGCAAAATTTTATTTACAATTCACTGTTAGTGAAAGTTGTGGAAAGTGTACTCCATGTAGAATTGGAACAAAAAGAATGCTAGAAATATTAGAAAGGCTATGTGATGGAGAAGCTGATGAATATGATGTATATAAACTAGAAAAATTAGCAGTAAGTATAAAAAAATCAAGTATATGTGGATTAGGACAAAGTGCACCAAATCCTGTTATAAGCACTTTAAAATATTTTAGAGATGAATTTAGAGAACATGCAATTCAAAAAGAATGTAGAGCATTAGAATGTCAAGCAGTGTCAAAAATAGAAATAGACGAAGAAAAATGTAAAGCTTGCGGATTATGCCAAAAACGTTGTCCAGTATCAGCAATAGAAGGAGAAGGAAGAGAAAAGAGAAAAATAAACCAAGACAAATGTATTAAATGTGGGACATGTATTGCAACTTGTCCATTCCATGCAATAGGAAATTAAAATTAGGAGGAAAAACAATTGGAAGAAAAATTAGTTACATTAACTATAGATGGAGAAAGTATAAAAGTAAAAGAAGGAACCACAATATTACAAGCAGCAAAGAAAGCGGGTATAGATATTCCAACATTATGTTTCTTAAAAGATATAAATGAAGTTGGAGACTGTAGAATGTGCATCGTTGAAGTAGAAGGAAGAAGAGGATTTGCAACTTCATGTATCGAAAAAGTAAAAGAAGGAATGGTAGTTCATACACATACACCAAATGTTTTAGAAGCAAGACGCGTAATACTTGATTTAATTATTTCCAACCACCATAAAGATTGCTTAACATGTACACGTTCAGGTAATTGTGAGCTACAAGTTTTAGCAACAAAATTTAATGTATTAAATGTAGAATATCCGGGAGAAATGTCAAAACATAGAATAGATGACAAATCACCTGCTATTGTGAGAGATTTTAATAAATGTATTTTGTGTAGAAGATGTGTTGCAACATGTAAAAATGTACAGGGGATAGGTGCTATTGACTGTATAAATAGAGGGTTTGAATCATGCATATCTACAGTAGGGGACCATAGTTTAAATGATGTAAACTGTACATTTTGTGGTCAATGCATTCAGAGTTGTCCAACAGGGGCACTTCATGAAAAAGAAAGCTTAAATGAAGTTTGGGTAAAATTGAAAGACCCAGATACATATGTAGTTGTTCAAACAGCTCCATCAATTAGAGTAGCTTTAGGTGAAGAATTCGGAATGGATATTGGAACAAATGTAGAAGAAAAAATGATAACAGCTTTGAAAAGATTAGGATTTGACAAAGTATTTGATACAAATACAGGAGCAGATTTTACAATCATGGAAGAAGCAAATGAATTTGTTGAAAGATTTAAAGCAGAAGATAATTTACCAATGATGACATCATGTTGTCCAGGTTGGGTAAGATATATTGAAGAAAATTATCCAGAGTTATTACCTCATTTATCAAGTTGTAAATCACCACATCAAATGTTTGGAGCGCTAATTAAATCATATTATGCTAAAAAAGAAAATATAGACCCAAGTAAAATTTATGTTGTATCAGTTATGCCTTGCATTGCTAAAAAATTTGAGCGTGAACGTCCTGAAATGAAAAATAACGGACTTTATGATGTAGATAATGTAATTACTACACGAGAACTTGCAAAAATGATTAAACAAGCAAATATAAATTTTGAAAAACTAGAAGATAGTAAATTTGATGACCCTATGGGAGAAGCAACAGGAGCAGGAGCAATATTTGGAACGACAGGAGGAGTAATGGAAGCAGCACTGAGAACAGCACAAGATTTATTGACAGGTAAGGATTTAGATAGGATAAACTTTGAAGCAGTAAGAGGAGGAAAAGGAATAAAAAAAGCCACTGTAAATATTGCAGGAAAAGAAATAAAAGTAGTAGCAGCAAGTGGATTAAAAAATGCAAGAAAGATATTAGAAGAAATAAAACAAGGAAAAGCAGATTATCAATTTATAGAAATAATGGCATGTCCAGGAGGATGTATCATGGGAGGAGGACAACCTATAAAAAGTTCAAAAATACGTTCAGAAGTAGACGTAAGAAAACTACGTGCAGAAAGCTTATATACAATAGATGAAAAATCTACTATCAGAAAATCCCATGAAAATCCAGTATTAAAGAAAATATACAAAGATTACTTAGAAGAACCAGGAAGTTATAGAGCACACAAATTATTACATACACACTATCAAGAAAGACCAAAATACAATTTTGAGACATAGGAGACGGAGCATTTTTGTCTCATTTTACCAAATGAGACAAAAAGCCCCGTTTTTAATTTTCTTATTCCCATTCTATTGTTGCTGGTGGTTTTGATGTTATATCATATACAACTCTATTTACATGTTCAACCTCATTTACAATTCTACTTGAAACTTTTTCTAATACTTCATATGGTATTTTACTCCAAATGCCAGTCATAAAGTCAGTTGTTTCGACAGCACGAAGTGCAACTGTGTAATCATATGTTCTTTCATCACCCATAACACCAACTGATTTTAAATTAGTTAAAACTGCAAAATATTGATTAATACTTTTATCTAGTCTAGCATTTGCAATTTCTTCTCTAAAAATGCTATCCGCTTCTTTTAATATATTTAATTTATCTTCAGTAATATTTCCGATTATACGTATTGCTAATCCTGGTCCAGGAAATGGTTGTCTATATACTAAGTTCTCAGGAATACCAAGTTCTACCCCTACTTTTCTTACTTCATCCTTAAATAAATCTCTAAGAGGTTCTACTATTTCTTTAAAATCAACATAATCAGGAAGACCTCCAACATTGTGGTGGCTTTTTATTACTGAGGATTTACCTAAGCCACTTTCTATTACATCAGGATAGATTGTTCCTTGAACTAAGAAGTCAACAGTACCGATTTTTTTAGATTCTTCTTCAAATACACGTATAAATTCCTCTCCTATAATCTTTCTTTTCTTTTCAGGGTCTGTAACATTTTCTAATTTCTTTAAAAATCTATCTTTACAATTTATACGGATTAAATTAATATCAAATTGTTTTTTAAAAACATCTTCAACTTCATCGCCTTCATTTTTACGAAGTAATCCATGGTCAACGAAAATACAAGTTAATTTTTTTCCAATAGCTTTACTTAGTAAAACAGCAGCAACAGATGAATCAACTCCTCCAGATAAAGCACATAAAGCTTTTTTGTTTCCAATTTTTTCTTTTAAGAATTGTATTTTTTCATCTACTAAAGAAGATATTTGCCAATCTCCAGAACATTTACAAATTTTAAATAAAAAGTTTTTAATTACATTTATACCATTTTCAGAATTAGAAACTTCTGGATGAAACTGAATTCCATAAAATTTCTTTTCTTTATTTTCCATACCAGCATTAGGACAATTTAAAGTAGAAGCAATATTTGTAAATCCTTCTGGTAATTTTTCTACAGAATCTGTGTGACTCATTAAGAAATTATTATTAGAACTAAATCCTTTGAATAATAAAGAATTATTATTTATTTTTACATTTGTTACTCCATATTCTCTTTTGGAAGCCTTTCTTACTTTTCCACCTAAAGTTACGGTCATAAGCTGCATACCATAGCAAATTCCTAATATTGGAATTCCTAAATTAAATATTTCTTGATTACATTTAGGTGATTCGTCAGCAAATACACTTGCTGGACCTCCTGTAAATATAATTCCTTTTGGATTTTTTCCCTTAATTTTTTCAATTGAAATATCAAAAGGAACAACTTCTGAATAGACATTGCATTCTCTTACTCTTCTTGCAATTAATTGATTATATTGTCCACCAAAGTCTAAGATTAAAATTAATTCATTTTTCATAGCTACCTCCATAACTTTTTTCTAATATTATCATAATAGAAATAAAATGTAAATAAAAAAGTCCCCCTTCTAAATTAAGAAGGGGGATAAGGTTACCACATAATTAACATGTGATATTGATTGTCATCATCATCATATTCCGGGCCGTCTACTTCGTATCCCTTGTCTTGGAGAATTGATAGTACTTCAATTCTAATGGGATTTTCACAGTCGTAGACGAGAGAAACACTAGACATATTATTATTTGCAGCATTTTGAATTTTTTTATTGATATCATTGAGCTGATTATTAATAACTATCTTAGCTGCCTCTTCTGCAGAGATGATATCAACATTAATATCCATGCTGTTAATGTCAGCCATTGTAACCTCCTAAAATAATAACATCACAATTTGTGATATACTGTAATTATACAATATTTTAGATAAATGGTCAAAATAAAAAGAATAAAATAAAAATCCCCTAGCTCTAATTGGAGTTAGGGGAAGTTATCCATATTAAAATGGATACAGGTTACCAGCTAACTGTCACTTGGTATCCGCTTCCCTCTGTTAAAGAGAGATACATACCAGATGAACTGACTGTTACACCTTTTTCTTCAAAGAAGTCTACTACTTCTTGGTTAATAGGAGAAGGAAGGAGAATAGAAATTGTTTTCTTAGAATTTTTACTATCCTTTCCTTCTAGTTCCATTTCCTCTTCTTTTATATGCATACTCATAGTAATGATGCTCATTTCGAGAGATGAAATGGAAACTTTCCGTAACTTAGTAGTAGAAGTAGAGTCTTCAGATGGAATTTTCTTAGTAGTGTTATCCTTGGTAGTCATTGTAACCTTCCTTAATAATAAATCACATTTGTGATATACTAATAATTATACACCGTTTTGCATGAAAAGTCAAAAAGAAAAGCACCTCCAAAATGAAGGTGCTAAAGATTTTTTATTAAAAAATATCTTTAAAAGGAAGTCCAATTAATTGGATTTCTTATTATCCTTCCAGCTAATTGTAAGCTTATAAGGTTTTAGCTTATTAAGCTTACTGGTATTAACATCAAAACCTTTCGATGTGAAAAAATATATAACATCATATTTAATAGGTTCTCTAAAGAAAATAGTAAGACTTTGCTTACCTCTGTTAAATGCTTTTACAAGAGCCTTATTAACAGCTTCCATTTGAACCAATGTAGCCCTTAGTGAAAGGATTTTTTTCGAAATACCATTGTAATCATTCAAAGAAATAGGCTTTCTTTTGCCTTTTATTCTTGGAAGATTCATGGTTACCTCCTTAAAATAATATAATGATTATCTACATAAACATTATATACTCATAAATACAATATGTCAAAAATAAATTAAATAAATTATTTACTTTATAAAATTCTTATAATATAATATTGAAAATAAAAAGTAGGGGAGGAGAAAAATATGGCCAAAATATTAGAGGATATTTCAAGGACATTTAACGAATTTCTATTATTACCAAATTTAACAGATGAAAGATGTATCCCATCAAATGTATCATTAAAAACACCACTTGTAAAATTTAAGAAAGGTGAAGAACCTAAGTATTATGCCAACATTCCAATGGTATCTGCTATTATGCAATCAGTTTCAGGAGAAGAAATGGGAATTGCATTAGCTAGAGAAGGGGGTGTTGCTTTTATTTATGGCTCACAATCTATCGAATCACAAGCGAAAATGGTAAGAAAAGTAAAAAAACATAAAGCAGGTTTTGTTGTAAGTGATTCAAATGTAAAAAAAGATACAACACTTAGTGAAGTTCTTAATTTAATTCAAGAAACAGGACATTCAACAGTTATTATAACAGAAGATGGGACAAGCAATGGTAAATTTTTAGGATTAGTAACAGATAAAGATTATCGTATTTCAAGAGATAATATGGATGCACCAATAAGTGATTATATGACACCAAAAGAAAAGATTGTATGGGCAAATGAAGGAATTTCTTTATCAGAGGCAAATGATATTATATGGGAAAATAAAATAGCATGTTTACCAATTTTAGATAAAGAAGGAAATTTAAAATATCTAGTATTTCGTAAAGATTATGAGGATAGAAAAAATAACCCATATTCTTTATTAGATGAAAATAAGAGATATATAGTAGGTGCTGGGGTAAATACAAGAGATTTTGAAGAAAGAATACCAGCTTTAGTTGATGCAGGTGTAGATTTATTATGTATAGATTCTTCAGATGGATATTCAGTTTGGCAAAAAAATACAATTGATTTTGTAAGAAAAAAATATGGTGATTCTGTAAAAATTGGTGCAGGAAATGTAGTAGATAGTGAAGGGTTTAGATATTTAGCAGAAGCAGGAGCAGACTTTATAAAAGTAGGTGTTGGAGGAGGCTCTATTTGTATAACACGTGAAACAAAAGGAATAGGTCGTGGGCAAGCATCAAGTTTAATGGATGTTGTAAAAGCACGTGATGAGTATTATAAAGAGACAGGAGTATATATACCAGTATGTTCAGATGGTGGTATAGTACATGATTATCATATAACAATTGCATTAGCATTAGGAGCAGATTTTGTTATGATGGGAAGATATTTTGCAAGATTTGATGAAAGCCCAACAAGAGTTGTAAAAAAAGGAAATACATATGTAAAAGAATATTGGGGAGAAGGTTCTAATCGTGCAAGAAACTGGCAAAGATATGACTTAGGAGGAGCAAAAAAACTTTCATTTGAAGAAGGAGTGGATTCTTATATACCATATGCCGGAAGACTAAAAGATAATTTAGATGTAACTATAGCAAAAATAAAATCAACTATGTGTAATTGTGGAAGTATAACAATTAAAGAATTACATGAAAAGGCAAGATTAACACTTGTTTCAGATTTAAGCATATCAGAAGGTAGTGCACATGATGTTATTTTAAAAGAAATAGATAATCAATTAAATTAAAACAGTAAAAGAAGGTATAAGAAATACCTTCTTTTAATTTAGATTAAACAACTATCTAGAATTTCTGTTATTATTGTTTTCATTGTTATTATTTTGATTGTTTTGGTTATTGTGATTATTTTGATTATTTTTGTTGTTTCTATTTTCTTTATCATTTTTCTTTGACATGAAAAGCACCTCCATTCAAACTAATATTATTGTTAGCTAAAATATAAAAAAATATTCTGGTACAATTTGTTTTTTTCAATAAACTGTTATATAATACTAAAAAAATAAATAAAAATTAATTATAAATGATTTCGGAGGAAGAAAATGGAATATATAAATGAAAATTTAGAAGAATTTAATAATTATTTAAAATTTAAAAAAGTTGCAATTATAGGGTTAGGTGTAAGTAATTTGCCACTTCTAGATTATATGTATGAAAAAAATGCAAAAGTAACAGTATTTGATGAAAAAGAAGAAAAAGATATAGAAAAGAAAATACTAGAGAAATTAAAAAACTATAAATTTGATTATTTTTTTGGGAAAAATTGTTTTGAAAATTTAAAAGGCTTTGACATTATATTCCGTTCTCCAAGCTTTTTACCAACAAGAAAAGAATTAGTAGAAGAAGAAAAAAGAGGAGCAATAATTACTTCTGAAATAGAAATGCTTATGAAATTAACTCCAGCAACTATAATTGGAGTAACAGGAAGTGATGGAAAAACTACAACTACTAGTCTAATTTATAGTATATTAAAAAATGCAGGATATAATACATATTTAGGTGGAAATATTGGAATACCATTATTTACCAAATTAAATGAAATGAAACCTAATGACATTGTTGTTTTAGAATTAAGTAGTTTTCAACTTATGGGAATGGATGTTAGTCCACATATAGGAGTAATTACTAATATAACACCAAACCATTTAAATATTCATAAAGATTATGAAGAATATATAAATGCTAAGAAGAACATTTTTAAATATCAAAATAAAGATGATTATATAATTTTAAACTATGATAATGACATAACAAGAAATTGTGCAAAAGAGGCAAAATCAAAAGTAATATTCTTTAGTGGAAAAGAAAAATTAGAAAATGGATTTATAGTTGATAATAAAATAATTAAAAAATGTGAAGATGGAATACGTACTCATATATTAGATTGCAAAGATGTTTTATTAAGAGGAGAACATAACTTTGAAAATATAGCTACAGCAATAGCAGCAACAAGTCCATTGGTAGATATAGATAAAAGTATTGATACAATAAAGAACTTTAAGCCTGTAGAACATAGACTAGAATATGTAAGAACTATTGATGATGTGAAATGGTATAATGATTCAGTATCATCTTCACCAACAAGAACAATTGCAGGGTTAAAATCTTTTGATGAAGATATTGTTCTAATAGCTGGTGGATATGATAAAAATTTAGATTATACTCCAATTGCCAAACCAATATTAGAAAAAGTAAAAACTTTAATACTTCTTGGTCAAACATCAGGAAAAATATTTGATGCTGTTAAAGAAGAGGAAGAAAAAGAAAATAAAAATATAGATATTTTTATGGTAAATACATTAAAAGAAGCGGTAGATTTAGCAAAAAAGCAAGCAAAAGTAGGAGAGATTGTATTATTTTCTCCAGCAAGTGCAAGTTTTGATATGTTTAAAAACTTTGCAGATAGAGGTATTAAATTTAAAGAATTAGTAAAGAAATTATAAAGTAACAAAATTTTTTAAACCTCCATATTATATATAAAAAATAAGGAGGTTTTTTTATGTATAATAACGAGCCAATAGATGATTACATAAGGTCAATTTTGGGATATCCGAATGTAAATAATAATATGAATAATATGTATTATAATCAAATGCCAAATATGAATGCTTATAATTATACCAATAACAATTCAAGCTTAGAAGAATGTTATCCAGAAATATATAAAATTATATATCCTATGATTACTAAGAAATGTAATACAACTCAAGGAAATATAACACCTGATTTAATAGAAAATATGACAAATGAAATATATGAAGCAATAGAAGCAAATAATAATGAAATTAATGTAAATATAAACTTACAAAATGATGTGCAAAATAGTAATAACAGAAATGAAATGAAAAATAATTTAAGAAAAGAAGAAATAAAAAAAGATGTAAAAAAGGAAAATAGAACAGAAAATAGAAATGATAATTCTTTAAAAGACTTAATAAAAATATTAATAATTAGAGAATTAATCGGAAGACCTAATCCAAGACCACCAATGCCAGGTCCGGGAGGAAGACCACCTGTAATGCCAAGATATTATAATTATTATCAAGATATTTATGAAAGATAATTTTAAAAGTATGCTAATAAATTTTAAATTGGCATACTTTTTTGCTTTTTTGTGATAAAATATGTTTGGAAAATAAAAAAAGGAGAAAATTAAAGTGAACGAATTTAAAGTTATTGAAGTTATGAATGAAGCAATGTTAAAATTACAAAAAGAAAAAAATGCTAATTATGATGAAAATTTAAAAATAAAAAAATATTTAGAAGATGAAAGTTTTTTCTTTAAGATTGACAAATTAGAAGCTTATAAAATTTTAAAAAATGTTGGAGTAAAAAAAGATTATTTAGAAAACACATACCAAAAATTAATATCACCAGATATGTATTATGATTTATTAAATAGAGGAAAAATAAATTTAGATGACAATAGCTTGATTATAAAATATGATACTTATAACCCAGATGATTTATTTAAAAAAAGAAAATAAAAAATATAAATATAAATAAAAAAAGGAGAGATAATGATGAAAGATGAATATATAATAAAATTTTATGATGAAATATGTAACAAATTAGAAGGAGATTATAAAATAGTATTAGAGCCTACAAGAAATTTAAAAGAAGATTGGATTGAATATGACCAAGTAAAATGGACAGTAGAAGAGCCAATTCAAAAACTAGTAAATAAATTATTAAAAGATAATACAATAAACTTAGAAGATAAAATTTTAGAAGTTTATAAATTTATATGTTTAAATTATATATATGATGTAAATGTATTATATTTCTTTAGAAAAGATACAAGTGACCCTAATAATGTAAAACATATAGCAGTTGATTGGTATGGAAGGATAGTTGATAATACATGGATAGAAAACAGAAAAAAACATAATAGAAGAGTATGTTATGAATTTGCTAGATTTTATGCAAAAGCAATAAATGAATTGATAGATAAAAAAGAAAATCTAGAAGCTTTAATGGTTGGAGATAAAGAAAATTTACATTATGTTGTAGGTTTAACTGGAGATGAATATAGTATCATTTTAGATTTAGATAATTTTAACAATATAAAAGACCTTACAAGATTAAAATTAGGTTTAACTATTAATGGAATAAATATATTAAGAGACGATTCAGGAAAATTCAAAAAAGCTCTCGATAAGTTTAATAAAGATAGATTAGAGGATTTGACTAAGGTTCAAGAGGCAAAAGAAAAATTAGAAGGAAAAAATAATATTAAATATTTTAATACTGTAGTAGATATATTAAATAGTTATAATCTTGATTCACAAGGATTTTTTGAATACATGAGAGCTATAATTGAAAATGAAGGAATTGAAATAGAAAAAATATGGAAACAAGAAAATGGTGATGGCGAGAAACGTTATTCAAGATGTTTAATTTTTGATTTTGCTTCTAAAACATATTTACTTGATAGTGTTGATAAAGTATTAAAAACAATAGACAAAGAAAAATTAGATAAAAAAATTTTTATATTTAATCCAGAAGAAAATGAATATCCTTATTATGGAGGATAATAAATAAAAAATACCATGTAGGGGATGTAATAAAAGTGATAAATATAGATAAACTTAATAAACTTAATAAACTAAATAATTTAGTAACTTCACATTTTAGAAGAAAACATATAGTTGTTTTAAATCCAGAAGAAAATACTAAAAACGAAAATTTAGATAGAAATAACTTTATGATATTTGATAAAACAGAGTGGAGAATGCCAGATAATCTTGAAAAATTTGTATGTGAGCTACGAGAAAATGGCGGATTAAATAATGAAGAAAAAATTTTAGCTATTTTTGAAAAATTATGTATGACCTATGTATATGATGATAATATATTATCTTATATACATAAGATTGATGATGAATCATATGAATTACCTGATTGGTATGGAAGAGATATTGATAATAAATGGGAAAAAAATAGAGAGCAACATAATAGAAGGGTTTGCTATGAAGTATCCAGATATTTAGCCAAATCTCTTAATGAGTTATTTAAAGATAATGATGATTATAATTCTTGTATATTATGGGATAGAGGTCTTACTCATTATTTTTGTGGACTAATATGTGATAAATATAGTTTAACCTTAGATATAGATAGTTTTGATAATATAAAAGACCTTACAAGATTAAAATCAGGTTTAACAATTCAAGGAATAAATATTTTAGAAGATAAAGAAGGTAGATTTAAAACAGCACTTGATAATTTTAATGAAGGAAGATATGAAGATGCTATAAAGAAAGTAGAAGATGAAATAGAAAAAAATAATCAGGATAATCAAGATAAAAAAAGTATTAACCAAACAGAAAATTCTGAAAACTTAGATTTTTTAAAAAATGCAATAGAAATACTAGAAGAAAATGGTATTGATGAACAAGGAATATATGAATACATGAAAGAAATAGTAGATATCCATTTAGGTCCACAATCAAGAAAAAAAGCTTGGAAAGAGATAAAAGGCGATAAAAAAACTGCAACAATATATAGAAGATGTTTAATTGTAAAAATAGATGATAAAGAATATATAATTGATGTTGATAAAGGAATATTGCGTTCATTTAATGAAGAAGAATTTGAAAAAGAAAAACCTGATTTTATACCTTATAAAAATCTATTACGTGATTGGGATGATGAACGCTATGATGGAAGTTAATTTAAATTAAAATAAAAAAACTTTCATATAAATAATCATTTTAAGAATATTATTTTATTTTTTACAAAAAATAAAATTAAGAAAATTTTGAAAGGTGGTTAAATAAATGAAAGTTAAAGATTGTATGTGTCATGATGTTTGTTTCGTAAAGCCAGAAACAAAAGTTTCAGAAGTTGCAAAGCTAATGGCTAAAAACCATATAGGTTGTGTTCCTGTATGTGATAACAATAATTCTGTTTGTGGTATTTTAACAGATAGAGACCTAGTATTAAGATGTATGGCTTGTGGTAAAGACGTAAATAATACATCTGTAAGTGATGTTATGTCATGTAATGTAGAAACTTGTAAAGATACAGACGATATTACAAATGCAGAAAGTTTAATGGGACAAAATCAAATAAGAAGATTACCTGTATGTGATAATCAAAATAGAATTATAGGAATGCTTACTTTAAGCGATTTAACTAAAAATGATAATAGTACAGGAAAAGAAGAATTTTGTAATATGATGGAAGAAATTTGTAATTGCAATGGAAATAAAAATGCACAATAAAATTGCTTATAATTTGTACTATAAGAAGCGGATATTAGTCCGCTTCTTTGCATATAATACAACCAGGAGGAAACTAATGGTTTGGAATGTTTCTTACTGGAGCAAAGTTATCCAAAGAATTTTATATGTAGTATTTATTTTACTTGGTTTATATATTGGAATAAAATTATCTGTGTTTTATATGCCATTTTTAGTTGCATTTATAATTTCTTTAATAATAGAACCTGCAATTAAATTTATTATGAAAAAGACCAAATTAAGTAGAAGGGCAAGCTCTATAATAATATTTATAATTGTTTCATTATTAATACTTGGAACATTAACTTGGTTAATTATTACAATATTTTCAGAAGCATCTAGTTTATTACAAGGAATAAATGATTATTTTGATAAAGCATATATACAATTTGATAATTTAATATCAAGTTTTAATTTTGATAAAATACATTTATCAGATGAAATATTACAAGTAGTACAATCTTCTACTGGAGAAATATTACAAACAGTCTCAGGATGGTTAAAGAATACATTAACTAGTTTAATAAATTTAGTAACAAGTATACCATCTATTGCAATATGTATAGGAATAACAGTAATTGCTTTATATTTTATATGTGTTGATAAAATATATATATTAGACCAAATAGAACATCATTTACCAAGAGTATGGGTAAAAAAAATAGGAATACATTTAAAAGATTTAATACAAACATTAGGAGGATATTTAAAAGCAGAAGTAAGTTTAGTATTTATTTCTTTTATAATCTCTCTAATTGGTCTTTATATCTTACAATTTGTAGGATTTAATGTAAAATATCCTCTTCTTATGGCATTAGCAATAGGATTTGTAGATGCACTTCCCATATTGGGCTCAGGAACATTTATGATACCATGGGCAATTATATGTGCAATAAACGGAGATATAAATTTAGGAATTGCAATTATTGTTTTATTAGTTATAATGAGTATTGTAAGGCAATTATTAGAACCAAAATTAGTTAGTAAAAACATAGGAGTACATCCGATATTTACTTTAATTGCAATGTATACAGGATTTAAATTGATAGGAATAATAGGACTTTTAGTAGGTCCAATTGTACTTATAATATTTAAAAATATATTTGCAAATTTGATAGATAGGGGAGTATTTAAAACAATTTTTGATAGAAAATAAAAGAAGCAAGAATTTACCTTGCTTCTTCTTCAATGTTATTAATTGGTTTTTCAGTAGTTTTTTTATCATTTTCTTGAACTTGATATTTTTCTTTTAAGTGTTTAAATTCATCACTATTTACATATCTTTGTATATCTGCTTCAATGAATCCAAATGAACGTTCCTCTTTATCAAACAATACATCTTTTAAAGCATAAGCCTTAGACCTATAAGCATATAGAAATCTTTCACTAGGGTCTCCTTTAGCTATTTGAGAAATTACATTAGAATAATTTTGATAATCTCCAAATTCTAATATCATAACTCTTCCAATTTCATTATCATCCATTCTAGCTAAAAAACTATCAGGAGATATAGATTTAACAGTGTTTCTATATTCTTGGATTTTTTCTTTGTCTTTTAAATCTAGAGGTATTCCAACTGGATGAATCTTTTTACCTTTTAATTTTGTATGTGCCGCAAAACCAAAATTTCCGAAACGATATTGATTTTCAGTTTGTAGTTGACATTCTATTCTTCCAAGTAATGTATCAAAATATATGAAATTTGATTCAAAACCATTTTCAGTTCTTTTTTTCTCAATAGGTTCATCACTAAGCTTAATACCTAATTTTTCAAAAGCTGGGTTTGAGTTAAATAATGAACAGATTTGTTTTGTTAAAATCTCTAAATCAGATTTATTATAATATTTTCCTTCAAATTCTCCGAAGAAGGTCAAAAAAGTTAAAATTAGGATTTGTAAAATCTGATTCAGAAACAATTTCATCTGGTTCATCATTTGTATGTGATGCACGTAAAAATTCCAAACAACTTTCAATATCATCAATTTTGTTATTATAATATTCAATTAACTTTGTTGCTTTAGGGTCAACAATTTCTTTTAATTTAGTTAGAACTTCTTTACATTTCTCATAATATTCTATTTTGCTACATTCATATTTATAATTACTAGCTTTTTTTGAACCATTATCATCTATCATAAGACTTGACCTAAATTTTTGCATTCTTTCAAGAAAATCTCTATTATCTCTTTGTTCTTCAATATATTCTTGTATCTGAGGGTCATCTGAATGAAGAACAGGAGGTCTTCTTCTAGAAACAATTTTCATGGCAAAAATATCATTTAATTGTGGCATATTATCTAAAACAGGAGTTCCGTCATCTGAATAATGAACAACAGCTTCCTTTAAACGACTTTCAACTTTATTTTTCGTACTAGTACGTGCTTTATATCTATAAGGAATATTTATACCGAATTGTTCATAATTTTCATATTGAGATATCATAATAGCAGCTACTATATGATTAAAATAATTTCTAATATCTTTGTCTTCATAATAACTGTTAAAACGTTTTAATAATTTATCTTTATATTCTTCAATTATCTTTTTCTTTTCCTCCTCTGTTGGAGTTGAAGAATATTGTAAGCTTTTTCTAAATTCTTCTGAATTACTCATTTGTCTATCCCACTTTCATATATAAAATTTTTCCAATTAAGATTATAACATAAAAATACACGTTTGTAAAATTTTATACAATGCCATTTGTAGGAATATAGTTTTCATCAGGGGGATATACATATTCATCATTTGGCTTATCAACTTTATTAATAGAAATTATTTTAACTATTGGCATGTCACCATGGTAATTTCCTTTTGTAATTTCACCAGTAATTTCAACCCAAGTATTATCTTGAAAATCTTTTGCCTTTTCATATTCACAAAGAAAACCAACAATAACAGTTTGATAATTAGAAGAAATAATCATATCTCTTGCTAAAACAAACTGAGTATCTTTTAAATCTAAAACACGATATACATATCCTGTAAACTTAATTTTTGTACCAATATAATTATCAATATTATCATGAACAGCTTTTAAAACATTAGTATAATTAGTAGTAGATATTGTATTTACATTATTTTGATAAGAATTTGAATTATTCTTAGCTCCTGATAATATTTTAAAAATAACTATTCCTAAAATTATTAATAGAATTATTATCATAGATAAAAAAATAGTCTTAAAAACTTTGCTTCCATTTATCTTAAAATTAAAAACAAACATATATATTCCTCTTTTCATTTTTATTTAATAATATATATTATTTTTATTTGTGAATATGAATTGAAATATTAAAAAAATTGTGTTAAAATAGTAAATGCTTTAACTATCAAAGATGATGGAGGAGAAGTGAGTTTACTAACTTATCTCAATCAAGTAAATTTCCTTTATGCTGTATGCTTTATTATGATTATTAGTATGATATTAGTTGTTATTTGGCGTTGCATCTTTCAATGCAATGGTTATCAAATGACTGATATCATATATAAAAGTCAAAATATTATTCTCCAAAGAGTAAAAAAAGGTGATTCAAAAACTTTAATAATCTTTGGAAATGATGGAAATGTTAGTGTTGATAGGGCTAATTTAATAATTAAGCATGACATTAATTTTTCTATTCCTAAGCGACAAATAAAATATTTGTTACACGAGCAAAGAAAAAAGACAGATTATGAAATAATTTGTTCCTATTTTCCTTTTGAGTGTCAAGGAATAGATAGTTCTGCAAGAGACCTAGCAGAATATCTTAATCAAAATTATTCTGATTATAAGATTATTCTTCTAGGACATACTAAGTCAGCAATACAATTTGCACAATCTTTAAATTATTTAAATAGAAGTGCAATGGATATAATGCTTATCTTAGTATCTCCTGCATTTAGAGGAGTGCTTAATTACAAAGAAACAATATCAGCTTTAAATTTCATTGAAAAGATGGTATATAAGATACTATTTGTTCCTCATAAAGTAGATTGGGATATTGTGAAAGGTTCTAATTTCTTAAAGAAAATAGCAAACTTTTCTAAAATATCATCATGTGAGACTTATCTTATTAGGTCTTGTGTGATATTTAAAAAATATCATCCAATCAACAATTACTTTTTCTATATCGACAATAAATTAAATATTGACGGTGATGGAAAAGTAGGACTTGTAGAACAAATATATCCGTATGTCCATTTCAAAATGAGTTTACTTGTTAGAACATATAACAGTAACTCAATGAATAAAGCAATACAACTTATAGGAAATTACTCAATTCTATAAATTAGAATTGATAAAACAAGCAGTCTTTTAAAGGACTGCTTGTTTTTTTATAAAAAACTTTTAAAAAAACTTGATAAAAAAGCTATTTAGTGATATATTTACAAAGTAAAAAAGTAAACTTAAGGAAGGATTGAAACAAATGAGTGTATTTAGAAAGATTTTCAAAACTTATAGTGAAAAGGAAGTAAAAAGAGTAAAGCCAATAGTTGACAAAATAAACTCTTTGGAAGAAGAAATTTCAAAATTAACAGACAGTGAATTAAGAGGAAAAACAGATTATTTTAAAGAACAATTAAAAAATGGAAAAACATTGGATGATATTTTGCCAGAAGCTTTTGCTGTAGTAAGAGAAGCATCAAAAAGAGTTTTAGGTATGAGACATTTTGATGTTCAATTGATAGGTGGTATTATTTTACATCAAGGTAGAATTGCAGAAATGAAAACTGGTGAAGGTAAAACATTAGTTGCAACATTACCAGTATACTTAAATGCATTAGAAGGAAAAGGTGTTCATGTAATTACAGTAAATGACTACCTAGCCAAAAGAGATAGTGAGTGGATGGGAAAATTATATAAATTCTTAGGACTTTCTGTTGGATTAGTAATAGCAGGAATGGAACCAAAAGAAAAACAAGAAGCCTATAATGCTGATATAACATATGGAACAAATAATGAATTTGGATTTGATTACTTAAGAGATAATATGGTAATTTATAAAGACCAATTAGTTCAACGTGGACTTCATTACGCAATCGTCGATGAGATTGATAGTATTTTAATAGATGAAGCACGTACACCTCTTATTATTTCAGGTAGAGCAGCAGATAATACAAATGATATGTATAAAAAGGCAGATAATTTCGTAAGAAAATTGACACCAAAAGTAATAGTAGAAGAAGATGTTAAAGATTTTGAACAAGCAGAAGATAATGAAAAATATGATTATATAGTTGACTTAAAAGCAAAATCAGCAACATTAACACAAAAAGGTATTAAAAAAGCAGAAGAAGAATTTGGTTTAAAGAACTTCAATGACTTAGAAAATTCTACATTAGTACATAATGTAAATCAAGCATTACGTGCACATGGTGTTATGAAAAAAGATAAAGATTATATCGTAAAAGATGGAGAAGTTCTAATAGTTGATGAATTTACAGGACGTATAATGTATGGAAGACGTTATAACAATGGTCTTCACCAAGCAATTGAAGCAAAAGAACATGTTAAAATAGCTGATGAATCAAAAACTTTAGCTACAATTACATTCCAAAACTTCTTTAGAATGTATGATAAGTTATCAGGTATGACTGGTACTGCTATGACAGAAGCAGCAGAATTTGAGGAAATTTATAACTTAGATGTTGTATCAATTCCAACAAATAAACCAATGATTCGTAAAGATGAAAATGATGTAATTTATAAAAATGAAAAAGCAAAATTTAAAGCAATTGTGGAAAGTATAAAAGAAAGCCACAAAAAAGGACAACCAGTCTTAGTTGGTACTGTGTCAATTGATAAATCAGAAAAGCTTTCTAAGCTATTAAAACAAGAAGGAATAAAACATGAAGTATTAAATGCTAAATATCACGAAAAAGAAGCTGAAATTATAGCACAAGCTGGAAAATTTGGAGCAGTTACAATTGCTACAAACATGGCAGGACGTGGTACTGATATTATGCTTGGTGGAAATAGCGAATATTTAGCAAAAGAAGAAATGAGAAGAAAGAAAGTTGCTCCTGAATTAATAGAAGAATCAAATACTTATTATGAAACAGATGACCCTGATATTTTAAAAGCAAGAGAACAATTTAAAGAATTAACTAAAAAATATGAAGAACAAATAAAAGAAGAAAAAGACAAAGTAATAAAAGCTGGAGGACTAAAAATAGTAGGTACTGAAAGACATGAATCAAGAAGAATCGATAACCAGCTTCGTGGACGTGCTGGACGTCAAGGAGACATAGGAGAATCAAGATTCTATATAGCATTAGATGATGATTTAATGAAAATATTTGGTGGAGATGCGATAACTAAGGTTTATAATACTTTAGGTGCAGATGAAAATATGCCAATACAATCAAAAATGATATCAAAAGCTGTAGAAAATGCCCAAAAGAAAGTAGAAAGTAGAAACTTTACTATTCGTAAAAATGTATTAAAATATGACGATGTTATGAATGCACAAAGAGAAGTAATATATAAACAAAGACGTGAAGTATTAGACGGAAAAAATATTCATGACAATATCATAAATATGATAGAATATGTTGCAGATAATTTACCAACTATTTATGTAGAAGGTGAAAATAATAAATTAAATATAGAGTCTTTAAATAATGACATTATAAATATCTTTGGAATTGAAATGCTTGATTTTATAAAAGAACACAAAGAAAATATAGAAGAAATATCAGAAGAATTAAAGAAGAGAGCATTAGATATATATAAAGAAAAAGAAGAAGAGATTACTTCAGACCAAATGAGAGAGCTTGAAAGAATTGTAATGCTTAAAGTTGTTGATGAGAAATGGATGGACCATATCGACAATATGGATGAATTAAAAAATGGTATAGGACTTCGTGCTTATGGACAAAAAGACCCTGTTGTTCAATATAGATTAGAAGGTTTTGATATGTTTGATGAAATGATTAATAATATCAAAATTGATGTAACAAAAATATTAATGCATATACGTGCAGTAGGGGAAGCAAAGAGACAAGAAACTGTAAAAATAACAGGAGCAGCATTAGAAGCAATCCATAGTGTAGATGGTGGAGCAAAAATAGGAACAAATGTTGATAGAACAATAAGAAATGAAGGTCCAAAGATAGGTAGAAACGACCCATGCCCATGCGGTTCAGGTAAAAAGTATAAGAACTGTTGTGGAAAGAACGCATAGCACCTGTGTTTAAAGCATTTTACAAAAATCGAAAATTGGGTGACAAAATTAGGTTGTCACCCAAACTTAAATAAAAAATTTATAAAAGCTTAAAATTAAAGAAGTGTAACCTAAATAAAAAGGGTGACACTTCTTTTTATATTAGAATTTACAAATGATATAAATAAAAAATAAGGAGGTAATAATTATGAGAAGAATTAATGTAAGAAAAAGAGGAAAGGTGTATGAATACTTTTTTGAAGGAGCAAAAGTAAATAACAAGAGGACTAGAATTTCAAAATCTGGATTTAGAACAAAAAATGAAGCATATTTAGCAGGAATGAAAGCTTATGATGAATATATTAATGGAAAAAATAAAGTAGAAGCTCAAATGTCATATTCAGACTATTTAGATTATTGGATGAAAGAATATTTTGAAATAAACTATAAATATTCAACTGCTAAAAGATATAGAGAATCATTTGATGCAATAAAGAAAATACTTGGAAAGTATAGAATTTGCAATATTACACCATATCTATTAAATCAAGCACTATTAAAATTATATCAAAAAACAGGTAATAAAGAATCTTTGAGAAATTATCAAAAAGTTATAAAAAGTTCATTAAGAGATGCTGCAAACTATTTTGGCTTTATTGAAGGTAATCCGGCAGGAAATTTGCAAATTCCAAGAGTTTTATCATTCGAGTTAAAAAAAACAGAACAAAACATATTTATACCAAAGAAGAAATTGACAGAATATTATTAAGATTTCAAAACAACACAACATTCACTTGTGCATTTTTAACAGCATGTTATACAGGAATGAGAACCGGAGAAGTATTTGCTCTAACCTGGAATGATATTGATTTAAAAAATAGGTTAATAATGATAAATAAAACTGTATATTCAAAATTAAAAGATGAAAAAGGTAGATGGTTTTTAGGAACAACCAAAACTGAAGGAAGTTGTAGAGAAGTTTGTATTTGTGATACTTTATATAAAGCATTATGCAATTACAAAAAGCAACAACAATTATACAAGAAAAAATATGGTAATAATTATAAAAAGTATTCATTAGAGCCAATAAAAAATAAATACGGAAAAATAGTTGAATATAAAATAATTGAAAGTAAATATAAAAATAGAAATAATGTTGAAATGGTTTTTACACGCAAAAATGGAAGTTATGCAGGAACGGATGTTATTAAATATCCATTTAAAATTATACATCATGAATTACAAATTGAAAATTGTAGATTTTATGATTTAAGGGGAAGTTATGCAACAAAATGTTTAAGAAATGGTGTTGAAATTAAGGATATTGCTGATATATTAGGACATAAAAGAATTGAAACTACAGAAAATTATTATATTATAGGTTCAGAAGAGGCAACAAAAAATATTAATAAAAAAATTGAACATATAATGGGAACAGAAATAATTGAAGAAATAGTAGAAAATATGATATAATTAAAAAAATATTGTTGGGAGAAATTATAATGGACATAAATGATGAAACTAATAAGTTTAAAGAAATATTTGAAAATGTGGTAAGGGATGGATTAAAAAAGGCAAAGATAAATATTGAGAATGGATCATCTATAGATCAATTTTATGAATATCCAATTTACGAAAGTGATTTTGAAAATAGCAAAATGCCAAATTTCCGTACAACATTTCTTTCGTTCTTGAACGATAATGTGGAATATAGAGACTATTCAAGCTTATTTAGAAAATATATAACAAAAAAAGATGAAAAAATAGATATTGGAAATTTAAACGGAATAAATAAGTTTATATCTCTTGTTGAAAATAATACAAAATTAAAAGAAATGTTTTGCATTAGTGAGTCTGATTTTAAATATTCTTTTTTGTATATGTTTATATCAGACTTCATTGGAAAGTATATTTACAGATATGGCACAAGATATAACAAATCAAATTATAATAAACTACTGTTTCCAGTATTAAATTGTTTATATTCAGAACAAATAAAATTAAATATAATTGTTCCTATTTTATTATTGCAGTTTGAACAGAACTCATATAAAATAAACGAAAATACAAAAATTATTAAAATGAACAAAGAAATACAACTTTCACGATATAAGATTGGAACAGATAGAGGGACATTTGAAAAGATTGTAAAGGGGTGTGCAACTCACGCTCTTGCTTTAGATGGCTACACACTACAATATCCATCAAATAATTATTGGAATATTAAAGATGCACTGAGCAGATATAATTCTTTTCCTCTATTCATAATAAATAGTTTTTTTATTTCATTGTTTCTTGAAACAGGCATATATAATGGATATGAACAAGTTATTGCAATACCCAAAAACTGGATGTTGTATATTCCAGAAGGCAACTTAATTGAAATGCATGGTACAACTGTCAATATGTATCCAATATACTTAGAGAAAGGAACTTGGAATAATGAAGTACCAAAAATAAGTATAGTACAATTAAAAAAAGTTAAAAAAATATTTAATAATGTTATTAATTGTAATAACAAACAAATTGAGATGGCAATAGATAGGTTGATTAGAGCATTAGTTAGAGATAATAAGGAAGATGCTTTTTTAGATATTTTAATAGGAATTGAAATATTGTTGACTGATAATGAAAAAACAGAAGTAACATATAAATTAGCAATAAGAATATCATTCATTATGAATAGGTTAAATAAAGACATTGATTACAGAAAAGTGCTAAAAGATTTATATGCATATAGGTCGGCAATTGTGCATGGAAGTATAAATAAACAGAAATTTTCTTATTCAAAATATTTAAATAAAAGTTGTTATAATATTGCATTAGATATTTTTAGTAAAATTTTAAAAGAAATAATATTAGACAATAAATTAATAACTAGTAAAAATATCCCTCTAGAGATTGACAATATGATAATTAATAGTTTCGTTAAATAGAATTAATAGAGAGAAAAATGATATTTTATTTGATAAGAGGAGTCAAATTATGAGCAATGAGTATAAACAAATAACAATATTTGAAGAAGACTATATTCAAAGGACTACTGGAACGGTTACCCAAAAACCAGATAATGCACTAACCGAACTTATAGCTAATTCCTGGGATGCTGGTGCAAAACTAGTAGAGATTACAATTCCGTTAAAAGAGCATGAAAAGTTGATAATCCAAGACGATGGAATAGGAATGTCAGAAGCAGAATTTAGTCAAAGATGGTTAACTTTAAGCTATAATAGAGTAAAAAATCAAGGAATAGATGTTGAATTTCCTCCAGAAGTAAAAGACATAAAACGAAAAGCTTATGGACGAAATGGAATAGGAAGACATAGTATGTTTTGCTTTTCTACTTCTTACCATATAGATACATGGAAAAATGGAGAATGCTTTAGTTGTGACGTGGATTTATCATCTGGATCAACTCCTTTTAAAATATACAATGTAAAGAAAACAAAAAAAGAAGGACATGGAACAAAACTTTCAACATTTGTGACTCAAAATTTGCCAGATGTAAAAACGATTACAGATGTATTATCTGCAAGGTATTTGTTTGATCCAAGTTTCATTGTAAAAATAAACAATGTTATAATAGATTTATCTAATCATAGTGGCTTACAGAAACAGGAAGAGATTGTACTGAGCAACGGAATAAAGTTAAAAATTTATATAATTGATTCTAATAAAACAGCCAAAAAGTCAGTTTATCATGGCATTGCTTTTTGGGTAGGTAAAAGATTAGTAGGTGAACCATCTTGGGAACTAGGTGATAGGATGATAAGAGATGGCAGAACTCAAATGGCTAAAAGATATACTGTAATTGTGCAAACAGATGATATGTATGATGATGTATTACCTGACTGGACAGCATTTAAAAAGAATGATAGAACTAAAGAACTATTTGAAAAAGTTGCTATATATGTGAATAATTATATAAGAGAAATTAGTAAAGAAAAAAGGCAAGAAACAAAATTAGAAATCGTTAGAAATAGAATTAATGAAATTAAAGAATTGAATAAATCCTCTCAAAGTGAAGTGGCAGAATTTATAGATAATATTGTGGAAGAACAACCAGATTTATCTATAGAAACAGTTGATTTAGCAGTAGAAACCATGATTAATATTCAAAAAGCAAGAACTGGACAAGATTTATTAGAAAAATTGTCAAAATTCTCTGAAGATGATATAGAAACATTAAATAATATTCTTGAAAGTTGGAATGTAAAAGATATACAATTAACATTAGACACAATAGATAAAAGGGTTTTAGTTGTAGAAGCAATAGAAAGGTTATGCTCTGATAGGCATACGGATGAACTTCATACGTTACATCCACTTGTTGCACAAGCTAAATGGTTATTTGGACCAGAATATGATTCGGAAATGTATACATATAATAAACGACTAAATACTATTGTAAAAGAAGTTTTTAAAAGTATAAAATACAAAGAACTCGATGAACCAAATAAAAGACCAGATTTAGTAATATTTGAAGAATCCGTAATTGCTCCATATGGTTTTGAAGATTGGAATGACAAAATAAGTTTAAATGAATATAGAAAAATATTAATAATTGAATTGAAAAAAGGATTTTTTACAATTGAACAAAATGAAATAAATCAGGCAATGACATATGTTAATGCATTATATAATTCTTCTTCATTGCCTTCTAAACCTACAATTTATGCATATGTTGTAGGGGATAAAGTGTCTAATAATATTTCTAGAAATGTTAAAATGGATGAGACAAAACAAATATGTGCATGTACTTATTTAGAATTAGTAAGTACAGCTAAGAAGAGGTTATTCAAATTAAGAGAAACTTTAAATGAGAGATACGAAAAAATGTCTACGGAAAGTATTGTAGATAAAGTTTTAAAAGAACCAAAACAATTAGAAATAACAAAAAGTAATTTAGAAAGTTGAAGTTAATAAAACATAAGTTTTGCAATTATGTTTAAACCTTATTTGGATTACTATAAAGTACAGGTAAAACATAATGTTTACAGAAGAAAAGAAAAAATTAGGATTGTAGTAACGAACTATATATCTTAATATTTATTTGTAATAAAATTGAGCATATTAGAAAAATTATTTAGTAATTTTTTATAAAATTGAGCATAATAATAGAAAAATAATATAAAATATGATATACTTTTAAGCAATAAATAGTGTTGTTAGGAGAAAAAGTATGATTGAAAATCAAGATGTAGAGTTCAAGAAAATCTGGAAAGATGAATGGCTCGAGTGGATATGTGGATTTGCTAATGCAACAGGAGGTTTATTATATATAGGTGTCGATGATAATGGAAAAGTTGTTGGTTTAGGAAATACAGCACAAAGTCTTTTAGATAAATTACCTGGAAAAATTAAAGATTCGTTAGGAATACTAACAAAAGTAAAATTAGAGAAAGAAAACAATTTAGAATATATTTCAATAAAAATTGACAAATATCCAATACCAATTAGTTATCATGGAAAATTTTATTTAAGAAGTGGAAGAAGCAATCACGAAGCGACTTCCTCTGAATATGATAGACTTCTTTTAGAAAGATTTGGAAAGACTTGGGATACTATGAAAGTTCCGAATGTAGCTATTGAAGATTTGGATTCTAATGCTATTGAAAGATTTAAAAAGTTAGCAGTAGAAAATAAGAGGTTAAGTTTTGATGAAGTTAAGATAAATAATAAGGGACTATTAGAAAATCTAAAATTGTATGAGGATGGATATTTAACAACTTCTGCAATATTGTTATTTCATAATGATCCAGAGAAATGGATACCTGGTGCATATACCAGAATAGCTTTTTTTGGAAAAGATGATGCGGATTTAAGATACCAAGATGAAGTACATGGTTCACTCATATTTCAAGCAGAAGAAATAGTAAGAATATTATATGCAAAATATTTAAAAGCTTATGTTTCTTTTAATGGTATGCAAAGAGTAGATGAATACATATTACCTGAAGCAGCTGCAAGAGAGATAATCTATAATTTTTTACAACACAAAGCATACAATGTGGCTATACCGACACAAATAAAAGTTTATGAAGATTATATTTACTTTTGGAATCCTGGTGAAATACCAAATGAAGTAAAAGAAATTCTATTTAAGCCTCATCCATCTATGCCTAGAAATTTAAAAATTTCACAAACATTTTTTAGAGCGGGATTTGTAGAATATTGGGGTAGTGGTATAAAAAGGATAACAGATGCTTGTAAAGAATATGGTTCTCCAATTCCTGAAATTGTTAATGAGGCTGGAGGAGTAGCTGTTAAATGTAAAGCCTCTGATAGTTATTTAAAGGCAATGAATGGTGAAAATAATACAAAAAATGTTACTACAAATGTTACTATAAATGTTACTATAAAATTAACTGAAACAGAAAAAAAGATATTGCAAATAATCACAAATAATCCTAATGTTACTCAAAAGGAAATTGCTGAAGAACTAAATGTAACAACAATGACAGTAAAAAGAAATATAAAAAAACTAAAAGAAAAAGGAATAATAGATAGAGTCGGTGCAAATAAAAATGGATATTGGAAAGTTCTATAAATTATAAAATTAGGAGTAAATTGACAAAATAAAACTTACATGGTATATTAAGCATATAAAATATACTGTGTAAGTTTTTACATTATATTTTATAAATATATTAATGGTAAATAAAAAATATGTTGGCGACATTGTTGCCAATTTGTTGCCACAATATAAGAAAAGATAATTAGAATAATACAATAAATACTATATGTACTTTTTTATATAAATTCTTTAAATCAAGAAACACCAATAGTATAGATAATATTGTAAATACTAATAATACTAAATTTTCTACTACATGCGGTTCAGGAAAGAAATATAAGAATTGTCACGGAAGAAATGTCTAATTGGGGACGTTTCCTTTTGGACAAAATGTCCAATTAGGGACACATCTTAAAGCATAGTTATATTAATTGACTATGCTTTTATTTTTCAATATTTAAGCGTTTTTGTTGACATAAGAAAAGTGGAGTGATAAAATTTAGGAAAATACATTATATACATAATGTATCTTATAAGATGCAAAGGAGAAAATCATGACAGATATAATCGAACAGAATATTTCTACTACTACTGAAAATTCAACGAAGAATCCAGAAAAAGTTAAGGTCAAAAGCAATAAAAGCAAAAGGTCAAATGCTTATAAAAGATTCTTGAGAGAAAATAATGAAACCCAAGATTCTTCAACAATGAAACTTCCAAGAATTCAAGAAGTAGAAGAAAGTGTCCTGACATGTATTATTGGTCAAAATGAACCAGTAAGACAGATTATTACAGCCATTTATAAAGCCATTGTTTTTAAATCAATAAAAACAAATCTTTTGATTATTGGTGATAGTGGTACTGGTAAAACAGAAACTATCCGCCAAATCTTGAAAGTGCTAAATCTCCCATATACTATTGAGGATGCTACAAAGTATACTCAAGAAGGTTATTATGGAGCAGATGTAGAAGAGATGATTTATAATCTCTTCGAAAATGCTAATCAAGATATTGAAAGGGCCCAAAATGGAGTAATTGTCATTGATGAAATTGACAAGAAAGCAGGTAAAGGCTTTTCCGATGAACGTGATGTTTCTGGAAGAGAAGTTTTAAATAGTCTTCTTAAAATAATTGAAGGTTCAACAATCGAAGTCCCTACGGACGAAGAGCCATATTCAATAGATTTTGATACCTCCAATTTAATTGTAATCTTTTTAGGAGCTTTCTCAGGACTAGAGGAAATTCGTAAAAAAAGATTAAATACTAGTAAAGCAGGGTTTAATTTAAATAAAGATACTAAGCCTAAGCAAGATACGAAACTCTTGAAGCAAGACTTAATTAGATATGGTTTGCCTGAAGAATTTGTTGGTAGAATTAGTACTATAGTTGAGATGAATAAGCTTACAAAACAAGACTTGGCATCGATACTTAGAAATTCTAAGCTATCAATATTTAGGGCTTACCAACGAGAATTTCGAAAGAGAGGTATTTCACTTTACTACAGTGGAAGACTGTTTGAACGTATTGCTGAAAAATCATTATTAACCGATACAGGAGCAAGAGAACTCAATAATACTGTCAATTATATATTTGATAGAATTATATATGAAGTCCTTTCTAATCCTGATAAATATCCGAAGAGAAAACACATTACTAAATATAAGCAATGTAGATTGTCTTTAGATATAGTTAATAATAATACACGGTACACAATTACCTGAATATGTTAATTTCTCCATAAAACTACCTTATCTCCATAATTGGATTTAAGGTAGTTTTTTATTTGACTTTTTGCTTTCAGGATAATATAATGTATACGGAAATAAAAAGAGGAGAAGAACTAATGAAAGAATTTAAAAAATCTTTATTATTAGTAATATTGTGGCAAATAATAGGATGGGTGATTTTTGCATTTTGTGATGAAGCAATTCAAATACTTTATAATGATTTACAAAAATATTTACTTTCAATAATATTTCTTATTGTAACGCCTATTATCTATTTAATATATTCTAAAAAAATAATAACTAAAAATAATTACAGTTCCAAAAAATTTAATGCTTTCTTCTTAATATTATGGGTAGTTTTTTCAATAGCATTAGGATTTACTATTGGTGAGTATAAGCCAAAAGATGGGCAATGGCTTGATGGTTTACAATATGTAGAATATGGAATAGCATTGTTATTTCCTGTTATTATAGTAATTATTGTTAAAATAGTTTATTCTATTTATAAATTTTTAAAAAATAAAATAAAGGAGTGAAAATATGTTTGAATTAGAAGAAACTTCTAAGATAATAGAAGATATTAAGGAAAAGGTAAAAGATTTGAGTGAGTCTCTTTGACATATCTAAATTAGAAAAAGATTTAGAAGATTTAGAAAAACAAACACTAGAAGAAGATTTTTGGAAAGATAGTAAAAATTCTTCTAAAGTGCTTTCTAAAATAAAGAGATTAAAATCAAAATGTTCAGATTTTAAAGAGATAGAAAAAGAAATAGAGAATTTAGAAGAACTAGTAGAATTAATAAAATTAGAACCTGATGAAGAATTAGAAAAAGAAATATCAATAGATGTAAAAAAATTACAAAAAAATGTAGAAAAATTAGAGTTGTCTAGCTTACTATCTGGAAAATATGATGCGAATAATGCAATAGTTACAATACATCCAGGAGCAGGAGGAACAGAATCTCAAGATTGGGCTCAAATGCTTTATAGAATGTATACAAGATGGGCAAATAAGAACAATTATGAAGTAAAAGAAATAGATTATTTAGATGGGGAAGAGGCAGGATTAAAAAGTGTTACATTTGAAGTAATAGGAGAAAATGCATATGGATATTTAAAATCAGAAAAAGGAATCCATAGATTAGTTAGAATATCTCCTTTTGATTCAGGAGGCAGAAGACATACTTCATTTGCATCTGTTGAAGTTTTACCAGAAATTACAGAAGATATGGATATTGAAATAAATCCAGATGATTTAAGAGTAGACACATATAGGTCATCAGGAGCAGGAGGTCAACATATTAATAAAACATCTTCAGCAGTAAGAATTACACATATACCAACAAATATAGTAGTTTCTTGTCAATCTGAACGTTCCCAAATACAAAATAGAGAAACAGCAATGAAAATGTTAAAATCAAAATTATTGGATTTAAAAGAAAAAGAACATAAAGAAAAAATAGAAGATTTACATGGAGACCAAAAAGATATCGCATGGCGGAAGTCAAATACGTTCATATGTATTTTGTCCATATACAATGGTAAAAGACCATAGAACAGGATATGAAGTAGGAAATGTTGAAGCTGTTATGGATGGAGAAATTGATGATTTTATTGAAAGCTACTTAAAATATAATATAAAAAATAAAGAAAGGTAAAGAGGTAGAATTAATTATTCTATCTCTTTTTTACTTCTAGCAACATATAATAATATAAGAATAACAATATTTATAATTAATTTGTTATTTTATATTATTGGTTCAAAAGAGGTGGACTAAATGAGTAAAATAATTGTTTTAAAATTCGGAGGTAGCTCAGTTGCTGATAATAAAAAATTAGAATTAGTAGCTAGAAGGATTACTAAAATATATGATAATGGATATAAAGTAGTAGTTGTTGTATCTGCACAAGGAAAAACAACAGATAAACTAATAAAAGAAGCTAAAGAATTAAGCAATAACATACCAGCAAGAGAATTGGATGCCTTATTAAGTAGTGGTGAACAAGTTTCAATTAGTAAGTTAAGTATATTATTAAATTACATGGGATATCCTGCAATATCATTAAGTGGATGGCAAGCTCGGAATATTTACAGATAATAATTATCAAAGGGCTAATATACAAGTTATTAATACAGAAAGAATAAATCAAGAACTAGAAAAAGGAAAGATAGTTATCATAGCTCGGGTTTCAAGGAATAAATGAAAACAATGATATAACAACTCTTGGAAGAGGAGGGTCAGATACAACAGCAGTAGCATTAGCAGCAAGCTTAAAAGCAGAGAATTGTTATATTTTTTCAGATGTAGATGGAGTATATACAGCTGACCCAAATAAAATAAAAGGAGCAAAAAAATTACCTAATCTATCATATGGTGAAATGCTAGAAATTTCAAATGAAGGAGCAAAAGTACTTCATAATAGATGTGTTGAGATAGGGGAGAAATTTAATATCCCTATTACTACAAAATCAACTTTTAAAGAAGATGAAGGAACTTTGATATCTAATAAAATAGAAGATAATACTGTAAAAAGCATTATAAAAAAAGAATTATCAAGAATTTCAATTGTAGGTAATGGAATAATAAGAAATATAGAATTAATAAAAGAAATATTGAATTTCATAGAAGAAAAAAATTTAGAGATTTTAAATATTGATATTTCAGAAAATAAAATTTCAATAACATTCAAAAATATAACCGAAGATACAATTTTACAAGAATTGCACAAAAGAATCTTCTAATCTTTGTTCTAAACAAGACAAACACTGAATATATATATTTTAGCAGGAAAAAACAAAAGGAGGTTTTAAGTAATGACTGTTGATGAAAGAAAAACATTAAATACAAGTGTTATACAAAATCTTATTTTAGAAAATAGGCAAAAATTAAGTGTTTCTGGAGTAGCTGATGTTCTAAGTTTTGATGACCAAGTTGTAATAATTGAAACAGAATTAGGGTTACTCACAGTAAAAGGGGAAAATTTAAGGATAAATAAGTTAAGTATAGATACATCAGAAGTAATTGTTGAAGGAGATATTTCATCTATGAATTATAGTGACCAAAAAGGTAGTGAAAAATCAAAAGGAAGTTTAATAAGTAAGATTTTTAAATAAAATCTTGCTCTTAAGGAGAGTATTATATGGTTACAAATCAGGCATATTTATTTTTTATTTTTATATTAAATGGTGTTATAATAGGCATTTTATTTGATTTCTTTAGAATACTAAGAAGAACATTTAAAACTACTGATTTTGTCACATACATTGAAGACCTCTTATTTTGGATTTTAACAGGTTTTTCTGTTATATATTTTATATTTACTTTTAATAATGGTGAAATTCGTTTATTTATGTTTTTAGGAATAGCCTTGGGGATATTTATTTATATGTTTCTATTTAGTTCATATTTTATAAAAATAAATGTAATAATAATAAAATTTTTAAAGAAAATTATCGGTAAAATATTTAAAATTATTTTTATTCCTATAAAATTTATTAAGAAGATATTTTTTAAACCTATTTCATTCATTTTTATAAATATTAGAAAAACTTTTGCTAATTTATGTAATAAAATCATAAATATTGCAAAAAGTAATAAAAAACAAGAAAATAATGTAAAAAATTAAACAAAATTAAATAAATTAGAAGGATTTATCAAAAAAATGTAGAATTATATAGTTATGAGTATCCGTAAGGACCTTTGTATACATTAGAATTGGAGAGATTAACTTATGAAAAAAAGAAAAATATTCGTGAGACTAATAATTTTAATTGTTGGCATATATGCTATTTTTACGATAATTGGTCAACAAAAAACTTTAAATCAATATAGTGCAGAAAGCGAAGATTTATCTCAGCAAATTGCTGAAGAAAAAGAGACAAATCAAGAACTTAATAATCAAAAAGATAATGTTAATTCATTAGAATTTATAGAACAAATGGCAAGAGAAAAACTAGATATGTATTATCCAAATGAAAAAGTATATATAGATCAAGGAATGTAATTTAATAAAAATTACATTTCTTTTATTGTTGATGAGTTCAAAAAATTAATGCAACAAAATATGTAAAAAAATAGACACATATAGAAACCTAATATATAATGTTAA